>CAJOEJ010000019.1 GCA_905233375.1 Paludibacteraceae bacterium | reverse complement strand
GCGACCCCCTAGGGGGTATAAGTATCATTAAATATTAATCAATTTATCCTCTCTAAGGAGGAGTAAAAGTGTAAACGATCACTTGATATACGATAGATAGTTGATAGGGGGTGAACGTTCTTTTTGCCATATTATTGTCTGTTAACTTCCTGACAAGCCATCCGCTGACGGGGCAGGCGAATATGTCCGTACTGGTGAAGAACCTGCGGACGGGGGAGGTGATAGACGAGTACCGCTCGGACAAAGTGGTACCTCCTGCGTCGGTCATGAAACTGCTGACGACAGGCGCGGCATTGGAGCTGCTTGGACCTGACTTCCGTTTCGCGACCGAACTGGAGTACACCGGTTCCATCGAGCAGGGAGTGTTGCACGGTGACCTGTATGTACGCGGCGGGTGCGACCCGTCGTTGGGATTCAAGGGCAGGACAGCATTCCTGGACCAGTGGGTCAAAGCCGTCCAAGCGACAGGCATCCAACGGATAACGGGTTCGGTGGTAGCCGACATGACGATGTTAGACGGCGGGGCGCAGAACCCCGGATGGCTCTGCGAGGATGCAGGTAACTACTACGCGCCCGGTATCTTTGCCCTCAATTACTACGGCAACACGATGAATATCGTGCTGCAGAGCGGCGAACCGGGAACGGTAGCGAAAGTGCTGAAGACGGAGCCGCAGGTTGAGGATATCTGTTTCATCAACCATGTGCGGTGCGACAAAATCAGTTATGACGGTGCGTTCGTGAGCGGTCTTCCCTACAGCCGCGAGCGTTACCTGACGGGAGCTGTTCCGTCCAACTTGGGTACGTTCGGTGTCAAAGGCGACTTGCCTAACCCGGGTTTGCTGTTGGTGCGTCATCTGACGAACCGTCTGCGCGAGGCGGGTGTGAAAGTGGAGCGGGATGCGCGGTATATAGCCGACTACAATCCGCTCCTTCCGGGGCGTATACACCTCTATACGCATTACTCGGCGCCGTTGTCGGAGTTGCTCAAGGAGACGAATATGAACAGCAACAACCTCTTTGCGGAGTCGATGTTCCGCTATCTGGGTACGCGCTATACGCTGCCGGGCACGATCACGAACAGCCAGGATCTGTTACGTGATTATTGGCGCCGGAGAGGTGTGGGGCTACAGAATGCCATTGTCAAAGACGGCTGCGGTCTGGCTCCGCAGGATGCAGTGAGTGCGAAGATGTTCGTGCAGCTGTTGACCGTCATGGCAAGCAGTCCGAACAAGGAGGCATGGATGGCTTCGCTGCCCGTGAGCGGACAGAGCGGCACGCTCAAGAGCCTGTGCCCCAAGACCGCCCTCGAGGGACGTATTCATGCCAAGAGCGGAACGATCGCCGGAACGAAGAACTTCGCCGGCTATATTGATATGCCGAACGGGGACACGTGGGTGTTCGCTATCCTCATCAACTCCGCCCCAGGAAAGGCGAAGAACGTACAGACGGTGATACAGCAGTACCTGCTGCAGTTGGTAATTGGTAGTTGAAAGTTTAAAGTTGAAAGTTTAAAGTTGAAAGTTGAAAGCACACATAGTACCAACACGCTGATCAAGGAGATGGTAGCGAGAGGCGAGACGTTTCCTGATGAAGCGAGATGGATCATCTCCGGCTATGTGCGTGCGGGCTATCAGACGGCAGGGCGCGGTCAGACAGGTAACGGTTGGGAGAGCGAGGCGGGTAAGAACCTGTTGTGCTCGATTCTGCTGGACATCAGTCAATGGCACTTGACGTTTGCCCCGTTTACGCTTAATGTGGCAGTATGTGTGGCATTGCACCGAATGGTCAGCCGTCAGTTGTCAGCAGACAGCGAGCCGTTGACAATCAAATGGCCGAACGACCTGTATTGGGGTGATAAGAAGCTGGCAGGGATACTGATAGAGAACTTGTTAGACTGTCATGAGGTGAAATACTCGATCGCCGGAATAGGGCTCAATGTGAACCAGACAGAATGGAAGTCGGATGCCCCGAATCCGATATCGCTCAAGCAGATCACGGGTTGCGACTATGACCTGGACGGGTTGATGAACGAGTTGTTAGACGAACTGGACAAGGCGTTGACAGAACCGGCTTGGGAGTATTACAAAGCGCGCTTGTACCGCAAAGACGGCTATTGGCCGTTTGTGGAGCGAGAGGTATCGACGGCGCCGACGATGAATGCAGACCATGATACAGAAGGCGTCTTTATGGCGCATATAGAGGAGGTCTTGCCGACAGGCGAATTTGTGGTAAAAGACCAGAAAGGAGAAATACGTACGTATCATTTCAAGCAGATACGCTACGTCTTGTGAATTGTAAATTGAAAATTGTTAAGTATATGAAATCAATTATTATTACCGGCGGTGCCGGATTCATTGGAAGTCATGTGGTTCGTTTGTTCGTGAACAAGTACTCGGAGTACCGTATCATCAATGTGGACAAACTGACGTACGCAGGTAACTTGGCGAACCTCAAGGATATCGAGGACAAGCCCAACTACCGCTTTGTCCGTGCGGACATCTGCGATTTTGATACTATCTACGCGCTGATGCAGGAGGAGCACGTGACGGGTGTCATTCACCTCGCTGCGGAGAGTCACGTGGATCGCAGTATCAAGGATCCGTTCACTTTTGCCCGCACCAACGTCATGGGTACGCTGTCTATGTTGCAGGCAGCCAAGCTGTACTGGGAGAGCCTGCCGGAGAAATGGGAAGGCAAGCGTTTCTATCACATCTCGACCGATGAGGTCTATGGTGCACTGCAGTTGACGCACCCCGAGGGTATCGAACCGCCGTTCACGACGACCGCTTCGTCGGCGGAGCACCACTTGGCGTACGGTGAGGACTTCTTCTATGAGACGACCAAGTACAACCCCCATTCGCCCTATTCGGCTTCGAAAGCATCGTCCGATCATTTCGTTCGGGCCTTCCACGACACCTATGGCATGCCGACGATCGTGACCAACTGCTCGAACAACTATGGTCCGTACCAGTTCCCCGAGAAGCTGATACCGCTGTTCATCAATAATATCCGTCACCGCAAGCCGTTACCGGTTTATGGCAAGGGCGAAAACGTACGCGACTGGCTGTATGTAGTGGATCATGCGCGTGCGATAGACCTTATTTTCCACAAAGGTACGATCGCAGAGACGTATAACATCGGCGGTTTCAACGAGTGGAAGAACATCGATATCATCAAGACTATCATCAAGACCGTAGATCGTCTGTTGGGTCGTCCCGAAGGCGCGGACCTCGATCTCATTACCTATGTCACCGACCGCGCGGGACACGATATGCGTTATGCCATCGACAGTACCAAACTGCAGCGTGAGTTGGGATGGGAACCGTCTCTTCAGTTCGAGGAAGGTATCGAGAAGACCGTCAAGTGGTATCTTGAGAACCAGGAATGGCTGGATAACATCACCTCGGGCGAGTACGAGAAATACTACGAAGAGATGTACAAAGGACGCTGATTCAGAGCATTATGGAGCGTACGGAAATAGCTACAATGGGTGAGTTCGGTCTCATCAAACATCTGACCAAAGACCAGAAGCCTGTCCAGCCGAGCACGGAGAAAGGGGTCGGCGACGACTGCGCAGTCTTGAGTTTTGGCTCCCAACGGGTGTTGATGACGACCGATATGTTGTTGGAGGGCATTCATTTCAATTTGGAATATGTGCCGTTAAAGCATTTGGGGTATAAGGCGGCGGTGGTCAATTTCTCGGATATCTACGCGATGAACGGCACGCCGACACAAATCACGGTGTCATTGGGTATCAGCAAACGGTTCTCGGTAGAGGATATCGAGGCGCTGTACAGCGGTATCCGTCTGGCGTGCGAGCGGTATCATGTGGACCTTGTCGGCGGCGATACCTGTGCGTCCATGACCGGACTGACCATTTCGATCACCTGTCTGGGTGTAGCCCAAGAGAAGGATATCGTCTATCGTAACGGTGCCAAGCTGAACGACCTCATCTGTGTCAGCGGTAACTTGGGTACGGCGTATATGGGTCTGCAACTCTTGGAGCGCGAACGACTCGTAGGCGACGAACAAAAAGCGCAAGAGGCGTTTGAAGGCAAGGAGTATCTGCTGGAACGCCAACTCAAACCTGAGGCAAGAAGAGACATCCTGGAGGCGCTGCGCAAGGCGGGTGTCAAACCGACGGCGATGATGGACGTGAGTGACGGTTTGTCGTCCGAACTGCTGCATATATGTACCCAGAGCGGTGTGGGTTGTTGCGTCTATGAGGACAAACTGCCGATCGACTACGAGGCTGCTGCGTTAGCGGAGGAGATGAACCTCAATATCGTCACCTGTGCGCTCAACGGAGGCGAGGACTACGAACTGCTCTTCACCTGTTCGCTGGATGACTACGAGAAACTGATACCGATAGAAGACCTGTATATCATCGGTCATATCACCAAACCCGAATACGGTTGCAACCTGATCGGTCGCAACGGCGAAGAGTTAGCACTCCGGGCACAAGGGTGGAATGCGTTTAATTGAGGAGGAACCCCTCCCGCTGTCTGGTTGGAGTGACGCTCCCCGCTACTCCCGCCGTTCGAACTGCCAAGTCAAGGCAGTTCTCCACCCCTCAAGGGAGGAGAAGGATTGAGGATTGAAGACTGAAGATTGAAGATTAGGCGAAGTCAGGCAGACTTCTGATGCAGAGATCTGTTATGTCCCGTACCGCGTCCGGTACGGGATCGTCTTTAGTAATATAGACCGCGCGCATGTGTGCGTTGCGTGCGAAGAGCATGTCGGTGATATTATCCCCCACCATGACCGAGCGGTTGAAATCGACTTCGGGGAAGTCATGCTGCGCCTGTAACGCCATGCCTGTCTCAGGCTTGCGGTTTACGCTATGAGACGATTCCAGTTCCGTACAGGTATAGATCTTGTCTATGCGTCCTCCTGCTTTTCCGATATCCGCTGACATATGGCGGTGTACATCCTCCAGATCGTCCCGGGTCATGAGTCCTTTGCCGACACCCTGCTGGTTGGAGACGAGGAAGATACGTTGGTAGCGCTTTGCCAGTTTGGGCATGCTGTCGAGTGCGCCTGGCAGCCATTCCCACATCTCCCACGTGCGGACATAGTCGCCCGGGAGGTGCTTGTTGAGCACCCCGTCCCGGTCGAGGAAGAGGAAGAGGTCCTGGGGGAAGAGGGAAGGAAACTCCCGCTGCGCGCGGTGGTAGTCATCGGGGATGCCGATGTCGATGAAATAGCCGTCGGAGCGCATTCCGTAGAAGCCCTCCGAACCGGCAAACGGTTGCATCAGTTCTTTCTCGAAAGAGAACTTGACGGGCAGATCCTGCTTCATCAGCCATGTGCGGTCAATGGCATAGATACCGCCGTTGATATATCCTGCCCCGAGGCTGTCCGCTTTCTCCCGGAAGGCGGCGATGCGGTCTTCTTCGCAGGTGACAGCACCGTATCGTCCGGTGTCGGGCACGTGCCGCAGAGCAATCGTCAGACGGGCGTTACGGGATATATGGGTGCGCCATAACTGCTGCAGGTCCACATCGAAAAACGTGTCTCCGTTGAGGACGATGAAGTGGTCGCTTTGGATATACTGCGCCGCCTGTACGATTGCTCCGCCGGTGAAGAGAGGCGTGCTCTCGCAGGAGCAGGTGATACGCATGTCGCGGTATCCGTCTCGGAAATAGGTGTTGATGACTTCATGCAGGTGTCCCGTAGCGAGTACCACATGCCCGATGCCTGCGTAATGCAGTTGGTCAAGTACGTAGCACAGGAACGGCTTGCCATAGACAGGCGCCATGGGTTTGGGTACGTTGCCTAACAGATGTGCGAGGCGTGTGCCGAACCCTCCGGCTAATATGACCGCTTCCTGGAAGCCTTCTGTCCTGATCATCCGTTTTGTGCTTGTTTGGGGAACAGGGTCGCTTCGACGATTTCGCAGATAATATGTCCGATGAGAATATGTGATTCCTGAATACGGGGCGTGTCGGTGGAAGGCACGTTGATCAGGTAGCCGGCATGCTCCTTCATTGCTCCTCCGTCTTGTCCGGTGAGTGCCACGGTGATCACCCCGAGTTCCTGCGCTTTGACGAAGGCGTTGAGGATATTCTTCGAGTTGCCGGAGGTGGAGATACCGACGAGTACGTCTCCGGGTCGGCAAGCTCCGTCTATCATGCGGGAGTAGATACGCTCGTATCCGTAGTCGTTGGCGACGGCGGTGAGGTAGGAGGTGTTGCAATGCAGCGCTTCGGAGTTGAGTGGCGGACGGTCGTAGTAGAATCGTCCGGAGAGCTCCGCGGCGAGGTGTTGGGCATCGGCGGCACTACCGCCGTTACCGCACCATAAGATACGTTTTCCTTCGCGCAGGGCGTTGACCATCACCTGTGCCACTTCCTGAATGGTGCGCAACAGGCGTTCGTTCGAAATGATTTGCTGCTTTGTGCTGATACTCTGCTCGATAGAGCGAATTATAGTGTCCATGTCTTGAGTCCTTCCTGTGTAAATTCGTATCGTTTGACTTGTCCTGAGAACCGTTCTGTGAGTGCTTTCTCGACGGCGTACCGGCTTGTACCGGGGCAGTAGAAAAACATGAATCCTCCTCCTCCCGCTCCGCTCACTTTGCCACCCGTAGCCCCTGCTCCGATAGCTGTCCGGTAGATGTCATCGAGCAGGGGATTAGAGATGCCCGAAGCGGTTTTTTTCTTGTGCTCCCACCCGAAGTTGAGTATCTCTCCGATGGTGTCGATGTCGCCTTTGAGCAGGCTCTCTTTCATCCACACGGCTTGCTCCTTGAGCTGGTGCATGGCTTCGATGGACTTGTTGTTTTTCGCTTTGACATTATCTATCTGTCCCTGAATGATCTCGGCGCTCACATGCGAGGTCTCGGTGTAATAAAGGAGCAGGTTGTGCGCCAGCTCGTCCTGGTAGCGTTGCCGGATACGGAGGGGGTTAACGATGACCTTGTCGTCCTGGAGAAACTGCATGTAGTTGAACCCTCCGAACGTAGCGGCGTACTGGTCCTGTTTTCCTCCCGCCATCTGCAGGTCGATGCGCTCTATCTCGTAAGCAAGGCGAGCCAGATCGTATTCGCCCAAGGGCAGTTTGAGCCATTCGGCGAAAGCACCCAATATGCTCACAACCAATGTGCTGGACGTACCGAGTCCGCTCCCGGCAGGTGAGTCCACGTGGCTGGTTATTTTGAAGGAGAGAGGCGCGTGCGTGAAGTCTTTTACGACGCGGTTATAGACTCCTTTGCTCAGTACGAAGAACCCGTCCGTATTGAGTGTTGCGGTGGTGTCATACACCTCTTCCAGACCCGCATCGGGCGAGGAGAAGATGATCTTGCCGTTATCGAGCGGTTCAATGGTCGTGTAGGCGTAGAGGGAAATAGTAGCGTTCAGGATGGCTCCGCCGTAGAGGTCGGAGTAGGGCGAGACGTCTGTGCCTCCACCTGCCAAACCAAGTCGTAAGGGTGCTTTACTTCGGATGATCATTGTTATTGAGGATTGAAGATTGATGATTGAAGATTTTAGGAATGTGGATGAAGGATGGCGGTCGCCATTTTGTCCCAACCGTATTTTTGTTTCTCTTCGCGTATGGTCTGGAGAAAAGCCGCTCCTCGTTCTTTGGGTTCGATGTCGGCAAAGCGCTTCAAGGCGCCGGCTACCGATTCGACGTTGACGTCGCATACGTATCCCACCTTGCCGTCGGGCACGATCTCCGCCAAGCCGCCTACGTTGGTGACGAGCATCGGTTTCTCGAAATGGTAGGCAATCTGCGTGACGCCGCTCTGCGTAGCGGATTTATAGGGCTGGACGATGAGATCCGCCGCCGAGAAATAGTACCGGACACGATCGTCAGGGATGAAATTAGTGTGCCAGGCGATTTGTCCTTCAAGATGCAGGTCCTTCTCCAGGTCGCTGTACTGCTGTGCGTTGTTGTAGAATTCTCCTGCGACCACTAATAGGAGATTGTTATTGGTTATTCTCTGCCGCAGGGGCGCGATTAACTTTGTTTTTGGTGATTGGTGATTGGTGATTGCTCGCGCGTAAGCTTTCATGAGGAGGTCGAGCCCTTTGTAGTCGCGTATGAACCCGAAGAAAAGGAGAATGGTCTTGTCGAGTGGCAGCCCCAATGCTTTGCGTGCTTCGTTCTTGTCCACGGCTTCGCCGAAGTTGTCATAGAGGGGATGCGGAGATAGCGCGACGACGTTCTGTCTGGATGCAGGAAGGAAACGCAGGCAGTCCTGCTGCACGCTCTCCGACATCGCTACGAAACGATCCACACTACCGATGAAATAGCGAATGAGCCATTTGTCCCAGAAATGGGGTTCGTGCGGGATGACATTATCGAGCACCGACACCACCTGTATGCCTTTTCTGCGGCACAGACGGGCGATCGTTCCCAGACAGGGCGCCATGAGCGGGATCCAGAACTTGATGACCAGCAGGTCAATCTTCTTGCGCCGGATGAGCCGTGCGGTCTTGCACCACGAGAAAGGGTTGATGCTGCTCATCGTGCGCGTGATGGACAGGTCGGCGGGCTGAGGTGCGTCCGAATACTGGGTCTTGCCCGGAAACAGGAAATCGGGATACTGGAGGGTGAAGGTGAATATCTCCACCTCGTTTCCTTCCTTCATAAACTGCCTTGCCAGCCGTTCGTTGAACGCCGACAAACCTCCTCTGTAGGGCCATGTGGTACCAAGTATTCCTATCCGCACAATAACGCAAATTTAAAATTTGTGCACAAAGGTACAACAATTTTTGCATATATGCAAAGAAAAAGTGCTTTTTGTGCAAGTTTTGGTTCAAAAAGTTGTATAGAAGTATTTTTTTTTGTAATTTTGCAGCGTAATTTGGATTATTATGGGTATCAAGTTGTTTTTGACGGATGTGGACGGCTGTCTGACAGACGGCGGGATGTATTACACGGCAGAGGGCGACGTAATGAAACGTTTCTGCGTGTATGACGGAATGGGAATGGTGTTGCTCCGCAAAGCCGGCATCGCTTGTGGTATCCTGACATCCGAGAACTCGCCGGTGGTCAAAGCGCGTGCGGAGAAGCTGAAACTGGATTATGTGTATTTAGGTGTCGGCAGTCGTGACCATGAGGGGTGTCTGACCAAGTTAGAAGCCGCCAAACGTATCTGTGCCAAAATGGAGATATCGCTGGACGAGGTGTGTTATGTGGGGGACGATGTGAACGATATCGACCTGCTGCGTGCGGTCGGTATGCCTTGCTGCCCTCCGAACGCGCGCCCGCAGGTGAAAGCAGTACCGGGGATACGGGTGTTGAGTACGCCCGGCGGGAGCGGTGCAATCAGGGAGGTTTGTGATGAGATACTGGGGGATAGTTGATAGTTTAAAGTTTAAAGTTGAAAGTTGAAAGTTGAAAGAAGGCGTATAGTTGAGAGTTGAAAGTTTAAAGATCAAAGTGGAGAGATTAAAGAAGTGAAGACACAAGTGTCTACTAAAAATTAAACAAAACCCACAAAACCCTTTGAGTGATTTAGAAGCAATGCTTCTTGCACAAATTGCTACTAAAAATTGCTTATAAGCACGCTTACAGACACTTGTTACTACCAATTTATCCAACTCTGCGAGTACAAATCACTCAAAGACATAAACACCAAAAACATGTCCGTTTCAAATCGTCGCGCATGAAATTCAAGTGTATTTGGCTAATATATAACCAGTTATAGAACAAAGTATAAATATTAAATGGACAGTAATGAAGTGAAGAATATCGTATTCATATTAGCAGGCGGGACGGGGAGCAGAGTAGGCGGAGAGAGACCGAAACAGTTCCTTCCTTTGAGCGACGGGCGTTCGGTGCTGGAACATTCGGTGGATGCCTTTGAAGCGAGTCATTACATTGACGAGATCGTGGTGGTCATGCACCCGGAGTGGATGGACGAAGCGGAGCAGCTCGCGCGCACGAACGCGTGGAAGAAAGTGAAAAAGGTGATTAGCGGCGGTAGTGAACGCTGGGAGAGTTCATGGAACGCCATCTCTATGTATCTGAAGGAAGACAAGAAAGACATGGATACGTTCTACTGGTTCCACGACGCGGCGCGACCGTTCGTTTCGCAAGATATAATAAGCCGTGTGGCGGAAGGTCTGAAGAGTCATCTGGCGGTGACGGTAGCCGTTCCGGTGACGGACACGCTGTATCAGGTCAAAGGCAACAAAGTGGACGGAATCCGCAACAGGAAAGAGTTCATGCGTGCCCAGACACCCCAGGCGTTCCATTACCTGGTGATAGGTCCGGCATACATGCGGGCGATAGAAAAAGGCAAAATAAAAGCGACGGACGATGTGGGTATTCTGATGGAATACAATCCGGAGGTGGATGTCTATTTCGTGGAAGGCGAAGAGGCGAACAAAAAAATAACGTACAAAGAGGATCTGGAAAAGTGAAAAACGAAAAGATAATAGAGAGGGCTGTCGAGTGCCTGGAAAGCGAATCGAAGGCGATCCTGTCTCTTGTTCCGCGTGTGGACGCGACGTTCGTGCAGGCGGTGGAGGCGATTCGTGACTGTCGTGGCAAAGTGGTGGTAACGGGTGTTGGCAAGAGCGGACATATCGGTTCGAAGATAGCTGCGACTTTCGCGTCTATCGGCGTGCCGGCGTTCTTTCTGAATCCGCTGGATGCGTATCACGGCGACCTTGGGATGATAGGCGGAGAGGATATCGTACTGGCGATTTCGTATTCGGGTGCGACGGAGGAGTTGTTGCGGTTCCTGCCGCTCATACAAGCCAAACAAATACGCATTATCGGTATGTCGGGCAACGCAGAGAGCCTGCTGGCGCGCTATTCGGATATCCATCTCAACATCTCTGTGGGGCGTGAGGCGGATCCGTTGAACCTGATTCCGACAGCATCCACGACGGCGACGTTAGCGCTGGGAGATGCGCTGGCTTGTGCGCTGATAGAGGCGAAGCAGTTCCAGCCGACGGACTTTGCGAGACTGCATCCCGGGGGCGATTTGGGACGCAAACTGCTGGCGAAAGTGGAGGATGTCATGTTCACGGAGAACCTGCCGTTTGTTACACCGGATATGAAGATGGGTGAGGCGATAGAGGTAGTGACGAATGGCAAATTGGGTATAGGGATCGTCGTGGAGGATGTACAAAGGGACAAGGTACAATGTACAAAGGGACAAGGTAATGTACAAAGTGACAATGTACAATGTACAAAGGGTGTGCTGGTGGGGATTATTACTGATGGTGATATACGTCGGGCGATGCAGAAGTTAGGCGCAGCATTCTTTGAGACACCGGTTGAGGTTATTATGTCGCGTAACCCGAAGACTATCAGCCGGGAAGCGAAGATTGTAGAGGCAGGTGAGAAGATGAACCACCACTCGATCCACACGCTGGTAGTGGTGGACGAGAACGCACATGTATGCGGTGTGATCGATTCGTTCTCCTGCCTGCCGGGTACGAGGTTTTACCATTGATATAAAATAGTATAGGTGCGATAAGTTAGAAAAAAACAGACAAAACCCTTTTGAATGATTTGGAGCTTTGCTCCTTGTGTCAATTGCCGCTAAAAAGTTATAGAAAACAAGCTTTCTTTACTTTTTATCATCAATTCCCACAACTCTGCGAGTTAAATCATCCAAAAGAGATTAACATAAAAAACATAAAGTCTGATTGACTTGACGATAAGTAGGAGATGAGTAGGCAAGGCAGGGTGATGACTAATGAATATATAATGAATATATAATGAATATATAATGAATATATAAGGAATCACTAAGGTTTTGAACGCGCTGTATTATATACTTTGTATATAATACTATATGTCGGATACGATCCGACGCAAAAAAGAAACAAAAAATGATTTGGCAAAGTTGACCAACATAGAAAAATGACATGAGACAGTTGAGATAGTTGAGATAGTTGGAAGTGGTCCAAAATGATCCCAAAATCTCCCACAGATAGAACGGATCGGACGGATTTAATTATAGTTCACGAACATTAGTGTCCACTAAAAAATAGAAAAAAACATACAAAACCCTTTGAGCGCTTTAGAAGCAATGCTTCTTGAACAAACAGTTAGTAAAACCTGCTTGTAAGCAAGCTTACAGACACTTTTTACTACCAATTTGTCCAACTCTGCGAGTACAAATCACTCAAAGACATAAACACAAAAAACATGTCCATTTTAAATCGTTGCGCATGAAATTCAAGTGTATTTGGCTAATATATAACGAGTTATAGAACAAGGTAAAAATATTAAATGGACAATAATAGTTCACGAAAAGTCAATGACAAGTCAGTATTGACAGTTTTGTCAGTTTGAGGGTGGATAATGTCCAAAATTGCCCAAAACAATCCGAAAATGGATGGAAACTGACAATAATGACAAAACTGACAGAGCAAATTTTTAGAAAAGAAATACGATATGAGTAGAAATATTGCAGTCATATTAGCCGGAGGAAGTGGTTCGCGCTTTGGATGCGATAATACGCCCAAACAATTTCTCAAGGTAGCAGGAAAGAAAGTGATAGAGCATACAATTGATGTGTTTGAACACAATACGCTTATTGATGAGATTGCTGTTGTAACACGTCCTGAATTCGTTGCCGATTTTGAGCAAAATGTACTAAACAACCATTATACGAAGGTTCGTAAGATACTGATTGGTGGCAAGGAACGATACCATTCAAGTTTGTCTGCTATTAATGCGTATCGGAATGATGAGGATAATTTGATTTTCCATGATGCCGTTCGTCCGTTGGTGAACGATCGGATTATCAATGACTGCATAGAGGCATTGAAGCAATATGATGCCGTAGATGTGGCGATTCCTGTAGCAGATACAATTATTCAAGTTGATGAACTGAATCGTATTAGCACTATCCCTACGCGATCGTTGCTGCGCAGCGGACAAACGCCTCAGTGTTTCAAGCGAGGAGTGATATATAAAGCCTATCAGAAAGCATTACAAGATCCGAATTTTGTTACAACAGATGACTGCGGTGTTGTGAGGAAGTACCTGCCGGATACACCGGTATTTGTGGTGAAAGGCGAGGTCTTTAATATGAAGATCACGTATAAAGAAGACCTGTTTTTGGTAGATAAACTGTTTCAACTGAAAAGCCAAGAGGGAAGCCAAGATGAGATTTCGGAACTGACAAAAAGTCGTCTAAACAGTAAGGTGCTCGTGGTATTTGGCGGTAGTTACGGAATAGGAGCAGATGTGGCACGAATAGCCCATGAGAACGGTGCTAAGGTGTTTTGTTTCAGCCGTTCGATGAACAATGTGGATGTAAGCAATATAGAGCAAGTAGAGAAGGCATTGAAACAAGTCTTTGATGCAGAAGGAGCTGTACATTATGTAGTAAATACGGCAGGAATATTGGTAAAAGAGGCGCTTTCTTCTATGGAATACGAGCGAATCGCCAATTCGGTGAATGTAAATGTGTTAGGTGTCATCAATGTGGCTAAGGCAGCTTATCCCTATTTATGTCAGACTCAAGGTGCGTTATTGGCATATACGAGCAGCAGTTATACGCGCGGACGAATGATGTATAGTGTCTATTCGGCGACAAAGGCAGCTGTGGTAAATCTCGTTCAGGCTCTTGCCGAAGAATGGTCGAACGATAAAATCCGTGTTAATTGTATCAATCCGGAACGCACCAAGACACCTATGCGTATATCAAATTTCGGAAATGAGCCAGAAGATACATTGCTGAAATCGGAAGAGGTAGCAGTAGCTTCGTTGAATACAATAACTTCAGATTTTACCGGTGAAGTGATAGATGTAAAACGCAAATGAAGACCCTTGTTTACATAATTTGCTATTTGATTTATCCGTTTTCGTTTCTTGTGCCGCGCAGCAAGAAGCAGCTGGCGTTTGGTAGTTATAGAGGGAGTTTTAGCGACAATAGCAAGTATCTGTTTATTTACTTGGTTGAGCATCATCCAGAACTGCAACTATGCTGGCTTTCTATGAATAGACAAACGGTACAAAAGGTTCGGACTTTAGGTCTGCCGGCTTATTGGGTGTTGTCTCCTATTGGTGTATGGAGGGCGCTTCGGGCTAAGTACTGGTTTGTTAACTCTTATAGTTCCGACATTATGTATTGTCTTTCAGGAGGTGCAACCATTGTGAATCTGTGGCACGGAGTTGGTCTTAAACGTTGTGAATTCAATATAAAAGACGGAACCTTGGCAGAACGATTTGTTAAAAAGACATTTCGGGAGCGTTTTTATCATCCCGAGAGTTTCAAACGCCCGGAATATTTGGCATCGTCCACACCCTTCCAAAGTACGATGTTCGCGTCTGCTTTTCGCATTCCACTCGAAAGATGTTTGGGAACAGGCTATCCGAGAAATGCCATCCTTCAAAAGCCCAAAGAAGAAGTATTGGCTTTTGTCCGGAAATACGAACCTAAAGAAACGCTTCAACTTATTGTGAGGTGTTCGAAATATGAGAAGGTGTATATTTATATGCCAACTTGGCGTGATTCGCAGAAGAACGTGTTTGCGCAACAAATGGATTTGCGTGTGTTGAGTGAGGTGCTAAAAAAGCAAAATGCTATCTTGCTATTGAAACCACATCCTAATACGATTGTGGATTCGATTTATCAGGCAGACAATATTGTGTTAGTTGACCGTACGGTAGATATTTATGGTGTGTTGCCATTTACGGATGTACTTATTACGGACTATTCTTCGATACTATATGATTATATTCTAATGCTCGAGAAGCAAGTGATTTTGTATTTATATGATTATGAGGAATATGTTCGGGATCGAGATTTCTACTATCCATTTGCAGAGAATGTGGTGGGCAGACAAGTGAAGACATTTGATGATTTAGTGCGTGTGATCGACCTACAGGATTATAAGATGGAAGAGGAGGATCGGAAGCGTATTCTTGCAAAATTCTGGGGCAATACGAAAGATAAGGATTCGTGCAAGGAAATAAAGGAAAAGGTGTTATGTTAAAACGGTTACGTCAAATTGGAATAGCCTGTGCTTTGAAGAAGCTAAAGCATACTTTGTTTCTGTCTGAAGATGCGAAAAATATATGTGCGCGAAATGGGGCTTATGAGTATTTGCTGCGTTATAAATGGGCGTGCTTAAAAGAACCGGATGAACCTATATTGCCGAAGGAGAAGATAATATGGACTTGTTGGGTGCAGGGAGAAAAGACTGCACCGATGATTGTAAAAAAATGCTTGTATTCTATACGTCAACATGCTAATGGTTACAAGGTGGTTGTATTAGACAAAAAAACGATTAGCGAATATGTTTCCGTTCCTGACTTTATAGAGCAGAAGTATCAGGCTGGTATCATTCCTCATGCGCATTATAGTGACATCGTCCGATTGATGCTTTTGCAGAAATATGGAGGTGTGTGGATTGATTCAACGATATTGCTTACAGCCGCTTTACCAAGGTATATTACGGATAGTCCGTTGTTTTGTTATCAGCCTATTTATCAGGGACAAGTTGAGCTTGCCAATTGCTTTTTAAGTGGCGACAAGAATCATCCGATTATTACGGGTGTTTTGAACTTATTGTTCGCTTATTGGCAGAAAGAGAACAAATTAGTGTCGTATAGTTTGTTTCATTTGATGTGGACGATATGTGTGCATAGTTCAAAAGAAGTATCGGATATGTGGAAGTCAGTGCCTTATGTGCCTTGCTATACAATAGATGTGTTACGGCATGATTTGTCGTTTCCTTATTCCGAGGAACGGTGGAAAGATATATGCGCTATTTCCGGAGTGCATAAACTGACTTATAAGTTTGCCGAGTTTGGAATAGACACAGAGAGCAAGGGCACGTTTTATGATGTGCTGATAAACGGGAACAAGCCATGCAAAGGCGTATAGCATACTATGATATCTTATCTGCTGTGATGTTGCTCTTCATGATGCATCATCATGTATGCGGAATGTGTGGCTTAATGGAATCGCGGATACACATGATTCCCTATGAGATGTTGTATTTCTATATGGCCTATTTCTTCTTTAAGGCAGGAATATTCTACCGACCAGATAGGAGTATCAAAGAAGTTGTAATTAGTAGTGCCAAACGTTTGTTGGTACCATTTGTGTTATTTTCTACAATCGGTTATTTCCTGTTTGGAGCTCCGGATCTGGGTCTTTCTATAAATGAGTGGCAATTTTGGTGGTGGCCGGTTCGTCAAGTGTTTGCTATTGGACGAGTAGAAGGGAATGGAGCACTATGGTTCCTGTTGTCACTTTTCTTTGTTCGTGTAATATTCCAATGTACACAAGGCAAAAAATGGGCGCAAATAACGACGATTATATTCTGTTTTGTCATCGCGATAATTGGGAATCACTATTCTATTCGCCCGAGAACGATTTCCAACGTGGCTTTAGGTATATTCTTTTATGGCTTGGGCTATTTATTGCGAGATGTACAATACGAAAAACGTGTCGGAATAGTAAGTGTGTGCATTTTAACAGGAACTTATATTTGGATGAGTATATTCGGGTGGCATCTAATTGATTTTAGTTTTAATACGACGGTATTCGGTATTCATCCCATATGGATGTTCAATTGTGTGTGCGCGTGTGTGGCTATCAATTTCTTAGGGCAGTATCTTCCTTCTATGCCTGTTCTTTCATGGTTAGGACAAAATTCCATGACCTTTTTGTGTACTCATGCGTTAGTATATGAGGCGTTATATACTTATTGGCTAAAAGAGGCAACTCTGCCTGCTTATATGAATCTTTCTATTTATTGGATAGGTGTTATTTTCGTATGTAGTGCAATGACTTATTTGTTCAAGCACCCCAAACTTTGTTGGATAATAGGAGAAAAATTATGTTAACAGTCATTATTTGTACATACAACAGGGCGAAGTATATCGGGCCGTTGCTGGAGAGCATCGCGGCGAATGATCTGGAGAAGAGCGGGTATGAGATCGTGCTCGTGGATAACAACTGCACGGATAACACGCACGAGATATGCGAGGCTTTTGCGAGTACTCACCGGGACGTGTCTTTCCGTTATGTCGTGGAACCTGAGCAGGGACTCTCGGCGGCGCGGAACAAGGGAATCAAGGAGGCGAAAGGCGACCTGATGGTATATGTGGATGACGATGCGCTGGTGGATACATGGTATCTGCGGACGATTACGGAATATATGTACGCGCACGAGGATATAGATGCGGTCGGCGGACCTATTATCCCGCTTTACGAAGATACCGAAGAGCCGGAATGGATGACGCGTTACACCAAGGAGTTGTTGTGCGGATATTTGTATTTCGGCGATGCCGAGCGTCCGTTCCCCGGGGAGCGTTATCCCGGCGGAGGTAATGCGGCATACCGCTCGAAGGTCTTTGAGCAGGTGGGGCTGTTTAATACCGCGTTGGGACGCAAAGGGAACGGTCTCATGGGCTCCGAGGAGAAGGATATCTTCGACAAGATGAAATCGCAAGGAATGCGGTTCATGTATCTGCCGAAGATGATTTTGCATCATATTATCCCGCAGAAGAAGTTAGAGCGCGATTATTTTGACCGCCTGACGCTCCAGATCGGTCAGAGCGAGCGGCAACGCACCCTGGCGATTAGCAGGGGCAAATACATTAACCGCCTCGCAAAGGAGGCGGTCAAATGGTGTGGGACATTGGTGTTGCTATGTCTATATACTATAAGTCTCCACCCGATGAAAGGTTGGAAACTGGTTCTTTTCAGGCGGAACGTAAGCCGCGGCTTAACAGCATCCACACAAACGCCAGCTTGACCGCCGTCATCGGCAGCCAGTAACGGATGACTATAGGGGCAGCGAACGCCGTGGTTCCATAATAGACAAATCCGAAGACAAAGAGCAATGCGAACGCCAGTTTCTGTTCACGCGTATTGAGCAGCGTCCGGCGCCGGAGAATAATCAGCACAAAGGCTCCGGCAAAGAGTATCCATGTGACCAGTTCGGTCCACGGCAGTATCTTTTTCAGGTGATTCTCATACACCGGATAACGCACGGGAGGCAGGTTGTTCAGGTCCATCCCGAACCATGACTGCATGACTTTCTGGTCCTGCGGAATATCCAGATAATGTCCCACCATTTCCAGATCGGCGGGATAGAAGACACCTTTGATATTCAAACCCAGATAGTATTTCCAGAAAAGGTCAGGGTAATGGAAGATAAGCCATTTGCCGTAGTCCGAATACAGCCCTCCGCCCAGGCGTGCCCATGCAACGGGGTACGGGACTTTGTTGGTCTGCATATATCGGAACATATATTGTTTGAGCGGGAAATGGGACTGCCATATGAACGCCGCGGTTACATGTCTTCCGCTGTCTGTCCGTTCAATAATCAGGTCATTGAAATAGGGTTGCACGAACTGATGCAAGTCGCGGACACGCTTGTCCTCCGGTTGCTGCTCATCGTCTATATAGGGCAGCACATGCATGGCGTTGCTGGCTAATTGCCATCCGTCAAAGCCCGTTGAGAATTGCGAGCGGTGAATCACTTCGTGCATATTATGGGTGATATTATGATAGAATATCCCAAAGAGGGCGCAAGTGAGACCTATCGTTACCCACCGTTGTACCGGTTTGCCTGCGAAGACGAGTACCGGGATAAAGGCAATGGGGAAGAACATCGCCGAATAACGCACAAACAGACATCCGAAGAACGCCGCGAGATAGATGCCCGCCGCCAGCCACGAGTGGTCATAAATGAGCACGAGCAGCATCGCCAGCATAATAAGTATCAGGCAGCAGAAGAGTCCGTCCGACATGATGGCATTCAGCATATACACCACCGCCGGAGCAAGGGTAATGACCACCTCCAGGGTGATGCGCAGCCAGTTCTTGCCTATCGGGTAATAGCGTTTGACGGCTAACAGAAAGAGTCCGAGCGAAAGGGCGTACACTGTCCATTGGGCGATAAGGACGGCTTGCACATGATGCGAGAAAAAATGCACGATCTGCAGGAACGCCGAGTAGCCGAATGGCCGGTAGATGCTGAACTGGTCCGATTCCGCTGCGGCTACATAACTGAACGCGTCCGAGTAGGTCGCCGGAGTGGGGTAGCAAACCCGGATAAAGATGAATCCGACAATGCACGATGCGATAATAGCCAGCCAATCCGCCCATTGCGGTTTCCGGAACAGAAATTGCCAATAGGTGTCGCGTGTCGGGGCGGGAGCGGGTTTATTATTTGTTTTTCTCTTCATGATACTCCGTTTCTGTGTTTACGTTCCATACATTTTGCTTGTCGGTTTTGCCTGCTGCTATATTGTCCACCGCTTCCATGGCCGTGAGCATCGAGTGGTCCATGTTGTTATAGCGGTGTTGCCCGTTGCGTCCTATACACCACAGGTTGGGAACCGTGTCGAGGAACTCCCGTACAGCAGGCAGGTCTTTGTACGAACCGAAATAAGCCGGATAGGCTTTGCGGATCTTGACCTGCGTCACATCCATCACGTCTTCCGGGTTCACCACGTCTATCTTGGCGAGTTCTTTTACCGCCATGCGGGTGAAGTCCTCTTCTGACATCTGCCATAACGCGTCGCCTTCATTGCAGAAATATTCCATTCCGACAAAAACGGTGTTCCTGTAGTCGGCGACCATATACGGCGACCAGTTGTTGAAAATCTGCAACCGTCCCACTTTGACATCTCTTTCCTGCACGTATATCCATGTGTCGGGTACCCGGTTCTGCCATGTGTGGATCGTCGTGCCGTTCGTTATGCGCAGTTTCTTCGCCAGCACACCTACGGTGATGAAGTCCCGATAGGGCAGTTCTTCGGCGGTCTTGGCGACATGGGAAGGCACGTCAATGCCCTTGAGCGCCGCGATCAGGTCACGAACCGGCATCGAAGAGAAGCAGTAATCGCAAGGGATCGTGCGCTTGCCTTCCGGTGTCTTCACCTCCACGGCGGTCACCTGGTTGTTCTGAACCTGAATGCCGGTCACCTCATGCTCCATGAGTACCTCGCCGCCCAGTTTCTGTACCCGTTCGGCGGCTAAAGTCCATAACTGTCCCGGACCGTATTTGGGATAAACAAACTGCTCGATGAGCGATGTCTCGACATTCTTCTGGTTCTTGTCCGCTTGGCGGAACGGACGGGTCAGGACGTCTTTGAGCAACGCGAAGATGGAAAGTCCTTTCACGCGTTGTGCGCCCCAGTCGGCGCCTATCCTGGACGGATGAACGCCCCACACTTTGGTCGTGTAATCCTCGAAGAACATCTCGTAGAGCGGTCTGCCGAAACGGTTGATATAGAAGTTCTCCAGAGAGGTCTCCGGCAGTTTGTGGAATACGGCTTTCATGTATCCCCATCCGGCGCGGAACGTGTTCTTCAACCCCAAGCCGGCGAAAGTAGCCCATTTGACGGAGATGGGATAATCAAAGAACTTGCGCAGGAAGAAGATTCGCGAGACACGCTCGCGGGTCAGCATGACGCAGTCTGCTTTCTCCGGATCGGGACCATCTTGGGCAAGCGGTTTGTCTTTCCCTAACAAGATATCATCCAGAGCCGGAGCACCCTGCATAGGCATCAGGTCCTGCCACCATTGTGTCACACGTTCATTCTTGGAGAAGAAACGGTGACCGCCTATATCCATCCGGTTTCCTTTGTAGTTGACGGTTTGTGAAATGCCGCCGATCTGGGATGTCGCTTCCAGAACGACAGGATGAATATCCGTCCGTTGCAGTAACTCCGTCGCTGCGGTCAAACCAGCCGGACCTGCGCCGATGATAATAGCCGTTTTCATTGATTTGTATGTTTATAAAAGAGCGTTAGTTTGCGGGCAAAGAAATTCCAGAAGAACACCAATGCCGTGGATAATAGTTTGGATATCATGTAATGCCACCCGATTAACTCGCACGCGCAATACATAATCAGTTCGTTCAACCCCAGTCCGATTACGCCGATGATGGCAAAAATGGCGAACTCCACCCAGCGGTTCTCAATGCGGTGAGTGGAAAAAACGATGAGGTTGCTCAGGATATAGTTCACCGTCAGACCGATGAGGAATGCGAATGCCGCGGACACGAGGTACTGCACTCCCAGCCATTCGGTGAACGCATAGAGCGAGCCGTAATCAGCCACGAACGCCACTCCCCCGACGAATCCGTAGCGGATCAGTTGGAAGAAGGTGTCTTGCGATGTCAGCAGTTTGTCAATGAGCCGGTTTTGCATATACGGTTACGGTATAAAGGGTAAAAGAGCAGCAAGGCACTCAGCACGAGCAGGATAATGGAGATGATCAGACTCCACTTGTCCAATCCCAATGCCTTGGGTACAAATTCCATCATGACAATATGCTCGCCGGCAGGAATGACCGCGGCACGGAGTACGTAGTTGGCGCGTCCGAGAGGAGCCTCTTTCCCGTCGATGTATAAATGCCATTCTTCGGGGTAGTATATCTCCGAGAAGACGGCTACACGGTCGCTCGCCGCTTTCGTCGTATAGGTGAGCTTGTTTGGTTGGTAATCCATCAGTACGATCTCGTCCTCTGCATCAGGTTGCGGCGCACAGGTCAGCACTTTGCGGAACCGCTCGTCGGCAACAGCCGTTTTGCGCAGGTCGAGTGTCTTCAGCGCCGCACTCTCGTCATCCGGTGTCGGAACGAACTGAACCTCATGGACGAACCACGCATTGCCCATCGCATCGGGATTCGGGTAAACACCCTGACGCGTGATGATATACTTCGTATTGAGCATGTTGAGCACGTTCCAGTTCATCTGGCTGATATGCTCGTCAATGAGGTCCTGGTAGCGGCGTAACTTGACCGCCGAGTAGCCACCGATGGATTTGAGCCGGTAACTGGTTCGTGCGTCATTGAACGTGTTCGTGTTGAGATTGAGTACGCGGTAGTCAAGGCTCTTGTCCTGCAGAATCTGTTCCTCCCATGGTTGCATCTTGAAGTATGCTTCGCTGTCTTTGGGCTTCACGAAATTATCGTTGTTGAAGAACCGTTTGTCCACGGGAATCATATCCGCCAGTACCAGCACAGCCAGTCCTGCGTAGAGGATATAGGCATATTTGGGCTGCGACGCTTCTTTCTTGCGCTGCCATGCGAACCAGAAGGTTAACGCGAAACCCAGTGCCACAAAAAGCAGACTGCGCCATGCATCGGCTTGGAGCATCGCCACACGCTGGTCAAGAATGGCGTCATACAACCACTGCGGTACTTGTGCTTTCCACTGCGCATCGTAACTGCTGGTCATGTCGAACGACCCTGCAAAGAGTGCGGCGTACAGACACAGCGCTGCGGTGACACCGCCCGCGATGAACAAACTGTTGCGCAGTTTGCGCCATTCCACCTTGCCGTCGAGGATGCGCTGCAGACCTAAGAAACCGAGTAGCGGCATGGTGATCTCCGCTACCACAAGGATCGACTCCACGGCGCGGAACTTGTTGTACATCGGGAAGTAGTTGAAGAAGACTTCCGTGAGCCACATGAGGTTCTTGCCCCACGCAAGGAACACGGACATGAGCGTGGCAAAGAGCAGCGCCCATTTGTACGGACCCGGAACAATGATGAGTCCCAATACGAACAGGAAGCATATCACTGCTCCTACATACACGGCTCCGCTGGTGAACATCTTCTCGCCGTGATAGGTGGGCGCACTCTGGCAGAACTGTTCCGCATCGCGTTTCGGCACGCCTTGTTTGCGCATCGCCTGGCTCAGCTGCGAGTCTTTGCCCAAGTTGTAGCCGCTGGCTCCTCCTTCCCAGTTCGGGATGAGCAGCGTCATCGTCTCGCCTTTCCCGTAACTCCAGTCGGTGGCATACTTGATGTCCAGACCTTCAGCGGGCGCATCTTGCGTTTGTTTGGTCAGTTCACTGTGCCCGCCGCGCATCGTCTCTTTGAGATAGGAGTTGTTCATCTCCATCCAACTCCACCGGGTACCCATGATCAGCCCTACGCATAGCACTAAGACGCCGACCGAGATACCCAGTTCCGCCCAGCGTTTGTCACGAATATGTTCATACAGCTCGGCGCAAGCAAGCACTCCGATCAGCATGGCGATGTAATACGTCATCTGCGGGTGCGAGGTGATACCCAGGAATCCGTACACCAGAACTAACGGTACACCCAGCCAGTACTTGCGGCGCATAATGGCGTAAAAACCGCCGATAATAGGTCCGAGTAGTCCTAACGCGGTTGCTTTCGTCATATGCCCGGCGGGAATAATGAGCATGAAGTAACTGCTCAGACCGAGTGCGAGTCCCCCGATGATACTTAGCCACGGATTGACTCCGAAGCAAATGAGCATCAGGAAGAACCCGAAGAAATATCCGAATAGCAGACCGATAGCCTCTTTCTCCCGGCTGAAACCCAGATGCAGGGTGTTCGTTATGGAGTTTCTGAATCTGCCGGACGGCATGCTGCCTGTGATCTGATAGGTAGGCATACCTCCGAACATGGAGTTGGTCCACCACGTTATTTCGCATGTCCGGGAATGGTACTCCAGTGCCTCCTGTGCCGCACCTTTCCAGTTGCTCACATCGCCGGCTTGCAGCACTCTGCCGTTCAATAAGGGCGAACAATAGACGAGCGCTATCACCAGGAACGTGACGATCGCCACCATGTAGGGCGCAAATTTTTTCCAATCTATTTTCATTGTTTTATCATTTTGCGGATTTCACAAAGTTCTTCTTTGATGCGAAGCAGGATTTCCATGGCGGATTGACGTTCGTCCGACCGTTTGTCGTTCGTC
Source organism: Paludibacteraceae bacterium (assembly GCA_905233375.1). Lineage (GTDB taxonomy): Bacteria > Bacteroidota > Bacteroidia > Bacteroidales > Paludibacteraceae > Colicola. The sequence continues at coordinate 16,465 of CAJOEJ010000019.1, read as the reverse complement.
CGCAGCTCCTTGCGGATCGCCTCGATACGCGTGATCTTGAGCTCGTCGCGTATGTATCGGATCCGCTTGATGAGCTCCTGGTCCTCCAGCGTATAATAGCGGTTGCCGTGTCCGTCTTTGCGCGGGTTGAGTTTGGCAAACTGCTTCTCCCAATAACGCAGGGTGGAAGCCGGAACGCCGGTTTCTGCTACCGTCTCGCGCAGCGAGTAATATTTCTTCCCGTTGTCAGCCATTTCCTGCACTCCTTACTTGCATATCTTTAGTTTCTTGCCTTCGCGGATATTGTCGTTCTTCAAACCGTTCCATTGCTTGAGTTGCTTCACCGAGCAGTGGAATTTCTTGGCAATACCTCCGAGCGTGTCGCCTTTCTTGATCGTGTAATAGGTGACGCCGTTGACGCGGTACGAACCGGTGATGGATGTCACTTTTGCCAGATCGATCTCCGCGCGGCGGTTGTTGATCAGGCTGTCCGCTTTGTATGCCATAATGGCGTCCTGCCGGTCGATGAACAAACCGGCTTTCTCCGCCGGAAGACACAGCGTATAGGTCTTTCCGCCCGGCAGGATGTCCCGCGAGTATTGCGGATTGAGACGACGCAGTTCGTTGATGTCAATTCCCAGGTTGTCACTCACTTGCAGCAGATGCATTCGTTGTGCGGTGCGGATCGTGTCGGTCAGCATCGTCTTCTCGATAGGCGCTTTGCAGATGCCGTGTTCCGGACCGTAGTACATCGCATAGTTGGCGGCGATGAAAATAGGCACGTAGTTGCGTGTCTCGCGGGGCAGGAACGGATAAATAGACCAGAAATCGCGCTTGCCGCCTGACCGCCGGATCGCTTTGTTCACATTGCCGCTACCGCAGTTGTAGGCGGCAATGACGAGGTTCCAGTCGCCGTATAGGGTGTACATGCTGCTCAGGAAGCGGCAAGCGGCGTCTGTCGCTTTGAGCGGATCCATCCGTTCGTCCACCAGCGAGTTCACTTCCAGTCCGAACAGCTTGCCCGTTGCCGGCATGAACTGCCATAGACCTGCCGCTCCTGCGTGGGAACGCGCGGTCGGGTTCAGCGCCGATTCAATAACCGGCAGGTATTTGAGTTCGTAGGGCAGGTTGTACTTGCACAAGGTCTCCTCGAACAGCGGGAAATAGTACTCTCCCATCCGCATCATGCGTGCCACCTGCTTCGGATTACGCCTTACGTAACGTAGGATGAACGCCCGGACGCTCTCGTTGAACGGCATCTCGATGATGCACTCCATTGCCTGTAAACGCGCTTTATAGACCGAGTCGGGCAGGATAGTGGTGTCATGAACGACCACGCAATCCGTCGTGTCCAGCCAGCGCAACGACCATTCCATTGTGCGGAACTCCAGATCCGTCAGGGCGGTCGTGTCGTAGATAGGACGCGCGATGAGCGTGTCTTCTATCGCAGCGATACTGTCGATGCTGTCCACAATCTCCATCGGAACCAGTTCCAGCGACTCGACATCGATAGAGTCAGTACCAAGGCTGTCCGCCGCGATACTGTCCGTGCGGAGTTCCTGCGCGTGCGCGCATATCGCGCATAATAAGGTGAATATAAAAATTATCTTCTTCAAAACTGTATAGCTAATTTGAGTTCGGCACTCTGTTGCTGGTGCCAATCGTAATAAATCTGTGGTTCTACGTTGATGGACAGATCCGGAGAGATGTCATAATCAAACAGTTGCGCATCCACATAGGCGTCTATCAGACTCAGCGCATAGACAACGACCGTTGCCAGAATCGAATAATCGCGGTATCTCCGGTACGTGCTGTGCCGGGTGTTGAGCGTGTTCAGCCACGTGCTCGTTCCGCCGACACGGCTCAGCGTGTAGCCGTCCGGCAACGCCGCAATATAGCTTTTGCTTGGATCTTCCGACACCGTGCCGGCTTTGGAGTCGTTGTACAGATCCAGATACGCGGTCTTGTAACCCGTATAGCGGTTCTGCATCATGGAAATGGCGTACCCGCAGCCCATGAACGCTCCATAGACAATCGGCAGTTTCCAGTACGAACGGTTGTAGATCTGCCCGGCTCCGGGCACGATAGCACCCAGCCAGACCGCTTTGATCGCATCGGGTTTCTTGGACAGATCGATATAATACTTGTACGCATCGCCGGACGTGGTATCCGCGCGATGATAGATCGTATCGGTGTGTGCCATCAGGGCGATCGGACACACCGTCAGTAGTATAGCAATCCAGTGTCTCAACGTAAACGGTTGATAATCTGTTCCAGTTCGTCTTCGTTCGCAAACGCGATGGTCACTTTGCCTTCCTGCACTTTCACTTTGAGTCCGGTTGTGGCGCTCAGCTCTTTCTGCAGCGCCGTGTACGGGTTCGTCTTGTCGCCTTTCGCTTTCTGCTTCTCGCCGCTTTTCTCCTCCTGCGCCAGTTCCTCCACCTTGCGCACAGACAGCCCTTCGCGCAAGATACGCTGGTAGAGCCCCAACTGACGCTCGGGAGAGGTCGTTGCAAGGATAGCGCGGGCATGACCCATATCGATCTTCTTCTCTTTGATACCCATCTGAATCTCAGCCGGTAACTTCAGCAAACGCAGGTAGTTGGCTACCGTCGCACGCTTCTTGCCGATACGTTCCGCCATCCGCTCCTGTGTCAGGTCGTACTCGTCCATCAGACGCTGGTAAGCCAGGGCTATCTCTATCGCATCCAGGTCCTCACGCTGGATGTTCTCAATCAGTGCCCATTCCATTACCTGCTCGTCTTTCGCCGTGCGGATATACGCCGGAATACGTTCCAGACCGGCTATCTTGCTTGCGCGGAAACGGCGCTCGCCGGCAATAATCATATAACTGCCGTCGCCGTTGTCACGCAGCGTGATAGGAGAGATGACACCGTGTTCTCGTATCGAATCCGCCAACTCCTGCAATGCCTCCTCGTCGAACGTGCGCCGAGGCTGGTCCGGATTGGCATAGATACTATCCAGAGCAATCTCCGAAATGGAACTGCTACCGTTCGTATCTACATGACTCGTATCTATCAGGGCGTCCAGTCCGCGCCCTAAACCTGTGGATCGTTTCATAATCAGTTCTTTCTTTTAATCAGTTCTTTTGCTAAAGCGCGGTAGTTCTGCGCACCCTTCGAACTCGGGTCGTATTCGAGCACCGACACACCGTGCGAAGGAGCCTCGCTCAAACGCACGTTGCGCGCAATGACCGTGTTGAAAACCAAATCGCCGAAGTGGCGTTTCACCTCGTCATACACCTGGTTGCTCAGCCTCAGACGATTGTCGAACATCGTCAGAAGGAAACCTTCAATCTTCAGACCCGGGTTCAGCTTCGATTTGATAATCTTGATCGTGTTCAGCAGCTTGGCGATACCTTCCAGTGCAAAGAACTCGCATTGGACGGGAATGATGACGCTGTCGCTTGCCGTCAGGGCGTTGATAGTAATCAAGCCCAGCGACGGACTACAATCGATCAGGATGTAGTCGTACTCATCGCGCACCTGCTCCAGTACGTTCTTCAGCAGCATCTCACGGTGCTCTAAGTTCAGCATCTCGATCTCTGCTCCCACTAAGTCGATGTGGCTCGGGATAAGGCTCAGGTTCTTCGTGTTCGTTTCTACGATCGCCGTGTGAGGATCCACGCCGTTCACCAGACACTCGTAGATCGTGTTGTCCAGTTCGCGGATCTCTACACCCAGACCCGACGAACTGTTCGCTTGGGGGTCTGCGTCTATCAGAAGTACATGCTTGCCTTCTTTTGCCAAGGCTGCTGCCAAGTTGATAGAGGTCGTCGTCTTGCCGACGCCTCCTTTTTGGTTAGCTAACGAAATAATCTTGCTCATATATGTGTTACAATTGTTTCTGCTTCTATTTGCCGGCATGCATAGTTGCCGTACCGGCAGTGGTTTGTACCATGACACGTGCACGGACGGCAACGTAAGTCATGGCGTTGTATAATATCTTCCGGTCGTTGTTTCCAACCGGCAAAACCGATCATTGGATGGGTGGCACACCACACGCTTATAGCGCGCAGACCCACTAAACTGGACAGGTGTTGGTTCGCGCTGTCCATGCAGATCATTACATCCAGCATTCGCATTAGTTCCAGTTCCTCTTCTAATTTCAGGCTCCCGGCTACGCTCTCCGTCCTCGGAAAAACGCTCGCCCATTGCCGGAGCATCTCGCATTCGATCTTTCCTGCGCCGAACAGGAACACGCGGGTCTGCTCGTCGGCGCTCAGCTGTTCGATGATCTCTTTCGTCACGCGATAGGGCAGCATGTTCGACCGCGATTTGGCATAAGGAGCCAGCCCTATCCAGCGTCCTTCTTTCGTGCCGAACCGTTTGACCACGTTCGCTGCGGCTTTCTTGTGTACCGGCAACGCCGTGAACGTGTCGTCCGTCTCCAGACCTGCACGCCGGAACGTGTCCGCATACCGCGCAAACTCGCTCGGCAACGGCTTCTTGCCGATACCCCAAACGGTGATCAGCTGCTTGCGGAGACGTCCGTAACGGACACGTGTCACGCGCTTGCCGCTCAACAGCATCAACATGTCGAACACGCGCGTACGGAGCACGTCCTGCAGGTCAATCACTGCATCCGCCTCTTTCCGCCACGCTTTCCACAGATCCCACACGCCGTGCCAGTTCAGGTGGTTGTCCACCTTGCGGAACTCCACATTCGGCATCGAGGCGAACATGGCGCCTAACTCTTTCTTGCTCGCGATGATAAACCTGTCATCCGGATAGCGACGACTCAACGAGGCAATAACGGGAACGGTCATTGCCACATTGCCTAAAGTCGCCAGCCGGATAATCAGATAGGTCATCGTTTCGCTTCTTTTAGGATAGCTTTTATCCACGCTTCCTGCGTGGGGAATGCATGTTTGCCGTCCGTCCAACGGTCCCAGCAACCGCCGAACCGGTACGTCAGGGTCTCGCCCGGAGTGTATGGTACTGCCATAACGAGCGTATTGGAGAGGATCTGCACGGTCGCACCCGGTACGATGATCGCTTCGTGCGTCTGACCAAGGTCGGTGTTGTCGTACCATTTCCTGTTCAGACGAACCGCACCCGGATCGCTCAACGCCGTCTCTGTATAGACGACAGCGCCTTCTGACGGCAGGAACTGGTACGTTCCGATGCTGTCATGCATATACAGACCTGCGCCCACCTGCATATCCGGCACCTCTTCGCCGGAAAGGGGCGTCAGTACCAGTTCTGCACGGTTGAGGATCTTGCCCGCGCAAGCGGTCACCGTAAGATCCTCGCTGAAAACAGAACCTGCGATATGCAGGCTGTCGTAATGGAGGCGGAACACTATTTTCGTCGGACTCTGCTCCAATATCTCCCATGTGTCGAACTGGTCACCCACGTACAGGGAGTCACCCGCCACGATTGCAGGACCGCCGCAACCCGTCGTGTGTGCCACTTTGTAACCGTCAAAACCTATTCCGTGCTGCACGTGATACGGAATCTTGTGGTTCACGTAGTTATAGAAGAACGTGTCGAGCACAAACGCGGGCGTGTTCTTCATAAAGATATCCACTCCGTTCGACGGGTTCTCCGGCGCTAATGCCGGACCGTAGAACCGGTACGCCGCGTATTCGTTCTCCCACGCAAAGTCATCCTTGCGTTCAGGAACAAAGCGACCGTACACTTTCTGCTGCACTTCCTGCTGACATGCCGTCAGGTTGAGTGCTAATAAGATGCAAAATAGAATATTTTTCATATACAGGATCATATCGAGAGCATGTCGAGAGCAAGACGAGATTAAGACGAGACTAACTTGAATCCGATTTGCAACATTTCTGCCCTTTTGCTTAAATCACCAATAACCAATTATTTTGGTTGACGACCAATATACGCCAATATACCGCCATCCACATAGATGATCTGTCCGTTTACGGCATCGGAGGCGTGGCTGGCAAGGAATACTGCCGTGCCGCCTAATTCATCCGCGTCCAGCCAGCGACCTGCCGGTGTCTTCGCGCAGATGAACGCATCGAACGGATGACGGCTTCCATCCGCTTGCGGCTCGCGCAGAGGGGCGGTCTGCGGAGTGGCTATATAACCCGGACCAAGACCGTTGCATTGGATGTTGTACTCGCCGTACTCCGAGCAGATGTTACGGGTCAGCATCTTCAAACCGCCTTTTGCTGCGGCGTACGCACTCACTGTCTCGCGACCCAACTCGCTCATCATAGAGCAGATATTGATGATCTTGCCCTCGCGACGTTCCATCATCTCCGGCAGAACGGCGGCACTCACGATATACGGTGCCACTAAGTCAATGTCTATCACCTGCTGGAACTCTTCGCGTTTCATCTCGTGCATCGGAATACGTTTGATGATACCTGCGTTGTTCACTAAGATATTGATCTGTCCTACTTCCGCGTGAATCTGCTCCACGAGTGCTTTTACCGCAGCCTCGTCCGTCACGTTGCACACGTAGCCGTGTACGTTCTCGATACCTTCGGCACGGTACGCTTCGTACGCTTTGTCGATAGCTTCCTGACTACGGGCGTTGAAAATAATAGCCTTCGCACCTGCTTGTGCAAATGCCTTTGCTATGGCAAAACCGATTCCGTAGCATGCACCCGTCACCCACGCATTCTTGCCTTCCAATGAAAATAAATTCTTCATAATCTAACTCCTTTGTACTTTGTACATTGTCACTTTGTACATTAAATCACTTTAGATCCGTGATTTTGCTAAAATCCTGATCTCCGTAATCCAGGTTCTCGCCGCCCATTCCCCAGATGAACGTGTAGTTATGCGTAGCGGCGGCGGAGTGAATGGACCATTCCGGTGACAGCACGGCTTGGTTGCCTTTCATCCATATATGCCGTGTCTCTTCCACCTCGCCCATGAAGTGGCAAACGGCTTGCTCTTCCGGCACCTCGAAATAGAAGTACGCTTCCATGCGGCGGCTGTGAACGTGTGCCGGCATCGTGTTCCACACGCTTCCCGTCGCCAGCTCCGTCATGCCCATCTGTAACTGGCAGGTCGGAAGCACTTGGTTCACTAACATCTTGTTGATGTCGCGCTCGTTGCTCATCTCCAGGCTGCCCATATGCGCTACTACTGCATCGCTCTTCGTCACTTTCTTGTCCGGATATGCGCAATGAGCGGTCGTCGAATTGAAGTAGAATAGCGCCGGTTGGTTGGCATCCACACTCTCGAAATGAACCTCGCGGTCACCGCGACCCAGGTACAATGCCTCCTTGTAATCCAATTCATATACCGCTTCATTCCTTTGTACATTGTCCTTTGTCCCTTTGTCACTTACTATGACTCTTCCTTTGCCGCCTACGTTGAAGATTCCTATCTCGCGGCGCGTCAGGAAATACGGTGCCCTCAGCGGGTCGATCGCTTCTAACAGCAGACTCTCGCCAACCGGCATCGCGCCGCCGACGATCATTCGGTCGTACATAGAATACACCATGTTCACCTCATTCGCACCAAACAGATGCTCAATCAGAAAATCCTTGCGCAAACGCGTGGTGTCATAACTCTTCGCGTCCGTCGGATTCGACGCATAACGCACTTCATAATTTGTCTTCATAATTATATATTATATGTTATCAATCGTCAATATTTTCAATCACCAATAACCAATTACCAATAACCAATCACTTAACGGGCATCATCCATGCAAGGTTAACGCTCAGATCCATCGGATTAGCCATGCTGAAGTGATCCATCAGGGTGGTTCCGTAGATACCTCCGAACGAAAAATCAAAACGCACCTCAATTTGATATACGCCCGCGCGTCGCGTATAGACGCTGATACCCGTTCCGGCTAACATGCCCCAATCGAAACGGTGGTCCAGAGGCTGGTATTCCACCGCACTATTGCCGTTGATTAGCGTTCCCTGGTTTCCCTCGTCCTTCACGCAATAACCGATCTGCGGACCAAGGTTAAAGAACCACCGGCAACGCTCGCTTCCGAAATTCAGGTGCATCAGAATAGGCAGTTCGATATAATGCAGACTCCGGCTGTAATAGCCTGAACTCGCATCCTGTTCCGCCCAGCCGCGATGAAGGTAATTCAGCTCCGTTTGAAACGCGCAGTATTTGTGTCCCATGTAGCGGAACACCAATCCGCCGTTGCCGCCCAATACGCACGCATTGGTGATCGGGCTCATATGGTCTATCGACGGATTGAAAAGGATGCTGCTCGCACTCACTCCGCCGTGTACACCCAAGTAATACTCCGGTGTCCGCAACCGTGGCTGTGCCGTCATCATTCCGATTCCCGCCATGCACACCACCAATAACCCTATGATCCTTTTATTCTTCAATAACCAATCACCAATGACTAATCCTCCACCACTTTCACGTACGTATTCTGCCATCCGTCCTGCTCTCTCGTGCTCTCCCAGACGATAGGGGATTGCAGCGGCGCTACACTCGGCGCACCGGTCACAATATGTATCAGCTCGTTCATTAGATCGTATCCCAACAAATCATAGCGCGGTGCATCGGACACATGCTCGTTCACGTAATACTGCGACCATAACGCATCGTATTCGCTGCGGTCAATACGGTCCTCGAACTTGGTCGTATAGACTTGCGGCAGGTTGATCGCTTCTTTCTGCCACGAGTACTGGCTCACAATACGCACACGGTAACCTGCCGCTTCCAACGATGCCAGATGCGGCATCAGAATGCGGACATGCTGGTAACGGTCGTTATGGAGGATGAGCAGATTCTCTTTGGTCTTGTCCAAGGCATAACCGACCGAGTCGCTCAGCAGATCGCGCAACGTCAAACTCGAGTAGGGAATCTCCGCCTCTCGTAACTCCTTGTGCAACGAGCGGATCGAACCTGACATGTCCGCTTCGCCTACTTGAACCGCTACGCAATGGACGCTGTCCAGATGCATGGCGATCCATTCCTTCAGCGCTTTCGCTTCATCCGCGTCCGGCGAGTTGAACTGGTAGATCGAACGATGCTGGTACAGACTCACATCGTCGCTGAACGGCAGAAGAACCGGCACTTGGCGGCTCTCGCTCCATTCGGTCAAACGGGCTATCTGAATCGGATAAACGGGACCTAAGATGCCGCGGACACTGTCTAACTCTGTGCCTTCGCACAAGCCGTTCACCCGGCGCTCGCTGCGCTCCGTGTCATAGACGCGCAAACGATAGATCACACTGTCGTTCTGCCGTACGTGCAGTGCCAGCAACGCACCCTGATAGAATTCCATCATCCGCTCCGCATTACCGCTGCGCTTGGTCTGCTGGCTCTCAAAGGGCAGCAGTAACGCTAATTCCACTACCTTGCCCTTCACCGCCACGCTGTCCACAACCGTGCTGTCCGTTACGGCAACTATACTGTCCGTTACCGTGACTTCTGCTACCGTCACTTCCGCTGCTATCGTACTGTCCGCTACCGCCGAGGCTGACTCCGTACGGCTCCCTTTCAGCGATTCCGCTTCTTGTAACTCTTCTACCTTTTTCAAGTCTTTCCACACTCTTTCTTCCGCCCGCTCGGTTTCCTGCAATGCCGGTTTATGAGCGGTCAGGGCGGCACTCTTCTTCTCCACTTTCCTGCCCGTCGGAATAAGCAGCGTCTCGCCGAAATGCAGACCACGCTCGCGCAACTGGGGGTTCAAACGGACCAACTCCGTCTGACTCACATTGAAATTCACACCGATGCGGTACAAACCGATGCTCTTTTCCACTTCATATTTATATACTTCTTCTCCGTTAACCGTGTCCAGCGGATAATCCAGCAACTCCTGCGCCTGAATCACTATCCCGCCAAGCAGGAAAATGAGAATATATATCGTCCGTTTTATCATTCTTAAAACATTAGAACATTAATACATTAAAACATTAAAACATTAAAACAATGAATCATTCATACCTCCTCCGTATAACAAACACCGTTCCGCCGATCAGGGCAAGCAGCAGAACCGGAGTGACCGTGCTGACTGTCTGTACTTGTGCGCGTTGGTCATGTGCCCGTTTGTCGTTCAACAAGCGCAGCGCTACGCTCTTCTCTCGCAGCGAAATAAGTCCTTCGCTGTCGGTCAGCCATAGAACGGCATTCACCGCCAGATCGCGGTTGCTGAACTGCATACCGCTGTAACGGTCGTAACCCATAGGAATAGTCTGACCCCGTTGCGTCTCGTTCAGCAGCACACTGCCGCTTCCGATCACGACCTGCCGCGTCTTGACACTCTGCTTGATAATATCCTGTGTACTTTGTCCATTGTCCATTGTACATTGTACATTCTCCGGTATCATCCGGTGCGCAAAAACACTCTTGAACGAACCTTCCAGCGAAACGGCAATAGGCACATATTCATAGCGGAAAAGGCGCATGTCGGGATTCAGGTCGTTCAGATCCACTTCACCCGGAGTAGCCGTCACATGGCTCGCCGTGCTAGTAGCCAGCAGGATACGTTTCTCTATCCCGTCCTCGCCCCCTACTGCGTCCAACGGACTCACGAACGTGCTCATTACCTGTCCCATGTTGCGGGTGATAGGGCTCCCTTCACTCGTCAGCAGCAACGGAGCGTACGTCCACGGCATCGGTTGAAGATTCGGCTGGCTCGGGTCACTGCTCACGTTCACCGGGATAGGCAGACACTGCACGTCCTGAACCAGTGCCGGATTGACACGGACACCGTACTTGAACAACATGTCCGTCAAACCCAGCTCCAAGGGGACAACAGGGGTGAAGCCTTCCCGCTGCAGCACGTCTTCGCTGAACTGTACGCCGTTGATAGACCATAGCACGGAACCCCCGCGCATGATATACTGGTCTATCACAAACCGCTCCTCCTCGCTGAACGGACGCTGCGGATTAACCACTAACACCGCCTTGTATCCGTCCAGAATATGGGCATCTACCTTTGTACATTGTACATTGTCCCTTTGTACATTAATGGATCCCCGATCCACTTGGAAGTATTTGCTCAGCACGTTCATTAGATCGTACGTGTGAGCCTCGTCCGGTTCGCCGTGACCTTCCAAGATAGCCACACGCGGAGTCTCTTTCTGTTGCAGCAGGTGAAGCGCTTCCATGAAGGCGAACTCCAACTGCTCGATGCTCGCATTCAGGTTCTCTTCACCGCTCAGACCGCGCGTGTTCTTCAGAAGCGTCACAATAGCACGTTTGCCTTTGTATTCCATCAGAGCGTAGGGATAGACGGTGGTCTGCGCCGTCTTGCCGTTCTGCTCGCGCTCATGGATAACGATCGGCGACAACCCCAATGACGACAGACTGTCTGCGGAAATCCCTTGTACATTGTCCTTTGTGCATTGTACATCTCCGTACACGTCCATCTCGGCGATGGTCTCTTCCGTCGCTTTTTTCAGCCGTCTGAAACCGCTGTTCAGATCGCCTTGCAGCAGGATGGTTATGTCTATCGGTGCGTCTGTCGAGCGAAGCAGGTTCTTGCTCGCCTCGCTCAGACTATAGTGCTTGTCGTCCGTCATATCCCAACGCACAACCCACACGTGTGCCGCTACATAAGCCGCCACCACGCATCCCAACACTATGATAAACCTTCCGACTTTCACTCCAATCACCAATCACCAATAACCCATCCTCCTCCTTTGAGGGGAGGTCGGGAGAGGTTACTCACTTCTTTATCTTCTCCCACACTTCCTGGTTAACCTCCACCGGGTACTTGGCACGAAGCATCTTGATCCACTCTTTCTCCAGATAATCCTGATAATCCGTTGTCACCGGACCTTTGACATCTTCCCAGCACGAAGGAGCCTTGAGCGTCTTGCCGATGCACTCTACAATCGGGAACTCACCGTTGGGCTCAAACGACGAACCTTTCACTTTGAGACCGAAATAATCTACCATCGCATTGCTGCCTTTCTGCCATAAGCCGTGCTGCACTTTCACGTACGTGACACTATCGCAGTTGACGCGGTGGGCAATATAACTCTGTACCGAGTCTTTCTGGGCACTCTTGATAATTGATTTGGCTGCTTTTGCACTCGAGGCGTCTTTCGCTTGGATAATATGACCTTTCCAATGAGGCGCTGACCACGCGTTTTTGTAGTTCGCTTTGTAGTTAGCCTTGAAGAATGCCTCCAGACCTGCCGTGTCTTTTGCTGCCTTGTCCCATACTTCGCGCAGAGACACCTCGAACAGCAGGATACCGTCGTGGTATTCCTGAACCAGACTCTTCAACTCCGGATATTTGTCCTCCAGGTGCTCGTCTGCATAGGCTTTCACATCCGCATCGCTCATCTCTGCCGGCAACTTGTACTCGGCGCGTGCCTTGCGGATGAAACTCTTGTCTGCCTCTTTCGCACGCTCGTCGCGCATTACCTGGCGCTGGATCTGCGTACGCATACTGTCTAACGGCTGGATACCGCGCTCGCCTTCCTTATAGATGATGTGCCAGCCGTACGCCGTACGGATAGGAGCACTGATCTCGCCTTCCTTCAGGCTGAACGCTGCTTGCTCGAACTCTTTGACCATCATGCCCTTGCCGAACCAGCCTAAGTCGCCGCCGCGCACACTGCTGCCACGGTCGTCCGACTCCGCTTGTGCTACTGCGGCGAACGTCTCCGGGGTAACCACCTTAGCGATCGAATCAATCAGCGCACGCTTGGCGGCATCCAGACTGTCTGTCGCACCCTCGCCGCGGGGTACCATCTTCATGATATGACGGGCTTTCACCTCCATATGGTCGCGCTCTTCTTCCACTAACACGATGTGATAACCGTATTGCGTGCGGAAAACAGGACTCACACTGCCTATCTCGGTGGAATAAACAGCCTCCTCCAGCGAATATACATAACGGAACGGAGTGATCCAGCCTAACTCGCCTCCTGTCTCCTGTACACTCGGATCGGTACTCAGCTCGCGCGCTACCGCCTCGAAGGACTCAACCGGCTGGCGTTTCTCCACGTTCTGCCATTTGCCTTTCACTTTCTTTTTCTCCACATTCAACTTGCCTACCGTGACACGCTCACGAGCCTCGGTGATCTTGGACAATGCCTCTGCCTGAGCCGCACTGTCTGCATTGAGCGGACACTGGATGGCGATATGTGCCGCACGGCGGTCCTTGCTCATATGACGCCAGCTCATCTCAATAAGGCTGTCCATCGCCGCCTCGTCCTGAAGGTACTTGGGGGTCGCTTGCGCACGATAACCCTTCAACTCCTTCTTGAAACTCTCGGTCGTGTCAATACCCTGACTCTCCGCTTCCGCTACTTTTAACTTGAAATTGATGAACATGTCCAGATACTCGTCCATCGTCTTCGGATCAACGGCTCCGGCCTGGTTGTTCTTCTCGTAAATGTAAAGGAACTCTTCCGCACTGATCGGCTTGCCGTTAATCGTCATCAACGGGGCGGAAGACTCTTGCGCATTAGCACTCATCATCGCTGCGCAAAATGCCAAAATAAGAATACTTTTTTTCATTGTTATTTAGTTTGTTTTGTTTGATTACTTACGCACTCTTTTCCTATTAATTACGCGTATAGATGCGCATATACGCGAACTATACCCACAAAATGCGTGCAAAATTACGAAAATTTTTGCATATATGCAAGATTTTTTGTACTTTTGCACAAAATTTTGGAAATTATGACACAAATTCTTAACCAAGAGCACGTAAATCAGGCGGCGGAGTGGCTCCGTTCAGCGCAAAAGATAGTTATCCTGACCCACATGGCTCCCGACGGAGATGCAATGGGTTCCGCCCTCGCCATGTACCACTTCCTGACCGGTCTTCAATCTTCAATCTTCAATCTTCAATCCTCCTCCCTTGAGGGGAGGTCGGGAGGGGTTCGTGTCACCCTCATAACCCCCAACTCCTTCCCCGCTTTCTTCAATTGGATGCCGGGAGCGGACAAGGTGTGCATCTATGAATCGGCTCCGCAAAAATGTGACGAAATAATCGCTCAGGCGGATCTCTTCATCTGCACCGACTTCAACGACCCCAAACGGATCAATCCCGCCGGAGACAAAATGGCGGCAAACCCTGCGCCCAAGATCGTCTTCGACCACCATATACTTGTGCCGGACACACCTCTCTCCAATCCGCAGACACCCGTGCTCATGTTCTCCTTGCCTTCCTCTTCATCCGCTTGTGAGGTCGTCTTCCGCTTCATGTCACAACTTTCAACTATAAACTCTCAACTTTCAACTGAAATTGCCACTTGCCTCTACACCGGACTCATGACCGATACCGGCAATTTCTCGTATAACTCCACCAACTGCGAGCTCTACGAAATCGTTGCCGAACTCATTCGTGCCGGCGCACGGAAAGATGAAATATACAACGCTGTCTTTAATCAGTACTCGGTTGATAAAGTGAGACTTGCGGGATATGCGCTCTATCGCAAAATGCGCATCTATCCCGAGTACCATCTGGCGCTTATCACCCTTACAGCAGACGAACTCGACCTCTATCACTATCAGACCGGAGACACCGAAGGATTGGTCAACGAACCCCTCCAGATAGCCTCGGTTCACTACTCTGTTTTTATGCGCGAAGAGCGGGCTAAACCCGGCACGACACGATCCCGGATACGCATCTCTTTCCGCTCGCAGGGAGATCGGCCGGTCAATGTCTGGGCAAGTGAAGTGTTCCACGGAGGAGGGCATGCAAACGCCTCCGGCGGGGAGATGTTCGGCTCGATTCCCCAAGCCGTCCGACTCTTCGAACAATCTTTCCCCAAATATATTAAAAAAGAGTAAAATCACCAATCACCAATAACCAATCACCAACTACCAATCATGAACATCCTCTATTTCACCCTCTTTGCCGCCATCCTTGTGCTGGGCATATGGCTCATTCAGCGAACCATGTATCGTCATGAGGAGCAGAAACAGCTGAATGAACTCAAACACGAGTCCCAGAAGTCCGTTTCGCCCATCCGCTTGCGTGCCTATGAGCGCTTGACCCTCCTGCTCGAGCGTACGACGCCCGAACATATGCTGCTCGAACTGCAATCCAAGGAACCGACCGCTCTCGCTACATGGACCGTTCCGCAACTGCAGCAATACCTATTGCAGACCCTCCGCTCCGAATATGAGCACAACATGAGCCAGCAGGTCTATGTCAGCGACGAAGTATGGACGCTCATCATCAATGCGCGCGACCAGATGGCGGCGTTCATCATCGCCATGGCGTCCCAGATACCGCCCCAATCGAACGCACAGGTATATGCCACCACCATGCTCACCGCCTATACCTCCAACGGAGAAACACCTTCCGATAAAGCACTGTCCGAACTCAAAGATGAAGCCAAATCGCTTATGTAACATATTCCTTCTGTTGCTCTGCGCCGCAACACTCGGCGCGCACGAGCAGGACTCGGCGGCGGTGGTCAAACCGCCTAAGACGGACGTGTACCAGGGAATGACACTCAAACTGGATCTGGGAGCAACTGCCGTCGCACTCGCTGCGTCCAAAGCGCAGATCCAGCACTACGAACTGGCGATGAACTGGCGCGTCATACAGCGCTTGTATCCTACCTTCGAGATAGGCTATGCCGGAGGAAAACGTACGCAGGGAGATACCCTTTCGTACCGAGGGCAAGGCGGATTCGCACGAGTGGGCATAGACATCAATCCGCTCAAGAAACATCCCGAGTCACCACACGCACTCCTCGTCGGCGTGCGTCTCGGTACTGCCGTACAGCATATGACCCAGACACTCCAATCACCATTGACTAATATTCAATCACCAATAACCAATGACCAATCACCAATAAATATGGATCAGGTATCCATGGTCAAAGCCGATTGCTGGGGGGAGATCGTGGCGGGATGCCAGGTCAACGTACATGCCGGGTTGTATATGGGATGGATGGGAAGAGTCAAATGCCTCTTCACCCGCAAATCACCCAAAGATGCGGCGGAACAACTCGCAATTCCTCTCTATATACCCGGATTCGGCAACCGAGATAACATCGGTTGGGGGTTGTCCTATCATATAGGATACCATTTCTGATTCTTTTTTATACGCGCGCGTAATGCGCAAGCGCACACGTTCATTATATATTTATATACGCATGTGTAAGAATGCTCACAACCCGCAAAACCCCAAAAATGACCAAATGAGCCCAAAATGACTAAAAAATCGCAAAAATTATCACAGCTGATTTTCAGCGAGTTACAAAGAAAGTGCATTTTTTGATGCATTTTTTTGCAAAAATATTTGGTCAATTCAAAAATTTGTTGTACCTTTGCACTCGCTTTTGAGAAACAAGTGAGTTTCTATTTTCTCCCGGAGAGGGCATTTAAAATTCAGATTCTTCTTAGAAGGACCTAATTTTTTTGCGCCAAACTGAAAGAAAACGAATTGAAAGATTGATACAATTAGTGTAGTACAAGAAACAATAAACGAACTTAGAGAAATCTGAGTTAGTGAGTTCCCGAAAAAATTCTACACTTGATAAATCGATTATTCTGAGCTATCTTATAAATTTCTTTTACAACGAAGAGTTTGATCCTGGCTCAGGATGAACGCTAGCGACAGGCCT
>CAJOEJ010000018.1 GCA_905233375.1 Paludibacteraceae bacterium | reverse complement strand
CTGAGCAAATTGCATCATTCTGCGGATACTTTTTTCATCAAATCCCTTTGTCCCATACTCCTCTTGCAATTGTCGCGCCACTGTTGCGACAATTTGCTTTCCATACTCTGCACGCTCATTATTCAGCATATCGCGATTAATACGATTGCCGATATTCCAATACATCGCCGTTAACTCATAATTGGCAGTTGCTGCTACGTGTGAACGAGCAGAGTCTATGATCTGCCGCAAGTCGTTGAAGAGTTCTATTGGCATTAATCCTTTTTGTGTTACTTTCTCTATATCTGCCATAGCCTTATTTTCCTGTTAATCATATCATGGTGTATGTACACAATCCCGCATTTTATAATTCAGGGCGCAAAGGTACAAAAAATATTTCATATATGCAAGAAAAATCAAAGATTTTTAGTTGAAAGTTTAAAGTTTAATGTTTAAAGACAGCAGAATGCACGGAGCAGCGGAGCGTTATTCCCCTTTCAGTTCGGCGTTGAGGGTGGCGATGATGAAGCCGCGGAGGGTGGAGTAATAACGGGCGGAGGAAGAGGCGCGGTAGTGCTTGCGGTAGGAGGCATAGCGACGCTCCCAGTCGGCTTTCTGTTCGGGATCTTTGAGGATGGCTGAGGCTTGCTTGACAGCCATGCCGAACGTGGAGCGGGTTTGTGCTTGTTCTTCCGATGCGGTGCCACGGAAAGGATGGTCGAACGCATAAGCGTGCGTTCTGCCATTTCGTGTGCGGTAAACGATACGATCGTTGCGTTTGAGTTTCCCTTGGAAGGAATCGATTGCTACATTTGTTTCTACATGTGCCATACGCGTGTGGGTTTTATGATCCGTCAATCTTGGCGGATACGATGGTTGTTCTACGCTTGTTCTCAGCTTAATCCTACGTATATCCTCCGTATATCCTCCGTATATTGTACGTAATATATATGTGGATGATACGACGGATCTGTGACGAAATCGGGTGCAAAGGTAAGAAAAATATTTGATATATGCAAGAAAAAATGTAATATAATGGAGAAAATTTGCATATGTCAAAAAAAAGTAGTACCTTTGCTCCAAATTTGTAACTATTGTTACTAACATCTATGGAAAAGCACCTTTTCATCTGTTTGGCGAACTCGTTTAAGACGGGGGAAGATGCACAGCAAGATGCACAAAGCCAATCTCTTCCGTACTACCTGGCAGAGCAGTTTGCGATGCACACGAACAGACCGCTGTTCATTACGGGTAAGGCAGGAACGGGAAAGACAACGTTCCTGAAGAAGTTGCGTGAAGAATCGCCTAAGAACATGGCTGTGGTGGCACCTACGGGTGTAGCTGCGATCAATGCGGGAGGAATGACCATTCATTCGCTGTTCCAACTGCCGGTTCGGACACTCATTCCGACGCCCGAATCATACAAACAACTATTTGCAGAACAGCGACTTACGCAACGCAAACGCAACATGCTCTATCATTTGGAGATGCTGGTGATAGACGAGATCAGTATGGTTCGTGCGGATGTACTGGACGCGATAGATGCGGTGTTGCGGCGCTATAAATACCGCAAAGACCAGCCGTTCGGAGGCGTTCAGTTGGTGATGATCGGGGATCTTTTCCAACTTTCTCCGGTGGTGACCAAAGGTGAGGACGAGGAGGCGATGAAGAAATATTACGAAGGACCATATTTCTTCCAAGCGAGGGTGATGAAGGAGTTGCAACCGATTTACGTAGAACTGGATCACGTGTTCCGACAACAAGACCAGACGTTTGTAAACTTGCTGAACGAAGTGCGTGATAATCAGTTGACTGCACAAGGTCGTGCGCTATTGAATGCGCGGTATAATCCCCGGTTCAGGAGCACAGACGAGGACTTCCATATCACTCTGACGACCCACAACCGTTCGGCGGACGAACTGAACGAACGGGAGTTGAGCCGATTGCCGGACGAGCCACATGTTTTTGAAGCGGATATCAAGAAAGATTTTCCGGTAAATATCTATCCTACAGAGGAGATTTTGACGCTCAAGATCGGTGCACGGGTGATGTTCGTGCGCAACGACGACCAGAAACCGCGACGGTTTTATAACGGGAAGATTGGTGTCATTACCGATATCAACGATGGTAAGATTGTGGTACGATGCGATGACGGAGACATCGAGGTGAACCGCATGGTCTGGGACAATATCCGTTACCGTGAGGACGAGCAAACAGGTAAGATAGACGAGGAGGTGTTAGGTTCGTTTGTGCAGTACCCCTTGCGACTGGCTTGGGCTGTGACGATTCACAAGAGTCAGGGTTTGACGTTCGACAAAGTGATCATTGACGCGGCACGTGCTTTTGCGGCAGGGCAGGTGTATGTGGCGCTATCCCGTTGCCGGACGTTGGAAGGCATTGTGTTGTCCACGCCCTTGAATCATGTCGAACTTTCCAATGATCCTTCGGTGCTTCGTTATACCGATAGCCAGCCTTCCGTGGAGACTATCAATCAGGTACTTCCGAAGGCGCGCAAGGAATATGAGATACTATTGTTTAGTGCGCTTTTTGACTTCCATCGGACGCTCAGTTTGGTGGAGCAGATGCGAAAAGTAGCTACAAAAGCAGTGTCGTTCAATGAAGAGACGTTGCCTTGGTTGGAGACATTACAGCCGATTTTCTCCGAGTGGCAAACGATTGCTGATAAGTTCAGACCGCAATTAACAAAACTGCTGCTGAATGGCGATAAGACGCTGTTGCGTGGACGTTTGCAAGCGGCTTGTCAGTATTTCCTGCCGCTGATAGAACCCATAGCGCAACAAGTGGCGAACCATCCGTGTCGCAGTAAGAACAAAGGCGATGTGTCGGATTTTGAACCGCTGCTGAGCGACTTGTTTTTGGTACTGCATGAGAAGATGCACTTGATGCAATCGATCCTCAAAACGGATGAACCGTCGTCCGAATCGTTGCTACAGGCGCGGAACAATTTTGCGGCTCCCATAGCTGAACTGAAGCCGCTTATGGAGAAGCCGAAGAAAGGTACAAAGGGGCAAAGTACAAAGGACAAGGAAGGTACAAAGGGGCAAAGTACAAAGTACAAAGGAAGCAAACCTGTTAAAGGTCCCTCAAAGAACGAATTTGAAGAAGGCGCGTTGGATGATATGGCTGTGGAGGCGATGATTCACGATATGCTGGTGGAAGGTAAACCTTCGTCATTCTTGCTGGACTTTATAAAAATGATCCGCGGGAAGAAGAGATAAAGAAATCAGGATGGATTGAATAGATATGGATAAATTTTTCAATTGACAAAATTGTTTTCGTGTTTTTTGTCCAAATCTATACTTTTTAACCCACATTTGGAAGAAAAACCCAGCGCGAACCTGCGCCTATGACGAACGGCACGAAGGCTAATTCTAAAAAAATCCTCCAAAAATTTGCATATTCCAAATATTTTTTGTACCTTTGCAGGCGCAAAGGTTTTGCGAACTAAAAAACGAGAACTTATGATCTTGAAAATCATCAACAAGAGCACGAATCCGCTGCCTCGATACGAGAGTGAGCAGGCGGCGGGAATGGATATACGGTGTAACATCGCGGAGCCGGTGACCCTCGCGCCGATGGAGCGCAGGCTCATTCCGACAGGCTTGTTCATCGAACTGCCGGCGGGTTACGAGGCGCAGATTCGTCCGCGTAGCGGCTTGGCACTCAAACGCGGTCTGACCGTACTCAACACGCCCGGAACGATCGATGCCGACTACCGCGGCGAGGTGGGCGTCATCCTCATCAACCTCAGCGGCGAGGCGCAGACCATCGAACCCGGAGAACGGATATGCCAGATGGTCATTGCCAGACATGAGGCACCCGAAGTGGTCGAAGTGACCGAACTGAGCGACACCGAACGAGGGGCAGGCGGATTCGGGCATAGCGGGAGGAAGTGACTTTCGTCACAGTTGAAAGTGGAAAGTTTAAAGTAGAAAGAAGTCGTATAGTTGAAAGTTAAAAGATACATATTAGTCTTTGCTCTTTGCTCCTTGCTCTTTGCTCTCAAGATGCAAGCCATGACCACGGAGCAGGAGCAGCAGTACCGCTACTACTGGTACGCGGCGCGGCAGGCGATCAGCGAAGACCGCTACGCCGACGCGTTTGCGCTCCTGCAGATGTGTCAGGCGATAGATCCCGACGACCCGCAGGCGTTGACGGTGATAGGAATACTATACTCCAGCACGGGGCGCACGGACGATGCCACCGACTGTTTCCGCCGGGCGTTTGAGACCGACCCGCATCATTTCTGGTATCGGTACAGCCAAACCCTGTGGGATCAGCGCACGCCGGAGGGGAACGAAGCGGCGATACAAGTTCTGCAGCATGCCTACGACGTGCAGTCCGCCGCGGTCAAAAAGAAAGAGATCGCCTTTGTAGAGGAGGATCTGTTGGAGCGTTTGCAGAGCAGCTATCTGTACAAGGCGCAGTGGAAGAAAGCCTTGGCGCTGCAGGACGAGCTGGATCTGCAGCACGGGTATGACGCAAACAGCGCTTTGATGCGCGCACGTATATACAGCAATTGGAAAAAGCCCAAGAAAGTGCTTGCCGCCTTGGACAAATACCTCGAGACGGACCCTACGGACCTGCGTTTTCTTGCGTTCCGTATCGATGCCCTGCAGGCGATGAATGCCAAGCCGACAGTCATCAGCAAGGCGTATCTGGATTTTCTGGATGTGGATCCGTACAACCTGCTCATCCTCAATAACTACGCCTATCACATAGCGACGCACGGGGGGAACCTGAACGAGGCGGAGCGCATGAGTGCGATCACCATCCGCGAACAGCCGGACAACCCCGTCTATCTCGATACCTACGGATGGATACTCCACCTGCAGGGCAAGGACGATCTGGCGTTGTTCTACCTCACCCGCGCCCAATGGAAAGCCAAAGACGGGGACAAGAAGATGCAGGCGGAGATCATTATGCACCTTAATATAGTACAAGGTGCAAAGGACAATGTACAAAAGAAACAGAAATGAAGAAGAAAATAGTCATATTATTCGCAGCGATGATGCTGGTGGGATGCGGCGTAAAGAAAATCGTCACCAATGACCAATCACCGGTCACCAATCCGGAGCCGGCTTGGCACACCTGTCTGATTCAGAACGCCCGGGTGACGGTGAACCGGAACGGCGACAAGTTATCCTCGCCTGTGACGATGCAGGTGGTACACGACTCGATGCTGGTCATCTCCGTCACACCTATGTTCGGCATGGAGATGATGCGCGTCGAAGCGACCCCCACCGAACTCATCGCCATCAACAAGATCAACGGGCAGTACGCCCAGGCGACCTACGCCGAGTTGAACCGCAAACTGACACCTGCGCTCAACTGGGATGTCCTGCAGCAACTGTGTGCCGCCGAACTGCCTATAGGCAGCGAACGGGCAAGGATGCTATATGACTTCGGGGACGAGAAGATCGAACTGGTCCTCGAATATACACCACGCAAGACCGATGTGCCGGTCAGACTGACCCATTTGCCCCTCGGCAGATACACCAAAATAGATATCACTAAATGGCTTTGAAACGATACATATTCATCCTTTGCCTTTGTACTCTGTACATCGTTCCTTGTGTATCTGCTGACAGCGTCAAGGACCTGCAGAACAAGCAGAAGAAACTGCAGCAGGAGATCGAGCAGACCAACCAGATGCTCAAGGAGACCAAGCGGAATGAGAGTGCGACGATGAACAAGTTGCAGCTGCTCAACCAGAACATCAAGAACCAGCGCAAACTCATCAAGACCCTGGACGGCGAAATAACCGCGTTGGACAAGGAGATGAAGCGTCTGAACCTCACCCGCGACTCCCTGCAGCGGCTCCTCGATGCCTACAAAGCCGACTACGCGGAGATGGTTCGCCAGACCCATTACGCCCGCATGCAGCAGTCGCCGTTGCTCTTCCTGCTGAGTAGTGACAGCTTTCAGCAGCTTGCACGCCGCGCACGATATCTGCAGGAGTTCGCCCACTACCGTCAGGAGCAGGTGCGGCGCATTGAGAACATCCAGGCGGAGATAGCGATCCAGAACGAACTGTTGCAAACCAACAAAACAGACAAACAGACGGCGCTCAATACGCGTAAGAAAGAGCAGGAGAACCTGCAACGCGACGAACGAAAGCAGAAAAACATGCTGAGCCAGCTCAAGACCAAGGAGAAAGACCTGAAGAAGAAACTGCAACAGCAGGAGAAAAAAGTGAATGAGCTGAACAAGAAAATCGACGATATCATCCGCAAGCAGGCGGAGCAGAGTTCCAAGACTCAGATGACCAAGGAGCAACAACTGCTGGCAGGCGGTTTTGCAGCCAACAAAGGACGTCTTCCCTGGCCCGTCGAGAAAGGCATGATCAGCGGGCATTACGGCAAACAGCAACACCCCGTCTATCCCCAGGTCCTCGTGGATAACAAGGGCATATACATCCAGACGACCGCCGGATCCAAAGCCCGCGCGGTGTACAAAGGCGAGGTGACCAGTTGCTTCATGGTCGGAGGAACGTATGCCGTCATCATTCAGCACGGTAACTACCGGACCGTCTATTCGAACCTCAGCAAACTGAGTGTCAAGCAAGGAGATGTAGTTGAGACCAAACAGACGATCGGTACTATCTTTACTGATGCCGAGGAAGACCAGAAAACGGAACTCTATTTCCAGGTCTTTCAGGACCGCGACATGCAAAACCCGGAATTGTGGATAGCGAGATAGTTGAAAGTTGATAGTTGAAAGTTGATAGTTGAAAGTTGAAAGAAGTCGTTAGTTGAAAGAAATGAAAAGTTATAAGTTTATTGTATTTGGTCTTTGTGCACTCTTCCTTTTATCCGGTTGCAAGCAGAACAACTGGATGGACTGGAAAGTGCAGAACGAGTTGTGGCTGGAGAACAACCGCTCGCAGGCAGGTGTAGAAGTCTCTTCGACGGGACTGCAGTATAAGGTCATCGCGGATCCGTTAGCCAATAACGGGGAAGCCCGACCCAACAAAACCAGTATTGTCACGTGTGACTACACCGTGCGCCTGATCAACGGCTATCAGGTCGATGGCGGCAACGGCGTGTCGCTCTCCCTCCCTTCCACGATCCCCGGATTTGCCGAAGGATGTACCAAGGTGCATAACCACGGAGACATAGAGCTGTATATCCCTGCCTATCTGGGGTACGACTACTCCAAGTACGACTCCAATGACTACGCGAACGCGGAGGGCTACGGTACGGAAGGTACCCAGAGCTATATCCCGCCGTATTCGACCCTGATCTATACGATACATATATGCGCGGTATCCGGAAACTGATCAGTCTGGTGTGTGTGACGCTCGCTCTGGGCGCCTGCGAAGGAACGACCTTCCGGAGCAGCGTACCCGTATATCCCGTACGGGTGGTTATTGACACGCGTCTGGGCGAGTTCGTGCATTTTCAGCCGTCCAACCTCTATTCCTACCTCGTGGTGAATAAGGACGGTTATTTTCTCAACGGCAGATATATCCAGGACCGCGTGTTGACCGATGCGTACGGCTACGGAGGAGTACTGGCGTATATCAGTATGAACGGCTACGACGCCTATGATCTGGCTTGCCCGTACTGCGCCTCCAAAGGGTATAAGAGCAGCTGCGAGGTGGACGGGTTTTTTGCCACCTGTCCGGCATGCGGCGAGCAGTATGACCTGGCTTCGGGGACGGCGGTGCCGCAGAAAGGGATAGCGCAAGAGACGCTGAGACGCTTGAACGTCATCGTGTCCGACAGCAAAATTACGATAACTCAAAGACAATGATCACAAAAGAAGAATTGGTTTCGCTTGGTGTGCTCCGCCGCACGCAGACGCAGGATCTGCCGGCGTTCGTGTTCGTGCTGCGCGACGGGTTGTTTGTCCCGTACCGCTCGTCCGATATTTCCGAACTGATAGGCAATGAGATCTTTGTGCGCCGGTGCGACGTGGCGGAGGACGAGGAAGAACTCTTCACATGGCAGGACCTGGTGGGCTACACCATCGAGGATTCGGAGGACGGTACGGTCGGTGTCATCGGTGCGGTCGATGAGACCACGATCAACACGCTCGCTATCCTTACCGACGACCGGATGATACCGCTGCACGAAGATTTCATATTGGAGATAGACGAAGACGCACACGTGCTGCATGTGCATTTACCATTCAGACTATGAGCAAGAAACTTTCCACTGCCGAAATGGGTCGCATGAACGTGGACCAGTACCGCGAGGCGGACAAACTGCCTTTGGTCGTCGTGCTCGATAATATCCGCAGCCAGCATAACGTAGGTGCCGTTTTCCGTACCGCCGACGCCATGCGTATCGAGCGCGTCGTGCTGTGCGGTATCTGTTGCTGCCCGCCGAACCAGGAGATCCACAAGACCGCACTCGGTGCCGAAGAGAGTGTCGGTTGGCAGTACTATAAGGACACCCTGGACGCCGTGCATGCTTTGCAGAACGAAGGATATACCGTCTATGCCGTCGAGCAGGCGCATGACTCCGTCACCCTTGAAGACGTCGCAGAACAAATCACCAATCACCATTCACCAATCACCAATGCTCCCAAAATCGCCGTGATTTTTGGACATGAGGTCTTCGGTGTCCAACAGGAAGTAGTTGACCAATGTACGCAATGCATAGAGATCCCTCAATACGGAACAAAGCACTCGATGAACGTGTCGGTGACAGCGGGTATTGTGATGTACCGCTTAGCCTCCTCTCTCCGGCTCGCGACAAGCAAGTAGCGAAAGCCGCTGTCCAGGCCGGCGCCGATGCTATCTATATCGGTGCGCCGGCGTTCGGGGCAAGGCAGGCGGCTGGTAATTCGTTAGACGATCTGGCGGAGGTGGTGACATACGCCCATACCTACGGCGTGCAGGTGCTGGTCACGCTCAATACCCTGCTGCACGAAGACGAGTATCAGCAAGCCGTTGCGCTCGCGCATGCGTTATATAAAATCGGTGTCGATGCGCTTATTATTCAGGACCTGCATCTCTTGGACTACGACCTGCCGCCTGTCCGCTTGCACGCTTCCACCCAATGCGACAACAGAACGCCCGAACAGGTGGCGTATCTGCGCGACTTGGGGTTCAAACGCGTCGTACTGGCACGCGAACTGGGAATCGACGAGATACGCGCCATCCACGAAGCAGTGCCGGATATCGAACTGGAAGCGTTTATCCACGGGGCGCTATGTGTCAGCTATTCGGGGCGCTGCTATATATCCGAAGTGCTGGCGAACCGTAGTGCCAACCGAGGGGCATGCGCCCAGTTCTGCCGAATGGCGTACGATGTGCTGGACGCATCCGGAAACGAAGTGCTGGACGAACAAGGACGCCCCATTCACCAGCGCTACGTCTTGTCCCTGCAGGACCTCGACCGTTCCGCTTACCTCGCCGAAATGATAGACGCAGGTGTGACGACCTTTAAGATCGAAGGACGGCTCAAAGATGCCGACTATGTGACCAATATCACAGCGTATTATCGCAATGCGATAGACAACCTCTCCCCTGCCCTCTCCTCAGGGAGAGGGAGTTCCTCCTTTGAGGGGAGGTCAGGAGGGGTTTTTACCCGCTCTTTTTCTCCTGACCCGGAGAAGACTTTTCATCGCGGAGCGACAGACTATTTCCTCCACGGACGCACACGACCGCTTGCCAACTGGGACACTCCCAAATCTATCGGCGAGTATGTCGGTGAGGTGCTCGAAGCCCGAGGTAACACCCTCCGCGTGCGGCTCAAAGAAGGTGTCATACTCCATAACGGCGACGGACTGACCATCGGTGCGGAAGGCTTCTCCGTCAACGGAGTGGAGGGAAATCTTATTAGGATTAATAAAACAATCTCCTTCCCTTCAGGGGAGGTCGGGAGAGGCTCATTATTCCGGAATCTCGATGTCGAGTTCACAAAAAACCTCTACTCCGAGCGACGTATCCCCGTGGATATCATATTCCGCGAGACGGAAGACGGGTTTGAACTGCAATATAATGCCGTCCCTTCCGGGAGAGAGTGGGCTGGATCCTTTTCCTTTCCGCACGAGCCCGCCAGAAATGCAGAGAAAGCCCTCGAAACGATTCGTACCCAACTGACCAAGCTCGGTGACACGCCCTATATAGCGCGTGCGATCAGCATAGAGAGTAAACCCTATTTTATACCTTTAAGTATTTTAAACGAATGGAGACGCCGGATACTAAATCCTCAATCGTAAATCGTCCAATGGTCAATCATTTGATGACCTGCCGGTACTGCCTGCTCTTTGAGTTGGGGCACTGCCGCAAAACGAACCCTTACCCCAAAGACAAGGAGCCGCATTACCTGCGGCTCCGCACCGGCAAACGCCTCCGACTCACCTTCGACTGCAAAACCTGCCAAATGCTTATTGACGAAGCCTGATTCCTATAGCTTCTATTCTATATGGCATTCCGCCGCCGGTGTATTTTATGAACGACTTCATCGAGACATTCACGAGAAAACTAACCGGCATTCACCTGACAATAACGACATTTGGCATATATGCAAAAATTTGAGTAACTTCGAGGACACCGGTACGGCAAGCCGTCCCACCTCGAAGGTACGTTCGCACGTTTGTGCAAATCGACAATGCTTTCCCGCTAAAAATCCAAATAAATTTGTTTTTTATCGAAAAATCTTTGTCTATTTCAAATTTTTGTAGTAAATTTGCAGCCGTAAACCAATGAACATGGCGATGAAGACGATTCATATTCGATTCCTGATATTGTTCCTGCTGTTCTGTTCGTCCGGCGGAGCGGCGGACAGCCTGCGGTACAGTTTGCATCAGTGCCGCGATATGGCGCTGTTGAACGGCACGTCGGCGCGTGCGCAGGAGCAGACACGTCTGGCGGCGGAGTACAGCCGCAAAGCGGCATTGGCGGCAATGTTCCCCCGCGTGACCGCTAACGGCGGATATATGTGGAACTCGTCCGATGCCCACCTGTTGCCCAAGGAACCGTCTTACACCATCGGATCGGTCACGATAGACCCGGGCAGCGCAGCCGGACAATTCATCGCCGAGGCGTACCAGGCGATATATGACAAACTGACCATTGACCTGACGCATATCGTTGTGGCGCAGGTGGGTATCACTCAGCCCATCTACACCGGCGGGCGGCTCACCCAGCTGTACAAGATCGCCCGGGCGACGGAGAACATCGCCGCCATCGAGTCGCAAGCCAAGCGTGACCAGATCCTCTACGCCGTGGATGAAGCCTATTGGCGCGTGGTGTCCGTCTCCCGCAAGAAAGCGCTGGCGGAGCAGTACTACGCCCTCTTGTGCCAACTGGAGCAGGACGTACAGGCGGCGGTGGAGGAAGGGTTGCTGACCCACTCCGACCTGCTGAACGTGATGACGAAGAAAGGGGATGCGGAGGTCAAACGGTTGCAGGCGGAGAACGGATTGACCCTCTCCTACATGGCGCTGGCGCAGGTGTGCGGACTGCCGCTCAGTTCGGTCTTCGTGACGGACGAGAGCGGACTGGACGAGTTGGCGCTGCCCGCTGACAGCAACAAGATAGAAGCGGCGGTCACCCAACCCTCGGAGATACAACTGATGCAGGAGGCGGAGAAAATAGCCAGGTCGAACGCGATGCTGGCGGCTGCGGGACTGCAACCGAACATCGTCGCGTCCGCAGGGTATATCTACACCAACCCCAACATAGAGAACGGTTTCAGCAACCAGTGGGACGGGAAGGGTTTCTTCTCCGCCGGCGTGGTGGTCAACCTGCCGATCGCCCACGCGGACGCTATCCTGCGCTACAAAGCCGCCCGACACGCCGCCCAGGCCGTGGCGCTCAAGACCGAAGAGACGCGTGACCTGCTCACCCTGCAGACGACCCAGGTGAACACAAAACTGGCGGAGGCGCAGCAGAAGATAGCGCTGGCGCGTCTCACCCAGAAGAATGCCGAACAGGTGCTGCAAATGGCGCAGGCGTCCTTCGAAGCAGGCATGATACCGCTCTCCGAACTGATGCAGGCGCAGACACAATGGCTCGCCGCTACCACCGAACTGGTCGATGCACAGACCGAAGCCAAGACGCAGGAGACACTTCTGCGCAAATATATGGGGTGCGGCGAATAACAAGGCTTTCCCGCTAAAAAATCAAATAAATTCGATTTTTATCGTAAAATCCTTGTATATTCCAAATATTTGTAGTAAATTTGCACGCGAAATGAAAACAAGAACCAAAACGTACAGACAGAAATGAGAAAAATACGTATTATAGCCGTTTTTATGCTGTTGGCATGCGCGTTGTGCGCCTCGGCGCAACAGTTGCCGGATAACCATTTTGAGAACTGGTCGGACAGCTTCAAGGACGAGGTGCAGCTGAGCGAATGGCACGGCTCGAACGTGGCGCAGGCGGGCGTCAAGTTTGTCTTTATGTACCGCAAAGAGGGTCGCAGCGGTTATTGCGCTTATGTGACCGACCGTGAGGTGGGCATTCCCAAACTGGGTTTGTCGGCAACGGGACCCGGGTATATCAGTCTGGGCAAACCGTGGCAGTACCTCAAGGGCTTGCTGCTCAAGACCGCCACGGCGGGTACGGAAGGCGGTATCGCCTGGAACTACCGCCCCGACACCATGAGCGTCTGGGTCAAACGTGTCGGACCCGCGACCGACGACGAGGATTTTCACCTGCTGTACTACTCCTGGAGCGGTACGGCTATCAGCAGGCAGTACAAGAACAAAGTGGGCGGTTGTACCGTCACCGAACGCACCAACGAGGAGAGCGATATCCGTATCGCTACCGACGGCAACGAATGCGGAACGGACCAGCCTGCCAAACAGATCGCCGAAGGATGGTACCGCGCACGCGCCAAGCATTACGAGTGGACGCAGATCAAAGTGCCTATTTTCTATATGAACGACGCCCGACCCTCCATGTGCAATGTGATCTTCTCTGCGGGCAACTATCCCGCTTTCCGCGCCAATGACGGATTGTACGACGGTAATGCGCTCTATGTGGACGACGTGGAGATGATCTACTCTTCCCGCATCGACAAACTGACCGTTAACGGCAAGGAGTGGAAAGGATTCAACCCCGACAGCGAGAAAGAACAGGTCTTTAAATGTACAAAGGACAATGTACAAAGTACAAAGGATTTTGTGCTCGCGGGCTACCGCGGTATCGGTACGCTGACCAACATCAAAGGCGAGAAAGCGACCTTCAAGGGACGCAAACTGGACAACAAGGAGATGACCGTTACGCCCGGTGAGATCAACGGCAAGCCCTGGGTCATCACCGTCAAAGCGGAGGATGGAAGCAGTACCCATGTGTACAAAGTGAAGATTGTGAATAATTGATAAGTTAAAATTGGAATTAGACAGTTTACATAACATGGACTTTGTGCTGTTGGGCGCATTAGCGGTATTGTTTATTGCACAAGTCTATTGGTACGCGCGTTACGTGTGCGCGCCTGCCCGTCGCATACGGAGAGATAAAAAATCACCCATCACCAATGACCAATCACCAATCCCCAACGGTGTCTCCGTTATCCTCTGTGCGCATAACGAGAGCGATAACCTGTCGAACTACCTGCAGGTGTTGCTGACGCAGGACTACCCGTTATATGAGGTGATCGTGGTGGATGACGGTTCGGAGGACAGCACACGGGACGTCATCGAGCGCTATATGGCGGCGGACAAACGTCTGCGTCGCACGTTTGTCCCTTACGGCGCACGCGTGGGATCCACCAAGAAACTGGCGCTCACCTTGGCTGCCAAAGCGGCGCAGTATGACTGGTTGCTGTTGACCGACGCCGACTGCGTACCCGAGAGCAACAAGTGGATTTCCCGGATGATGAGCGGATTCGGACCAGGCACAAAAGACATCGTCCTTGGGTTCAGCCCCTATTTCGAAGAGAAAGGATGGGTCAACCGCGTGGTAAGGTACGAGACGCTGTTCAACGGCTTGCATTACCTGGGCGCAGCCTTGTGCGGACACCCCTACATGGGCGTGGGACGGAACCTGGCGTACCGCAAGTCCCTCTTCTTTGAATCGGGCGGGTTCACCCATCTGATGAACAACCGTGCCGGAGACGATGACCTCTTTGTCAACCATGTGGCGACACCGGAGAATACAGCCGTCGTGCTGGCGAGAGACAGTTTCACTTGGTCGCCATCCAAGCGGACGCTCAAAGAGTGGTGGCAGCAGAAAAGACGGCATCTGTCCGTCTCCCACCAGTACAAACCCGTAACTAAATTCCGTCTGAGCCTTGAACCCCTCACGCGCGGGCTTTTCTATGCGGCGGTTCTGACAGCAGTTATATGTTATGCCCTGGGTACCTTGTCCTTTGTCACGTTGTACATTGCCTTGGGTTTGTTCCTCATCCGGTGGATCATCCAGACGGCTGTCATCAATACCTCTGCCCGGCGGATGGGCTTGAAGCGCTTCGGGATGTTGACCGTACTGTGGTTCGACATCTTCCTGCCGCTTGTCAACCTGTGGATGGTCTCCGTACCCAAACGGCAGGGGAAATGGTAAATTAATGTACAAAGGGACAAGGTACAAAGTACAAAGGAAAAAATTGTTAAATTGTAAATATTTTTATGGATCAGAAAGAATTGAAAATCAACATCCCTGCCGATAAGGCGCAGGGTGTATTCGCCAACCTGGCATTAATAGCTCATACTCCGACGGAGTTCGTATTGGATTTCGCACAACTGATGCCGGGCGTTCCGCAGGCAAACGTGGTGGCACGTGTGGTCGTTACGCCCGACCAGGCAAAGAAGATCCTCGGTGCCCTGCAGAACAATATCGGGCAGTACGAGGCGAAGTTCGGTACTATCAAACCCGTCGGCGGTCCCATCCCCGGCAGTACCCTCCCGCTTACCTTCTCCGGAGGTGAAGCCTAAGCTAATGTACAAAGGGACAATGTACAATGTACAAAGGCATTTAATGTACAAAGTACAAAGGATAAAGTACCAAGGACATTATGGATAAAGAGGAGTTGAAACAACGCCACAAAGCGTTTGCAATACGCATAGTAAAAATGGTAGATGCGATGCCTCGAACCATTTCGGCTGACGCAATAGCTCGTCAGTTGATTCGTTCCGGGACTTCTCCATCTGCCAATTATAGAGCTGCTTGTATCGCAAAATCAGACAAAGATTTTATCAACAAACTCAAAATGGTCGAAGAAGAATTGGATGAGACACAACACTGGCTGGAATTAATAGTGGATTGTCAAATCCTTCCTGAAGAACGAATGAAAGATATTATTCAGGAGTGTTCTGAATTACTTGGTATCACTGTCGCCGCTTTAGTAACAACCCAAAAATCAACAGATATTAACTAAATGTACAGTTGCAAAGTTTCCTTTGTACATTGTACATTGTAAATTGTAATTTAATTCATGAAGACTTTTCCTGCTTCGCAGTTAATCATCAATGCCGATGGTTCTGCATTCCATTTGCACCTGAAACCCGAGTTTCTCGCAGACAAGATCATCCTCGTCGGTGACCAGGATCGTGTTAATATGGTGGCATCCTTCTTCGACGAAGGATCCATCGAGTGTGACGTACAGTCCCGTGAGTTCCATACCATCACCGGTAAGTTCCACGGCAAACGTATCTCGTGTATCTCCACGGGTATCGGAACGGACAACTGCGATATCGTCATGAACGAGATCGACGCGCTGGCGAACATTGACTTTGCTACCCGCACCGAGAAAGAGACCAAGCGCTGCCTCGATATCGTACGTATCGGAACGTGTGGCGGCATGCAGGAGGACATCCCTCTGGGTACCTTCCTCGTTTCGCAGAAGTCCATCGGTTTTGACGGCGTGCTCGCTTTCTATGAGGATCGCGACAAGATAGCCGATGTAGGCTTTGAGCAAGCGTTTGTGGACTTTGTCGGCTACCCGAAGAAAGCAGCAGTACCTTATGTGGTGGCAGCCAACCCCGAACTGGTGGACCGTATCGCCAAGGACGATATGATGCGCGGCTGCACGATTGCTTCCAACGGTTTCTATGGTCCGCAAGGACGCGTACTGCGTGTCGGTCTCGCCGTACCCGATATCAACGAGAAGATCACCGCGTTCCGCTATGAGGGTCAGCGCATCACCAACTACGAGATGGAGGGCTCGTGCATCGCCGGTCTCGCATTGCATATGGGTCACCGCGCAATGACCGTTTGCTGCGTCATCGCACAGCGTAAGATAGAAGCGGCTAACACCGATTATAAACCGCGTATCAAAGAACTGGTAAAAACTGTTTTAGAAAGAATCTAAAACAAGTACAAAGTGACAAAGTACAATGTACAAAGGATGAAAAAACAATTTGCAATCATCATGGCAGCCGTGGGGATTCTCTGTGGTTGCCAAAAGAAAGAAACCGCTTTCCAATATAACGTGGATAAATTCTATGATTTGGAGATCCTCCGCTACGATGTACCGGAGTTTGACAGTTTGAGTCTGCAACAGAAACAACTGCTGTACTGCTTGAGTGAAGCCGCCCTCTGGGGACGCGATATCCTGTTTGACCAGAACGGACGGTACAACCTGCGTATCCGTCGTGCCTGCGAGGCGCTTTATGTACAAAGGGACAAGGTACAATGTACAACGGAAGAGTGGGCGGTTTTTGAAAAATATCTCAAACGAATCTGGTTCTCCAACGGCATTCACCACCATTATTCGGAAGACAAGTTCCTTCCTGAATTTGATCAGGCTTGGTTCATGGCTGCTTGTGAGGCGGCCGGTGTGCAATACGACCCGGCTATCCTGCCCGTTATGTTCGACCCGGAGATTATGCCCAAACGGACGACTGCGCAGGACGGAGTGGATCTCGTGGCTTGTTCTGCAGGCAACTACTACGGCGAAGGGGTGACCCAAGCCGAAGCCGAAGCCTGGTACGCTGCACATAAAGACAACTCGCCCGAACCGCTGTGGATCGGTCTCAACTCGCAACTGGTCAAAGATGCCAACGGCGATATCGTAGAGCGTGTCTATCGGGTGGACGGTTTGTACGGCGAAGCACTCGAGCATGTGGTCTATTGGCTCAAAGAGGCACGCAAGTATGCCGAGAACGACCAGCAACGCGAGGTGCTTAACAAACTTATTGCGTTCAACGAGACGGGTGACCTCCAGCTGTTCAACGAATACTGCATCGCGTGGGTGAAAGACCTCGACAGCCGTGTCGATTTCGTGAACGGTTTCACCGAGACGTATTCTGACCCGCTCGGCATCACCAAAGACCTCGCGGCGACCAAGCGTACGCAACTGATCTCCGACAACGCACAGTGGTTCGAAGACCACTCGACGACCGATCCCAAATACAAGAAAGAGGAAGTCAAAGGGGTGACGGCAAAGGTCATCACCGCCGCTATCCTTGCCGGTGACTGCTATCCCGCTACGCCC
The DNA here is from genome assembly GCA_905233375.1 of Paludibacteraceae bacterium. GTDB lineage: Bacteria > Bacteroidota > Bacteroidia > Bacteroidales > Paludibacteraceae > Colicola. The sequence continues at coordinate 66,154 of CAJOEJ010000018.1, read as the reverse complement.
ATCGGTATCAACCTGCCGAACGCCAACTGGATCCGCAAAGAGTACGGTTCCAAGTCCGTCACCATCGATAACCTGATGCACGCCTACAACGAGGCAGCCAAAGGTAACGGTTTCAACGAGGAGTTCATGATAGACGATGAGATTCGTGCGATATACGAGCAGTACGGCGCGCTATGCGGTGACCTGCATACAGATTTGCACGAGTGCGTCGGACACGGATCCGGCAAACTGATGCCGGGTGTGACCAAGGATGCCCTCAAGGAGCACGCTTCGACCATCGAAGAGGCACGTGCTGACCTCTTTGGTCTCTATTACCTCGCGGATCCCAAACTGGTGGAACTTGGCTTGCTGCCCAACATGGAGGCATACAAAGCCGGTTACTACCAGCAGATGATGAACGGCTTGATGACCCAACTCGTGCGTATCGAGCCGGGTAAGGACATCGAGGAAGCGCATATGCGCAACCGCCAGCTCATTGCCAACTGGTGTTATGCACACGCGGACGGCGAGATGGAGATCATCGAGCGGGACGGCAAGCATTACTTGCAGATCAATGACTACGAAGGGGTACGCCGCCTCTATGGCGAACTGCTGGCTGAGATCCAGCGTATCACTTCCGAAGGGGACTATCCCGCCGCCAAAGAGATGGTCGAGACCTACGCGGTCAAGGTAAACCAAGACCTCCACAAAGAAATCCTGGAGCGCTACAAGAAACTCAACCTCGCGCCGTATAAAGGTTTCGTGAATCCGGTTTATCAGGTGACGCGCAATGCCGAAGGTGAGATCACCGATGTCAAACTGGATTTCACCGAAGGCTATATCGAGCAACACCTGCGTTACAGCCGCGACTATAGTGCATTACCTTCGGTAAATTGAAAATTGGAGATTGAAGATTGAAGATTCAACTTCCCATATCAAAGAGTATCGCAAATCGCATTCTGCTTTTGCAAGCTATCCATGGAGATCCGCTCATGCGGGTCTCTTCGGATATGCCGGACGATGTGATCGTTCTCCACGATGCGCTGCAAAAGATACGGGATACTTTTGGAACTCCGGAGCATAGAATTTCCCCTCCCTGGAGGGAGGGGCTGGAGGTAGGCTTGAAGAACAGCGGTACAGCGTTGCGTTTTTTACAGGTTCATCTGGACAAATGTTATCCCGGCGAACCGATCACGCTTACCGGCGATGAGCGGCTCATGGAGCGGGACGGCAAACCGACCAGCCAGACCACCTCGGCGCGTATCTTGCACGGAGAGGATATACCGGTTGAACCCGGCGAGTCGCCCTATATCACGATGTCCCGCCGCCTGCTCTCTATGTATCAGCCATCAATGGCTGATTCCATCGAGCTTGACTGGTCCTCCGCCGCCTTCTGGTACGAGTACGTCGCTATCCATGGTGGCGAACTGGTGTTGGAAGGTTTGCAGAAGAGTGAGTTGCAGGGAGACAACGAGGTGGCACAACTGTACAGCAGGTATTTCGGAGTGCTCACATCCTATCAGCCCCAAGGGGTGAAGATCTTCCAATCGACTGTTCCGGTCAAGAAACAACCCGTGACGATAGATTTCGAACGCATCCCGGACTTGTATCCGGCGGTTGCTCTGACTTGTGAACGTCTGGGTATCCCTCTGCAAGCCACCGGTACCTCGCGGCTGCGGTTCAAAGAGTCCAACCGTCTGACGGCAGTTCGTTTGCACGAGGTGCGCAATGACCACCGGATGGCGATGAGCCTGATGTGCGCCGACTTTCCCGTCTCCATCGAAGAGCAGGCGTGCATCGTGAAGAGTTATCCCGCTTTTGTACCTCAGCACATCGTGCCGCGCAAAGGCATCAATGACGACAATATGGGCAAGAAACATGCCTTGTCCAAACTCATCCGTGCCGCGGTTTCGGAGTATGTATGGCTGCATGATGATGATGTCATCGTTCCGCCCGCAGCCAGCGTGGTACCAAGTGTACTATACGGGGAACCGTATGCCAAGGCGGATCTCATCATCCTTCCGCTGCGTATGGAGAGCGAACATACCAAGCCGTCCTTGCTGGAGCGTCTGCAGATAGCCGAATATGCGGCGATACAGCAACTGACGGTTGAGTCGGCGCAGCAGGGTAGGGCGGTCATGTGTTCCGGAGCGAACCTCATCGTACGTCGGCGGGTGTGGCTCGAATGCGAACCGTCCTTGCATCCGGAAATCCCTTCCGGCGACGATATGTTCCTGCTCGAAGCCGCCAAGCGTGGCGGCTATAGGATAAGTGTGCTCGACGACCCCGGCTATACCGCCATCGTGCGCCCGGTGACCACATGGCGCGCGTTCTTCAGACAGCGTATGCGGTGGGCAGGCAAAGCGCCACGTTACACCGACCCCGATATCCGGCGATGCGGGATGTACATCGTGGCTGCCAACGTGCTCCAGATAATATGCCCGCTGGTACTGCTGGTGAAGTTCCCTATAGAGTACCGGCTTGTCACCCGTCGCGAACCGTCCGTCAAATGGGACGATGCGCTCCTGCTGGAACTGCTCTATCCGTGGTATATACTGGTTTGTCTGGTAGGAGGATTATTCCGGCAACAAAGATGGTAAGATTATGAAAGCAATCAGTTTATATAGTATCGTTCCGGTGCGAGCCCTTGCCCGCGAGAGTGCGGAGCAAAATACCCAGATGCTCTTTGGCGAGACCTGTCAGATCACCGCTGCATCGGAGGACGCGCGTTGGTATCAGGTGCGTCTCGACGGAGACGGTCAGGAAGGGTGGGTGGATGCCAAGATGGTCACGCCGATGACGGACAAGGAGTACCGCGCGTACAGGAAAGCCTATGCGTCCGCGGCTGTGGTGGTGTTCCCGATGGCATATGCAATGAGTGAGAACAACGGTCAGACGATTCCTCTGACGGCTGGTACGTGTCTGCCTGACTATCAGGACGGACGGTTCAGCGTGTTGGGAGTCGGTTTCCGTATCGACCCGGGGATGGTGGCGGTCCAACCGCTGGTCTTGAATGAGCAGAACCTGCTCCAGGCGGTGCGGTTCTTCCTGAATGTGCCCTATCTGTGGGGAGGCAGGAATGCGCTGGGTATGGACTGCTCGGGTTTCACGCAAGTCGTCATGGGGCTCTTCGGCAAACGCCTGCTGCGCAATGCATCCGAACAAGCCACCCAAGGGCGGACGGTCACTGACCTGAACAAAGCCAAAGCCGGTGACCTGGCGTTCTTCGACCATCAGGACGGGCGTATATCGCATGTGGGGATAATTATAGACAGCAGTCGTATCATCCATTGCTCCGGTCGTGTCAAGGTGGAGAAACTGGATGCGACAGGCATATGGTCCGCCGAACGCGGGGACTATACCCATCATCTGGTGCGTATTCAACGCGTGTAAAAAAGGTTTAATCGAATATTTCCATCAGAATATCGAGCGAGCGCGGTTCCGACCACGTCTCGACGTGTTCCGCAAAATAGTTGCACAGCGCGCGTAACTGGTTCTGGCGCGCAAGGCGGGATAAGGGCGGCTGCACTAACTGCGGTTGCTCTTTTTCGTCTATGGCAAAACCCAGGTGGGCGGCAAAACCGATCAGGAAAAGAAGATGCAGGTTGCTCAATTCTGCCGGACAGGCATTGGTGTCCTCCTGCCATAACAGCTGCGTGTAGGAGGCGATGAAATCAAACAGCGGTTCATCGCTCATCGGGTGACGCAAGGTGTGATAAAGCACCTCGCTCAAAAAGAGTGCGATCGACTGGCGTACAGCGTCTGTTCCGCCATCGATGCGGGCGTACTGTCCGCTGCGCGACGCCTCTTTCAAGGTCGGCGGTTTGGACGAAGCTGCGGGCGGATAGTCTGCCGTCAGTTGGAGAAGGGTGAACGGGGTGTAGAGACCGATAGCGTGTTTGCGACCAAGACCGTACACCATATAATTAACGCGTCCGTACGCGCGTGTGTACGCGTGCAGCACATGCGCTTTGTCCGAATAGGGCAGAAGGGACAGTACGATGGCTTCAGTCGTGGCTAACATGCAGGGAATCGATGAGCACGTTGTCGCGCATGCGATACGTGCAGAATAGAAGGGGGGAAGGATGGTCCGGACAGGGTTCGTCTATATGCAGGACGGCATAAACAGGTTCTTCGCAGTTCACGATCGTTTCTTGCAACCGAATCTGCTCTTTCTGCGGTTTCGCTGTGCCGCCTGTGTTCAGTACCACGAAGTTCCCCATCCGCATATAACTGTGATCGTGTCCGGCGAGAACCAGGTCAGCTTTGCCTAAGGTATAGCGGAAGGTGGCATATACAATCGGATTAAACCGCCCTTCCCGTGCAGACAGTACCGGATGATGCATCATCACAACGATATACCGGTTTCCCGCACTCTTCATCGTCTGTTCCACCCATGTCTGGGTGCGCGTCAAGTCCACCAGCCGTACCAGCGGATTGGTGTCAATGACGATGAAACGGACAGCGGGCAGGTCTATATAATAGCTGACACCCGGAACTTCTACAGGTCCGTTGTCCGGAACGGTGAATGCATCGCTCCATACGGGCGAGAGCGTCTTGCGGAGTCCTTTCGTGTACTCGTGGTTCCCCGGACAGGGAATGACCGGCAGACCCGCCAAACGGCAGTCCGTCCATTCGCGCAGGAGTAACTGGTAGTAATACGGATACCCTCTGTCGAGCCAGTCGCCTGTCTGGGCTACCGCGTCCGCTTGAGGAACGCGCTCCGCCAATGCGTTATAGTCTTCGCGCAGCAAGGCGTTGTGAATATCTCCCAATACGAGAATATCCAATGACCCGGGTGTCCGGTCCTCTTCCCATGCAGGGAAGCGGTACTCTCTGGTCTCTCCCGTCCATCGGGGTTCGTCCGGCATACCGAACCACGCCTGCCAGCGGATGGCGCAGACCACTGCGCCACCCGCTAACAGAAGTGTGATCACTATGTAACAGATACGCTTGCGCATCAGAACGGCAGATCGCTCGTGCCCTCACCGGCAGTCGCGTCAAACGGATCTACGTTGGCAGGCGCTGCCTCCTGAACCGGAGCCGCCTGGGCAGGCTGAACCGCCGGTTGGGCTGCGGGCTGGGCTGCCGCCTGGGTCATATCACCCTGCTGGATCTTCCATGCGCGGATAGAGGTGTACCAGCGACCGTTGAACTCACGGCTCTCGATATCGAAACTGACTGTTACCACCTGATCCAGACCACAGGGATTCTGTTTGATACGCTCCTCGCCGAACACCTCGAAATGTACCTTGCGGGGATATTGGTCGAAGGTCTCCAATACGTATCCTTGCAGTTTCCATGGGTTGCCATTACGGCCTACACCGCTCTGCTCCGGCAGTACTTGTATGATTTTTCCTACTACTTCCATTTCTTTAAACTTTCAACTTTAAACTTTCAACTATCAACTATCAACTTTCAACTAAATTACTCTCCTTTGATAGCTGCTACACCCGGGAGGATTTTGCCTTCGATGGCTTCGAGAAGCGCACCGCCACCGGTAGAGATATACGAAACCTTGTCTGCAAGACCGAACTTATTCACGCAAGCTACCGAGTCACCGCCGCCAATGAGCGAGAAAGCGCCTTCAGCCGTTGCGTCTGCGATCGCCTCACCGATAGCGCGGCTTCCGTCGCAGAAGTTGTCGAACTCGAACACACCTGCAGGTCCGTTCCACAAAATGGTCTTTGCACCCTTGATGGCTGCGCGGAATTTTGCCTGTGCCTCGGGACCGGCATCCATACCTTGCCAACCCTCGGGAATAGCCTCCGACGGGAAAATCTTCTTGTTCGCTTCGTTGCTGAAATCGTCACCGCAGATAGCATCCGGAGCGAGAACGAGCTCTACACCGTTCTTCTTTGCGAGTTCCTCTACACCGAGCGCTACGTCCAGCTTGTCCAGCTCTACGATGGAACCGCCGATCTCACCGCCGTGCGCTTTCGCGAACGTATAGGTCATACCGCCGCAAAGGATGAGTTTGTCCACCTTGCCGAGCAGGTTCTCGATGATACCGATCTTCGAGCTTACTTTCGAACCGCCCATGATGGCTACGAACGGACGTTTGATGTCGCCGAGGATAGCATCTACAGCTGCCACCTCTTTCTCCATGAGGAAACCGAGCATTTTGTGGTCAGCATCGAAGTAGTCGGCGATGACAGCCGTCGAAGCATGTTTGCGGTGCGCCGTACCGAAGGCGTCCATGACATAGCAGTCAGCGTACGAAGCGAGTACCTTTGCGAACTCTTTCTGACGACCCTTCATCTCTTTCTTGGCTGCCTCGTAAGCAGGATCCTCTTTGTCGATGCCAACCGGCTTGCCTTCCTCTTCCGGATAGAAACGCAGGTTCTCGAGCAACAGAACCTCACCCGGCTTCAAAGCAGTTGCCTGCTCTTGTGCTTTTGCGCAGTCCTCGGCGAACTGAACGGGGCAACCTAAAGCGGCTGCAACAGCCTCTTTGATCTGACCAAGGCTGAACTTTGCCTGTACTTTGCCTTTGGGTTTGCCCATGTGGCTCATGATGATCAGCGCACCTCCTGCATCCAGAATGTGCTTCAATGTCGGCAACGCACCGCGGATACGGGTGTCGTCTGTGATCTTACCATTCTCATCCAGTGGTACATTGAAGTCCACGCGTACGATCGCCTTCTTGCCGGCGAAATCAAATTCTTTAATTGTCATAATTCCAAATATTTTAGTTTGTTAAAAAATCTTTCTTCTTTTATCTTTAAACTATCATCTTTCAACTTGTTCACTGCCAGTCAATGGAGTTCAGCCTTCCGGTATATACGTCGCTGTAGGTGGTCGTTTTGTCCTGACCGCCGAACAGATAGATCGTGTTGTTCCGTACGATGGCTGTCTGTTTCTGCCGTGCCTGATATACCTCCGGCAAGCGGTTCTTCGTCGTATCCACCGGGTACCAGTTCAGTCCCTCGTCCGTTGAGTAGAGGATGTCCCGACCGAAATAGCTCATCTGGTCATCCACGCCGCCAAACAGCAACAGTTGGTTGTTGTACCATATGACGGATACACCCGTCAGGCTGGTGAACTGCGGACGGTCTATCGAATACTCCTGCATCCGGTATCCTTTGTTCTCCGGCGTGTGCGACGAGTACTCGAAGTTCCACCTCGTGTTGAGCGACTTGCCGTTCTCGGCAAACCCTCCGATGATCATTGACCGAGCCCGCTCGCTGGCACTGCTGAAGGTCACCGTGGCAAAATCGCTCACGGGGAACTCGCCATCCGGACGCAGTCCCGTCAATGCCACACTGTCCGTTTGCCACCAGCCCAATTCGTAGCCCTCTTTATCGACCAGCAACCAGCATTCGTTGTTCCAGTATTGGAGCATCGTCACGATGGTGAAGGTCGTGCTGTGTGCCGTCCAGGTCAAGCCGTCCGTACTCGTGTACACCGCATTGCCCTGACCGTAATACAAGGTCGTTCCGTCGCAGATGATCTGCCGCACCTTGGTGCCTGCGGGCAGTCCGGAAGGCTGACCGGTCTTCGTCCAACTTGCGCCGTCCGCAGACGAATAGGCATTCAACTCAAAGCCGTTCGAACTGATCATCACAAACTGTCCGTCTTTTTCCACTACCCGCTGCTCGCTTTCGTTTGGCGGATATATACCCTCACATATCTGTGTCCAGGTGTACAGATCGGGATCGACCGTATGTACCGTCGCGCGGATCTCATAGGTCTTGGTCACGGTGCGATCCGATGAACGGACGGTCAGATAGATGGGGCGTTGGGTGAAGTCCAGCGTGTCGTATCCGGTCAGTACGCAGGTCGTATCCGGCATCGTCAGCCACGCCGCGCCCGGAGTGGATTGAAAAACGAATCTGGGTACCACCTTGTCCAGCTTGGTACCATACAGGATCGAGTCTTTGTTCCATACCAGACCCGTATCGATACGCTCCTCCACGGTGAATACTGCCTGCGCCAGACCCGGCATCGAATCGTTCGCCGCGAACGCGAATCCTGTCAGTTGGGCAACGGACGAGGTCGTGGAGGTCGAACCGGATGAATTGTCGCATCCGGTGAGCAAAACCGTCACAAATACACCTAATATATATAAAATGCGCTTCATTTGTTTCTTTTTTGTCAAAATATTTGCGTATATCGTTTTTTTTTTGTACTTTTGCAGCGCAAAAGTAAACGTACTAATTAACAATCACCAAGAACCAATAACAAATAAACAATAATTATGTTATTCGAGGCTCAAATAAGCGATTTTCTGTCATGGCTCCCGTGGATTCGTGTTCGTCGGAAGCAGCGTGCAATGCGTGCTATCGTTGAGCAGCAACGTCGTATCTTAACGCCGGAGCAGATTGCTTCCGAGTCGGCGCATATCATCTCCCAAATCGAGCAGATGTCCGCTTTCCGTGACGCTAAAACCGTGATGCTCTATTATCCTATCCATAACGAGGTGGACTTGCGTCCGCTGCTCACCAAGTATGCGGGTCAAAAAACATTCCTTCTTCCTGCTACCCATCGTCACTCGATGGAGGTGCGTCCTTATGACGGAGAAGATATGATGCGCAGAGGTCATTTGGGGGTTCCCGAACCTCAGACGCCGACTTATTACGGTCATATTGATGTCATCTTTGTTCCCGGGGTCGTCTTTGACCAGTATTTTCACCGTATCGGTCGCGGAGGAGGTTATTACGACCGCTTCCTTGCCCATCACCGTCATGCGAAACTTATCGGCGTGTGCTACGGGTTCCAGTTAAAGAGGCATAAGATTCCTCACCGTCACAGCGACATCAAGGTGGATCGTATCGTTACTCCTCAGCAGACCATTGGATAGTCGGTTGTATATCCCGTATGTGTTGAATCTCTCGGTCGCTCTCGGCTGAGAGTTTTCTTTCGCCCTTGCGGTAGTAATAGATCACGCCGTACATCTGGCATTTCATCATTTTCGCGTAGGGCAGCAGATCCTTGTAATACTCCTCCACGAGGTTCCATATGGTGAGGATCAGTGCGTCCGCCTGGGCACGCAGCGAATCCAGATCGCCTTGCACACGCTCCGTGTTCTGCATATGGAAGGCGTGCTGGCGCTGGTGTTCGCAGAAAATGTCATAGTGTACCTTCACTTTGTTGATCGCCGGGTTGTAAATGGGGAAACCGCCGTTCGCCATGCGTTTCTGTTCGCCGTCAATAATCTTCTTGCCCCATTCCAGGATATACTCCTCCGTGGACAGATCCGGCACAACATGCTGGTGGGGATCCAGCCCGTACAGCAGTTTCTGCTCTTTCTTGATCTCGCCGCGGATAACAGCCAGGTTCAGTACCTGGATGAAATGCGATATATACATGCGCGCGTTCTGTACTATATGGCGGTACTGTTTGTTCGCGCTCACGGAGGATTTGTAGTTGTCCTTCGACTGGATAACAGTGTTCTCATACGACGCTAAGAACCGTTGCGCTTCGCTCAGCACTTTGTAGGGGATCACCTGCTCCGTGTAGTCCGCGCTCTGTGCACATTCAACGGCATGCTGCAAAGCATACAACCGTGCCAGGTCTGTGTTCGGTAGTCTTCGATAAGGCATCTTTCTGTTTACGGTTTATTCGTTTACCATTGGTTCGTTTAATTCTTGCGGGTGGCAAGTTTCTCAGCCAGCTCGCGCAGGGATTCGGTTGCGCTGTTTTGCGGCAGTTTGTCCAACTGGGCAAGCGCTAACGCCGTGTGCTCCTCCATGATGGTCTCGCACGCCTCGCGTACGCCCAGACGGTTGTATATCTCCGTCACGCCGTTGATCTTCTCCTCGTCACGGTCGGTCGCCATCATCCATCCCAAAAGCTCCGCCTTGCTCTCCGCGTCCGCCGTCTCCATTGCTGTGAGCAGCAGAATGGTCTTCTTGTTGCTGCATATGTCTCCGCCTGTCTGCTTGCCGAATGTCTTCGGGTCTCCATAGACATCGAGGATATCGTCCTGAATCTGGAACGCCAGCCCGATGTGCAGTCCGTATTGGTACAACGCCTCCTGCTGGGCAGGGGTCGCACCCGCTATATAACCGCCGATACGCATTGCATATGCCAACAGCACGGAGGTCTTCTTCTCTATCATCATCAGGTAGTCGTCGATGCTCACCTGGCTCATATGCTCGAAATCGACATCGTACTGCTGACCTTCGCATACACCCGTCGCCATCTCGTTGAAGAGGTTCAGTACACCGGCTACTTTGTCATTGGGAACCTGCGCCAGCAGTTTGTACGCCTCTATCAGCATCTGGTCGCCGGACAGAATGGCGGTGTTGTTGTTCCATCTGACATGAACCGTCTCGCGACCGCGGCGGAGCGGAGCCTTGTCCATCACATCGTCGTGCAGCAGGGTGAAGTTATGGAACACCTCCAGCGCTAACGCCGCCGGCAGTACATCCTCTATCACATTGCCGTTCAGCAGACTGCCGTTCAGAATCGTCTCTGCTGCTATCAGCGTCATGGTCGGACGCAACCGTTTACCGCCCGATGCCAATGCATATGCTATCGGTTCATACAGCCCTTTCGGCTCTTTGTTCCAGTTCAGCGATTCGATCGCTTTGTTAATATCTATCATATTATTTACGATTTGACGATTTACGATTGGACGATTTATTGACGATTTGTAAATTGGTTTTCAATAATATCAGTCAGTACGTCTTTGATGTCGAGTCCTGCCGCCCGTACCTGTTGCGGGATGAAGCTGGTCGGCGTCATGCCCGGTGTCGTATTCACTTCGAGCAGGTTGATCTGTACATCCTCCTTTGTACCTTGTACATTGTCCCTTTGTACATTGTAGCATTGTTCCTTCTTCGTGATGATCCAGTCCACGCGGATGATACCCTGTGCTCCGATGATATCGTACAGACGCAGCGTCTCGGCTTGTATCTTGTCGCGCACCTCGTCGGGAATACGTGCCGGCGTGATCTCATCCACCTCGCCTTTGTACTTCGCGTCATAGTCGAAGAACTCGTTATGCGTTACCACCTCCGTGATCGGGAATGCAACCGCTTTGTCCTTCGTCTTATATACACCGCAGGTCACCTCCGTGCCTTGCATGTACGATTCGCAGATGACCTCGTCGCCCTCTTGGAACGCACGCTCGATAGCAGGATAGATATCCTCTACCGTCTTCACTTTCGTGCAACCGAAACTCGACCCTCCCACATTGCTCTTGATAAAGCACGGCAGACCCAGAGTCTCTGCGATCTTCGGCGCGTTCGGCAGTTTCTGTCCGGCACGAAGCATCATGCTGTTGGCGATATGGAATCCGAAATAGGACAGGTAATGGTTGCAGGCATATTTGTTGAATGTCAGCGCGGCTGCCAGCACGCCGCAACAGGAGTACGGCATACCGATCATATCGAGGTATCCCTGCAGAACACCGTTCTCGCCCGGAGTGCCGTGGATAGTGATATAAGCGAAATCGAACGTGTGCTTGACGCCCGCGCGCGTAAAAGAAAAATCATTCTTGTCGATGAAATCCTTTGTACATTGTACTTTGTCACCTTGTACATCGGCTACAACCCATTCGTTGCCTTTCAACACAACGATAGTGATATCATAGCGCTCCTTGTCCATGAAGGAATAAATACCCGCTGCCGAACGCAGCGACACCTCATGTTCGCTACTGTCTCCTCCTGCTATAATGGCTATTTTCCGTTTCATTTTATCCCTACTATAAAAAACGCTGCAAAGGTACTAAAAAAAAATGACATACACAAGAGTGTATGACACTTTTTTAAAAATTTACCCGAAATAGAGGGACGGAGTATTAATAGACAATGAGTTTTTGTGTTTTCTTATTGCCTTGCTCGTCTTTGAGTACCATAATGTAGCATCCTTCCACTCCCGGCATGGTGATCTGCGTCTCTCCTTCGTCGAATGTTCCTGTCGTATAGGTGCGACCGGTATAATCCATCAGCCGGAACGTTCCTGCATGGCTGGAGGAAACGGTGACAGGCATTTTGGCTTGTACGGCGGTCGGGTACACCAATATCGCGTTCGGCAAGAGCGAGAGGCTCGGTGTGAAGATATACTCGCAGGACGGAACAGGTTCGTCGTATCCTTCCCGCATCAACGTAGCGATGATACGGTCTCCTTCTTCCAGCGCGGAAGAGTAGAGATAGGGTTGCGTGACGTCACCGGCTACCAGGGCGGTCTTGTCCACGCCCTGGGCGGAGAATACCTGCCATCTGTAGGGCGCTACGAACACCCAGCCTCCTCCGTTGTATTGTTCGTTCACCAGCATGACGGCATCATCCCAGGCGGACTCCATGACATCTGCCGGATAGCGAACGAGGATGGAACCTTCGAAGGTGGTGTCATTGAACTCACAGGCGGCAGACCAGAACTTGAGACGATAGCGGTAGTTACCCGGAATGATATACTTGCCTTGTCCGTTCATGGAGATATCAAGCGTCGTCTTTCCGTTTACAGGATATTCCTGATGCATCGGGTGCGCTTCGAAATCGCCTACGAGGAAATCGACTGCATAGTAATCGGGCAGGTTCAGCGGGTCGGCCGCCGAGAACTGCACATTGAACATCGTTTCGAAGTCGGAACAGATGAGCTGGTTCGGCTGCGCATCGAAGCGCGTGATGATAAACGGATTGCGCACCGTGATATCGGCTGTACGGATGATGGGTCTGCCGGCTATCCAGGTCGTATCCACAATATACGTGTATTCCTGATCCGCCGTATAGCGTTTGCCGAATACCTCTATGCCTCGCGGATCACCTGCGCACAACTGGTAATGTACGATATCTTTGTACTCAGTTTCCAGTACGGTCAATTGGAGCACCTCAACGCTGTCACAGTTGTTTATGTTGGTATAGGTAATGCTGTGAGCACCGGACGTATTATAGTAATACGGTCCGAAGCGAACAGAGTCAAAATCGGCGATCGTCTGGCTGTACACGTGCGTCGGAGAGGACAGGTTGATGGTGAGGTCCAGGTGGATCAGACTGTCGCATCCGTCTTCGCCGACCAAAGGATACGTCAGATCCACGCCGAAGTTCTCCCGTCCGGGTCCGCGTGCATAGTACATCTTACCGCGGTATCCGACGGAGTCACATCCGGAGAGCCGGATAGTGTCCCTGAAAGGCTTTACGTCATGTACGGTGAAGCGGTATAGCGAGTCTTGACCATCCGCCGTCAGGTGATGGTGGGAGTACGTGCCCTCGTGGTCTATCACAATGCCGTCAATGATCTTGCTCTGACCCACGCAGCGATAGTACTGGTCGTACGCCGAACAGTGGTAATTCACTTTGAAGTTCCATCTGAGCACACTGTCGCAACCCTCGATATTATTGGACAGCGTGTCATAGAAGACATGGTCTTCGTAGTACTGTTTCCCTTTGTATGAATAGGGCAGGCTGTCTGCACACCAGGAGACAATGGTGTCCAGCAGGTCGGTTCGCTTGTACGTCAACTTGAGGATATAGACACTGTCGCATCCCAAGTCCGTCTTGAGCGAGTCGAAGTAAATACCCTGACGGGTATAAACCGTGTCATTATGGTGACCGTTCCACCGGAACGCACTGTTCTTGCATATCGATGCGGTTTCCACGTACTCGTGAGACGGATTCACTTTGACAACATAGCGCACGATGGAGTCGCACCCGTCATTGGCGCTGAACCAGAAATCGTACGAACCGGACTGCGTGATGCGTTTGCCGTTAATCGTGATGGCGTCGCCCTGACACATGTTATAGGGGATCACATTCAGTTTGGTACCTTTGCACGCATCCACGATAAGGGTGACGAGCGAGTCGCAACCGTTGACGGAGGCATAGCGGAAATAATAGATACCGGTGGTATTGATGATCGTATCTCCGCCGACCACGTTCAGCGCACCTTTCACCTCATAGTAGGGTTGCGCCGATGTGAGTTTGACTGTTCGGGTCTCTTCGTATTTCGGATAGAACTTGAGACGGTACGTCACGATGGAGTCGCAACCGTGCCGACCCGGTACGGTATCGGTCACTACGGCATCTTCGGTATAAAGAATACCATTGATACGATAGGCGGATCCGTAACAGAACTCGAGGTTCCTGGAACTGCGCGCTGTAGGAATGATGGTCAGGTGCAGCGAACGGATGGTGTCCGCGCCGTTGCCCCGGCAGGTGTCGTAATGGAATCCCTCGTCCGTGATGGCTTTCGAGACCGGATAGGTGTCCCACAGGTATGGCAGGTCGGCATAACAGACGGTGTCATAGCGGGTCGGGAAGACGATGTCTTTCACGAACGCTATCGTCAGCTTCATCACACTGTCGCAACCCAAGGTAGTATAACAACTGTCCCAGTACTCACCTTCCGCGGTGACTGTTACCGGTGTGCCGCAATGATGCCACGTGAACGAGTCCCCTTTGCGAATCACATGTGTTTCTTCGCTGTAATAGGGTTTGCCTACCGTCACGATATGTTTCACCACGCTGTCACATCCGCTGATGGTGGCGGAGAGGGTCTCATAATAAACTCCTCCGCTGCTTACATTCGTGCTTCCGATTTGCGTAACACCTCCTTCGCACAAGATATGGTTCACTACCGTTTCGGATTGGTCGAACTGGTTGATGACCACTTCGAAGATACTGTCGCAGAGCGTGTTGGGGTTGATAAGCGTATCGCGATAAACGGTCGGTTCTCTCAGAATGGTGTCCAGGAACGGATAGCCCTGACCTATACATATATCGGCGGACAGACGCGTGAAGCTGACCGGATTAACCGTCAGGTTGAGGATATAGACGGAGTCCACGTTGTGGATGGTCTGGTAGTACTGCTTGTACGTTCCGCTTTCGTAGTATTTGGTGCCAAAGAAATCATAGTATTCGCCGTCGCAGATAGAGGTGTCTTTGGTGAACTCGTAGGATTGTTTCTTGATCACCTGAACCTGGTAAATACTGTCGCAGGGCTGTCCTACGGTCGTGGTGAGCGAGTCGTAGAATATACCTTCGCCGGGCAGCGATTTACCATGCCACAGAAGCGGTAACTCGGAGTCATAGACATAGGTCATGGTCTCGGGGAAGAAGTAATGCGGCGCCGCATTGAGGATCAATTGGTGGATACTGTCGCACCCTTTGCCGGCGGTGTGAGCCGTGTCGAAATAGATACCCGGTTCGGTGATATACCTGTTGCCGAAGTTGACCCCTTCGCCCGGACAGATATACTGGGTCTCCGTGATGAAATATGCGGGATGGACGGTCAGCTCCAACTGGTAGATGGAGTCCAGTTTCAGATACTTCGTGGGGAACGTATCTGCTACCACCGTATCATTATAGAACCGTCTTCCGCGCCATTCGTAATAGCCGTCTGTCTGGCATATATCCGCCTGGGTCAGGTCAAAGAACGGACGGTCATAGCGCAGTTCGAAGGTATAGATGATACTGTCACAACCGGTCAGGGCAGCGCGGATGGTGTCGTAATACGAACCCTGTTGGATGCAAGTGACCGGGTGACCCGCTATAGGTTCCCATGTGAACGGGGTTCCTTCAACGGTATGGTGGACACCTTCATTGACGATCGTTTTCGGGGTGCGGTAGAGATGGAACCGGTAAATGGAGTCGCAACCCGTAATTTGGGTTTTGAGAGTATCGTCGAAGATATACGAACTGACTCCTTCTGCGATAGGAATGGTCTTGCCCTTATAATTATAATAGGTCTCATGACATATGTTGACAAACGTATCCAGCAGGTACGACCTGTAAACGATCAGCCGGTGCTCATATACCGAGTCCATGCCGAAATGAGTAGGCAGGCTGTCAAAATAGGTACTGTCCTTGTATAAATCTCTCCCGTGCCATTTGTGCGGCAGTTCATTCTGGCAGACATAGGCGGTATCCTTGTGGTACCAGCTGTTGACCTGCTTGAGGTATAATCGGTAAACGGAGTCGCAGCCCCATACTGTCGTACAGCTGTCAAAATAGACACCCGGTTCGGTGATGATACGCGGATTTCCATTATCGTGCCATACGTACGTGTCTCCGTTCTTGATGACATCTTCCTCGTTGTAGAAATGCGATTCGTGTCCCACCAAATGATACGTAATAACCGAGTCCGCCAAGACAGACTGTGTATGCCCTTCGGCATCCACAAAGGTGAACTGGTATTCAACGGTATCCAGATAATTCTCCGTATTGCTTTGGGGTGTGACAACATGACCGGAGTGTGGCAGGATTATTTCCTGATCCTTTCCGATACAGAAATTGAAAATTCCGCCATCTGCATATTTTGTCGGAGCAACGGTCAAATGCAGGTGTACCACACTGTCGCAATGATGAACCGTCTGGTCCGTTTCATCATAGACTCCTGTGGTGTACAACAACCGTCCGTACCATACGTACGGCAATTCGGATTGGAGGACTACTTTGTAAACATCCACTTCTTTGGACTCTGCCCGAAGGATATCGAACGTGTGCAAACTGTCCCGTACGTCGGACCCTTCAGACGGCATCCAGTTGGCATATCTGCCCGGTTCGGTATAGGTGAATCCGTCTACTGTTACGGAGCCTCCCGGACATAGCCAGACCGTATCCGGTTGTGGACAGCGGTCGGTGACGATCAGGCGCATTCGTTCCAGACTGTCACAACCGCCCGAGATAGGAGTCCAGCCTTCACCGCCTGTCGTATAGTGCAAAATATCCGGCTGTGTACCGCCCAGAGAGGTGATGATCACCGTATCCGTGTTGTGCTGGGACCAGTACTGGGTGTTGCCGTATTTATCGACCCATTCGAACGGTCCGTACTTGTCCAGCGAATCGTTACACCAGATGACGAGCGTATCTTTGAGGTATGCTTTCTGCGCCGTGACAATGATCTCATAGGTACTGTCGCAACCGTTAGCGAGGTGATACGTGTCAAAGAACGATCTGGGCGAATTGTCCGCCGTAACTTCCAACTGCATATAGACCGGCGTGGAGTCGTTCGTTTCCGGGTCTATCAGGTACGGATTGTTATGGTCGGCGAAGTGACCGACCCATTCCACGATCTGGTTCTCGCAGATAGTGATGGATTCCTTGCTGTAGAACGGCCGGATGAAGTTATACGAAGTATGGATGATCGAATCCGCGCCTTTCGTGCTCATCAGCGTGTCGATGAAAACGCTGTTCGTGCTGATCACCGTCTTGCCGTGCATGGCGGTATCGCCTTCGCAACGGCTGACCTGGCGGTAGAGCTCGTATTTGGTGATCAACCGCAGTTGCCATATGGAGTCGCAACCGAAACGGTTTAGCGCCGAATCCTGACAAATGGTATCATTGACGAAGGTCCTGTCGTGCCAAGTGACCGTATCCCCCTCAAAGTGCTGGATGATGTCCTCGTGGAAAAAGCCCGGTTTGAAATAGAAATGCCAGGAAATGATACTGTCGCACATGTTGGCAGCCTTGACAGTATCATTATAAACGGTGTCCTTGTCTATCTTGATGGTGTGTCCGTCAATAAGGCTGGTCCGCTCGATGTACGAACCCTGACAGACAGAATCGTAAAAATGAACCGGTGTAGGCAATGGCAGTACGATCAAATGCAGGTTGCATATACTGTCACAGCCGTATTTGGTTTTGAGTTTGCGGTTGGAGTAGTCACCGGCTTTGTCGTATTTGTTGTTCATCCACCAGTACTCTTCTCCGTTGCAGATGGTGGCGGTATCAAAACGCTCCACCGTATTGTGCACGATCAGATGCAGATGACGGAGTGAATCCGCGTCTTCGGCAATATAGTCCCCGTATTCGGTCAGATGCTGCCCGTACCATTCGTAGGTCGCTCCGGCACACCAGTGTACGGTGTCGTAGAAATGCCATTCTGTCTGTTTGCGGACGTTGATACGTACGATGGTGGGGCACGGGTCGCTGCGCTTGATCGTGTCATTATAGACACCCGGCTTGTCGAACCGGTACGTCTTGCCGTTATACGTGAACGAGCACTGGTTGCAGAGCTCGAAATTCTTCTCATCAATGAAATAGTCGTACGTGGTCAGCTTGAGCGTATAGACACGGACGGTGTCCACTTTGGTGGTCACGTCTTCGCGCTGGTCGGGGCTGGTGATCTTCTCGGTGTACGTACCGGCTTTCGTGCGGTTGGTACCCATCCATGAATAAGGCAGGTCTTTCTTGCAGATAGACACATTCTCCGGAGGCATGTTGATCGTATAGTTCGCCGCAAATGCCGTCACGGAGCATAAACAGAGCAGCAGGAGTACTGCCGCAAACCATAAACTATGTTGGTTCCTTTTCATTAACTTTCTATTTCTTTCAACTTTCCACTTTAAACTATCAATACCCGTAGCACTGGCATCCCTTGTGCCAGGTAGCTGTCGCGCTGCGACTTCCGCCGATCATATACGTTAATTTGGCACCCACCAGATACGGAACGGTGTGACTCAGTGCACCTTTCTCCGTCGCATAATACGGGTTGATGGTGGCGTCGGTTATATTCTGGGGATTAATCGTCACCTCCTCCGAAATAGGGCTTGTCTTGACGGTGTTCAGACCGTATTCGAAATAGACACCTAATTTCAGCACGTGGCATATCAGGTCGTTGGAGCTCATCAGAGAAAGGAAGTCAAAACCCACCTCTCCGACGACCGAAACCATCGGACGGAGCGGATAACGGGACATGGAGCCTTCGTACGGATAGGTCTTGTAGTAATGGATATCGCTTGCGATACCTACGTAGCGGTCATAGACGGCATCGATATCATAACTGCCGGTCACCTTGCCGGCGGTATAGACCGGAAGAGCCACTTTGAAACCGGCGCCGATATAGAAACCGTTGTTGTAATAACCTGCCACCACCGGGATGTCCAGCGTCATCCAGTTCTGCTGGTCGTGCTGGTGAATGGTATAGCGGTACTCCTTCACCACGCGTCCCATATCATCCAGACCTCCGACGGGAGGTATATACATATAGTCGTTGATATTCAACTCCGAACCCAGACGCTGGAATTGCAGAGCGGCACTCACCCACGCGTTATGGCGGCGGAACTCGTAACCGAACCCGGCAAGATAGCCTACACCGCCCTGGGCGGAGATATCGCCCGATTTGTAACTGAGGGAGGTATAACCCGCGCCGACGGTAACAAAGCCGAAATGATAATTGTCCTCATCCAGACTCCACCTGTTGCGCGCAGATACACCCGTACCCGCAGAAAGCAGCAGTATAAAGAGGAGTGTTTTATAGATAAAAAGTTTTCTCATCAGTACTAAATTTCCAAATCGGGCGCAAAGTTACAACTTTTTTTTGACATACGCAAGCACACACGTTATTTTTTGTCAATTTGTGTGTTTTTGTCTCTTTTTATCTCCTTTTGTTTCTTTTTGTCTCTTTCCAGCGGCATGGATGCCGGTTTCATTCATCGTTCGTTGGGTCGGAGGCCATCTGACAAAGGTCTCCTCCGCGTGATTTTCTCTTTTTTGAATCATTTTGGGACATTTTGGACGAATGATAATGATAATATGGATAATTTTTGACAAATTTCTCCTCTTTTATTTGCATATATAAAAAAAATGTTGTACCTTTGCACTCGAATTTGAGAATAGTCTCATTTTCAAGACATATTGAATTTCGCGTTTGCGATTTATTTGACCCATCGAAATGTAGGAAGTTTTGAATTAAGTCAAAAATAAGTCAGCAAGCGTCCATAGTGTATATGGGCGTGACTTATCGACTTAATGGGCATTTCCTACAGCCTCGATGGGGATAAGGAAGCGCTCATATTTCTTTTTGTTATGAGATATATACTTGTTTAATTATTTAAAACCGACGAGGCGATGGGATATAACCGCCAACAAATTTCATGAAAAAATTGATGATAATGTTAATGGCATGTGTTTTCAGTATTGGATTATTTGCTGATGATACGACATGTCGTGTTTATGGAAGTAAGGACAATGTTGTAGTAACATTAGAAAGTCCGATTCGTGTTTCTGAACGTGGTCATGTATCTACATATGTGACATTAACAAAAGAAGCGACCGAGGATATTTCTGTGGTGGTTCGTGTATATGATGCACAAACGCGCGAATGTGTAGCAACGAAGACTGTTAGTATTACTAAAGGACACAAATCTGCTTGTACAAATGAAATATCTGTCCCTGAAAATGGAAAAACATATTATTTGCGTATAGCGAGTGCATCATGTCAATAAATATCTCAGTACTATTATCTTTTTCTCGCCCGAGCTAACCCCTCGGGCGTTTTTCTTTACTCTTTGCCCTTTCGTCCCTTCTCGTTCCTTCGGTCTAGTGCTTGGCGATGTTCCGCCAAGTGTCCCATGTTCCCTGTGTTGTCGTCATTCTCCTTCCGTTCGGCGTTTTCTCTTGTATCCGTCCATCGTCCCTCTTCTTTGTTCGCTTTGCTCTTTGTCTTTTCGTTCATTGTCCCGCCTGGGAGGCGGGCTCTCTTCTCGATTCTCGTCAAGGCAAAAAAAATCCCACAATTTTCCCAGACCATAGTATGAAATCAGTATGTTGTTACTAGGTAATTAGTAGGTGATTAGTAGGTGATTAGTAGGTGATAATTCTGGTCTCGTACTAAAATTTGCCCCAAAAGTGGACTCTCGGATCCTGCCGCAAACAATGAAAATTGGAGAAAAATTGACATTTAATGTGGAAACTCTTGCATATTCCAATTATTTTTTGTACCTTTGCAGCGGAATTATGTGTGGACATATTTCCCCCATGAAAAATGAATGCATCTCATTAAATAATAAGGAAGACATCCCGTTAATAATAAGGAATATATTTTCGTTTAACTAAATAGTTCTATTTATGAAAAAAGCACTTAACAAGTGGACCGCGCCGAAGAGCGTAGCGCCCGAAAGAATTATCCAGTTTGGTGAAGGTAACTTCCTCCGCGCTTTTGTGGATTGGATCGTTTGGAACATGAATGCCAAGACGAACTTCAACGGTTCGGTAGTGGTCGTTCAGCCTATTGACAAAGGAATGGTCGAGTGGCTCAACGGACAGGACTGCTTGTACCACGTGAACCTGCAGGGACGTCTCAAAGGCGAGGCGGTTAACTCGCTGGAGCGTATTGACGTGATCTCGCGTGCGTTGAATCCGTACACCCAGAACTGGGCTTACATGGCGCTTGCCGAGCAACCGGAGATCCGTTTCGTCATCTCCAACACGACCGAGGCAGGTATCACCTTCGACCCGAGTTGCAAGTTCACAGACGCTCCTGCGAGCGCTTATCCTGGCAAGCTGGTCCAGCTGCTCTTCCGCCGTTACAAGACGTTCAACGGCGATCCGACCAAGGGCCTGATCTTCATGCCGTGTGAGTTGATTTTCCTGAACGGACACCACCTCAAAGACTGTATCCGCAAGTATATCGAGCTGTGGAAAGACGATTTCGGAGCAGACTACGAAGGATTCAAGGAGTGGTTTGAGAAATACAACTATGTCTGCGCAACGCTAGTGGACCGTATCGTTCCGGGCTTCCCGCGCAAGGACATTGCCGCTATTCAGGAGAAAGTGGGCTACAACGACAACCTCGTTGTTCAAGCGGAGATCTTCCACCTCTGGGTGATCGAGAAACCGGAGAACATGTCTATCGAGGAGCTCGAAGCCGAGTTCCCTGCCAACAAAGCCGGTTTGAACGTGCTCATCGCGGAGTCCGAGAAACCGTACCACGAGCGCAAAGTGACGCTGCTCAACGGTCCTCACACCGTCCTCAGCCCTGTGACCTACCTCAGCGGTGTGAACATCGTCCGCGATGCCTGCAACCACGAGGTGCTCGGCAAATATATCCACAAGGTGATGTTCGAGGAGCTGCTTGAGACCCTGAACCTGCCGAAAGAAGAGCTGAAGGCATATGGCGAGAGCGTTCTGGAGCGTTTCAACAACCCGTACGTGGATCACGCCGTGACCAGCATCATGCTCAACTCGTTCCCGAAATTCGAGACCCGCGACCTGCCGGGCTTGAAGGTTTATCTGGAGCGCAAGGGCGAACTGCCGAAGGGACTCGTTCTGGGTCTGGCGGCTATCATTACCTATTACAAGGGTGGTGTACGTGCCGACGGCGCCCCCATCGAGCCGAACGATGCACAGGAGATCATGGATCTGCTCAAAGAGCTCTGGGCTACCGGCGACAAGCGCAAAGTGGCGGAAGGCGTGCTCGGCGCTACCGATATCATCTGGAAAGAGTCCAAGCAGAATCTCAACGAGATCCCGGGTCTGACCGACATGGTAGAGCTCTACCTCGAGTCCATCGAGCGAATAGGCATGCTTGAGACGGTACAGTTGATGCTGGCTGCGGACAAAGTGGAGAACCTCGTAGCCAAGATCAAAAGCCTCTTTTAAGGGACAAAGGGACAATGTACAATGTACAAAGGGCGTAAATGATTATGACTAATATTCTGAAAATCAATCCTGCGGACAATGTGGTTGTAGCCATACAACCGCAGTCCAAGGGAGCCGTTATCGAAGTGGACGGCAAGCAGATCACCGTGCTCGAAGACGTTCCGGCGGGACACAAGATCGCTATCAAGGATCTTGCCGAAGGGGAGAACGTGATCAAATACGGCTTCCCGATCGGTCATGCCAAGGAGGCGAAGAAAGCCGGTTCGTGGATGAACGAGAACAACATCAAGACGAACCTTGCCGGACTCCTCTCGTACGAGTATCATCCCAAGGAGGTGGTACTCAACATCCCCGACGAGCACCGTACGTTCATGGGCTACCGCCGCAAAGACGGGCAGGTGGGTATCCGCAACGAAGTGTGGATCATTCCGACCGTAGGGTGCGTCAACGGTATCATCGAGCGCTGTGCGGAGCGTCTCCGTCAGGAGACCGGCGCGGACAATATCTTCGCGTTCAAGCATAACTACGGCTGTTCGCAGTTGGGCGACGACCACGAGAACACGAAGAAGATCCTGCGCGACATGATTCATCATCCGAACGCGGGAGCGATATTAGTCGTTTCTCTCGGGTGCGAGAACAACCAGCCCGATGTCTTCAAGGAGTTCTGCGGAGAGATAGACGAGGAACGCGTCCAATTCGTTGTGACCCAGAAGATTCAGGGCGACGAGGTGGAGTACTGCATGCCTATCCTGCGTGAGCTGTTCGCCAAAACGCAACAGGATCAGCGTGTTGAGGTGCCACTGAGCGAACTGCGTGTGGGACTCAAGTGCGGCGGATCGGACGGATTCAGCGGTATTACCGCGAACCCGCTTCTCGGCTGTCTGTCCGATTGGCTGGTAGCGCAGGGCGGAACGACCGTACTGACCGAAGTGCCGGAGATGTTCGGCGCGGAGACCATCCTCATGGACCGTTGCGCCACCCGCGAACTGTTCGACCAGACGGTTCATCTCATCAACGACTTCAAGGACTATTTCCTGAGTCACGGCGAACCGGTAGGCGAGAACCCGAGTCCGGGCAACAAAGCCGGCGGTATCTCCACGCTGGAGGACAAAGCGCTCGGTTGCACCCAGAAATGCGGCGCATCGCTCGTACGCGGCGTGATGGCATATGGCGAGCGGCTCCAGGTGAAGGGGTTGAACCTGTTGTCTGCGCCGGGTAACGACCTCGTTGCTTCGACGGCACTCGCTTCCTGCGGATGTCATATGGTTCTGTTCACCACCGGACGCGGCACGCCGTTCGGGACCTATGTTCCGACCATGAAGATTTCCACCAATTCGAACCTGTATAACAACAAACCGAACTGGATCGACTTCAACGCGGGTGTCATCGCCGAAGGCGAGCCGATGGAAGAGGTGGCACGCCGCTTTGCCGAGTTCGTGATCGAAGTGGCTAACGGCGCCAAGACCAATAACGAGAAGAACGGCTACCACGAGATTTCCATCTTCAAGAACGGCGTCACGCTGTAACCGTCCCCAATGATCCGCATGGCGGAAAGACGAAAACACAGGAATTCACGTTCCTGTGTTTTTGTATATAGGCGGTTTTTTCCCCTTTACGCGCGCGTGATTAATAGGGAGTGACAAAAAATGCACGAAGTGGAAAAAAAACGTCAATTTTTCTACATGTATTTGCAAAAAAATGAGTATCTTTGCACCCGATATGAAACGCACGAACATTTAATCTTTAAATTCTTTATAGTATGAAGCCTTT
Organism: Paludibacteraceae bacterium; assembly: GCA_905233375.1. Taxonomy (GTDB): domain Bacteria; phylum Bacteroidota; class Bacteroidia; order Bacteroidales; family Paludibacteraceae; genus Colicola. The sequence continues at coordinate 42,137 of CAJOEJ010000018.1, read as the reverse complement.
CATGGACAAAGATTTCCTGCTGCAAACTCAGACCGCACAGGAGTTGTATCACGAGCATGCAGAGCACATGCCGATTATTGACTACCATTGTCACCTCATCCCGCGGATGGTTGCCGAGAACAAACGTTTCGAGTCGATCGCACAGATCTGGCTCATGGGCGACCACTACAAATGGCGCGCAATGCGTTCGAACGGAGTGGACGAGCGTTACTGCACCGGCAAGGACACCAGCGACTGGGAGAAATTTGAGAAATGGGCAGAGACCGTGCCTTACACCTTCCGCAATCCGCTGTACCACTGGACCCATCTGGAGCTCAAGACCGCTTTCGGCATCGAGGAGCGTCTGAACCCCGAGACCGCGCGTGCTATCTATGACAAGTGCAACGACCTCATTGCCAACGATCCGAAGTTCTGTCCGCAGGGACTCATGAAACACTACGGCGTGGAACTCGTCTGCACGACCGACGATCCTGCTGATTCGCTGGAATGGCACAAGATGCTCAAGATCGATAAGAGAGTGGAAGTACGTATGTTGCCGACCTGGCGTCCGGACGCAGGTATGAACATCGAAGCCGCTACTTGGAAAGCATACATCGAGAAACTGGCGCAAGTAGCCGGCATGGAGATCCGCAATTTCTGCGACTTGGTAGCTGCGCTTCAGAAACGTCATGACTTCTTTGAGTCGATGGGTTGCCGTCTCTCCGACCACGGAATCGAGGAGTTCTACGACGAGCCGTACACCGACGCAGAGATCAACGCAATCTTCGAGAAAGCGCTTGCAGGTAAAGAGCTGAGCGCTTATGAGATTCGTCAGTATAAGCACGCTTATCTACACGCTCAGGCAGAGATGGACTACGCTTCGGGTTGGACCCAGCAATACCACTACGGCGCGATCCGTAACAATAACTCGAAGATGTTTGCCCAACTTGGAGCAGACACCGGTTTCGATTCTATTGGTGAGTTCACGACGGCAAAAGCGATGAGTCATTTCCTCGATGAGATGAACAGCGAAGGACATCTGGCAAAGACCATTCTGTATAACCTCAACCCCTGCGCGAACGAAGTGATCGCAACTATGTTGGGTAACTTCCAGGACGGTTCTGTACCGGGTAAGATTCAGTTCGGTTCCGGCTGGTGGTTCCTCGATCAGAAAGACGGCATGGAGAAGCAGATGATGGCGCTTTCGAACCTCGGTCTGTTGAGCCGCCTCGTCGGTATGTTGACCGACAGCCGTTCCTTCCTCTCGTACCCGCGTCATGAGTATTTCCGTCGTACGCTCTGTAACGTTCTCGGCAATGACATCGAGAACGGCATGATCCCGTACACCGACTACGAGAAAGCCCGCGTTCAACAGATGGTCGAAGACATCTGCTACAACAACGCAAAGCAGTATTTTAAATTTTAATTTAAAATCATCGTGCCTTATGGCTAAGAATTATTTTAAATTTTAAGCATTGGGCGAGATCATGCTTCGCCTGAGTCCGGAAGGACAAGATCGTTTCATTCAGTCTGATCATTTCCGTATCATCCCCGGTGGTGGTGAGGCTAACGTAGCAATTTCGTGTGCCAACTACGGTCACGACGCGTATCTGGTAACCAAACTGCCGAAGCATGAGATCGGTCAGATTGCAGTCAACTCGCTTCGTCGCTATGGTGTGAAGGACGATTATATCGTTCGCGGCGGTGACCGTGTAGGTCTGTACTACTGCGAGACCGGTGCTTCTATGCGTCCGTCGAAGGTCATTTACGACCGTGCTCATTCGGCTATCGCCGAAGCTGATCCGAAGGATTTTGACTTTGACAAGATCATGGAAGGTGCAGCATGGTTCCATTGGAGCGGTATCACTCCGGCTATCTCGGACAAGGCGGCTGAGATCACCAAACTGGCTTGCGAGGCTGCCAAACGTCACGGTGTAACCGTTTCCGTTGACCTCAACTTCCGCAAGAAACTGTGGACCAGCGAGAAAGCTATCTCGATCATGCGTCCGTTGATGCAATACGTGGATGTTTGTATCGGTAACGAAGAGGATGCAGAACTTTGTCTTGGTTTCAAGCCCGATGCAGATGTAGAAGGCGGTGAGACGAATGCCGAAGGTTACAAGGGAATCTTCGAGCAGATGATGAAGGAGTTCGGCTTCAAGTATGTCGTTTCGACGCTCCGCGAGAGTTTCAGCGCTACGTTCAACGGTTGGAAGGCAATGATCTACGACGGTAAGGAGTTCTATCAGAGCAAGCGCTATGAGATCAATCCGATCATTGACCGCGTAGGTGGTGGTGACAGCTTCTCCGGCGGTCTGATTCATGGTATGCTCAAATATCCAGGTGACCAAGCATCGGCTCTTGAGTTCGCAGTAGCAGCAAGTGCATTGAAGCACACGATCAACGGTGACTATAACCTCGTAAGCGAGGATGAAGTGCTTTCACTCGCAGGTGGTAACGCAAACGGACGTGTTCAACGGTAGTTTGAAGTGACTAAGTGACTAAGTACCAAGTACCAATATTCAAAGTATAAAAAATCGAAGATTAAAAATATTATGCAGGAAACAGAATTGCAAAAACGACACAAACAATTTGCCATCCGTATAATTAAAATGGTAGATGCGATGCCACACACGATTTCTGCCATGGCTATCGCACGTCAAATTGTCCGTTCCGGCACTTCACCCTCGGCTAATTATAGAGCTGCATGTATTGCTAAATCCGATAAAGACTTTATCAATAAATTAAAAATGGTAGAGGAAGAACTGGATGAAACATTACATTGGTTAACTTTGATAGAGGAGTGTGAGATATTGCCTTCTGAAAGAATGCAGGATATAATTAATGAGTGTACTGAGTTGCTTAAAATCACGATAAGTTCTATAGTATCAACAAGAAAATCTATTAACGAATCCAAGGAAACAAAATAGTACTTGGTACTTTGTCCCTTGGTACTTAAAATTATGGCTAAGTTCGATAAATTTGAGGTGATGGCGAAGATTAAAGCTGCACCGATGGTTCCTGTGTTCTACCACAAGGATGTGGAGGTTTGCAAGAACGTGATTAAGGCTTGTTACGAAGGCGGCGTACGCGCGTTCGAGTTCACCAACCGTGGCGATTTTGCGCACGAGGTATTCGGCGAACTGAGCAAGTGGGTAGCTGTAGAGTGCCCCGAGTTGGCACTCGGTATCGGTAGTGTCGTTGACGCGCCGACAGCTTCGCTGTACTTGCAGTTGGGCGCTAACTTCGTGGTTGGTCCGTTGTTCAACAAGGATATCGCCGTTGTCTGCAACCGTCGTTGCGTGACGTATTGTCCGGGTTGTCTCACCCCGAGCGAGATCGGTATGGCACAGGAAGTAGGCTGCGACTTCACGAAGGTCTTCCCGGGCGATGTAGTTGGTCCGAACCTGGTGAAAGGTCTGATGGCTCCGATGCCGTGGTCGAAGATCATGGTGACCGGTGGTGTTGCTCCGGAGAAGGAGAACCTTGAGAAATGGTTCGCAGCAGGTGTTTATTGCGTAGGTATGGGTAGCAAGCTCTTCCCGTCCGACAAAGTAAAAGCCGGCGACTGGAAGTACGTGACCGACAAGTGCAAAGAATGTTTTGAAATCATCGCGGCTTGCCGGAAAAAGTAAGAACCCCTCCCAACCTCCCCACAAGGGAGGAGGTTAAACAAGATTATTAACTTAATACCCCTGCACCCTCGCAGGTTCATCCCCCTTAAGGGGGAACGAGGGGGGTTATATGAATGACGTTAAGAAAGCTGTCATGACCAACTGGCGTTGGGTCATGTGTGCGATGCTTTTCTTCGCCACTACGGTCAATTATATGGACCGCCAAGTGCTGTCGTTGACCTTCAAAGAGTTTATTCAACCCGAGTTCCACTGGACGGACTCCGACTACGGAACAATCACCGGTGTGTTCGCTATCGCGTACGCTATCTTCTGTCTCTTTGCCGGTAAGTTCATTGACTGGATGGGCACGAAGAAAGGCTATCTCTGGGCGATCGTTATCTGGTCGTTAGGTGCTGTTCTGCATGCAGGCTGCGGTTTCGTGACCGAGCATATTGTCGGCTTGGAGAGCAAGCAGGCTTTGTTGGAAGCTACCGGAACGATAGTGAGCAGTATATCGATGGTGAGTGTGTATCTGTTCCTTGCCTGCCGTCTGATCTTGGGTCTTGGTGAGGCAGGTAACTTCCCCGCTGCTATCAAGGTGACCGCTGAGTATTTCCCGAAGAAAGACCGTGCGTTCGCTACCGCTCTGTTCAATGCAGGTGCGTCGGTAGGTGCGCTCGCAGCTCCGGCTACCATTCCTCTGCTGGCAAAGAGCCTCGGATGGGAGTGGGCCTTCATCATCATCGGTGCGCTCGGATTTATATGGGCAGGTATCTGGATCTTTGTCTATGACAAACCGACCGAGAGCAAGCATGTGAATAAGGAGGAACTGGAATATATCAATTCCGATGAAGCGGAAGCTCCGAAAGCAGAAGCCAAGGAGGAAAAGCAGATGTCGTTCGGCGAGGCATTCAAGCACAAACAGACCTGGTCGTTTGCGTTCGGTAAGTTCATGACCGACGGTGTTTGGTGGTTCTTCCTGTTCTGGGCTCCGGCATATTTCCAGGACCAGTTCGGCATCAAGGCTTCTGATCCGCAAGGTATCGCGTTGATTTTCACGCTCTATGCCATCGTGACGGTGGTATCGTTGTTCGGTGGATATCTGCCGAAGATCTTCGTGGAGAAGAAAGGAATGGAACCCTATGCAGGTCGTATGCGTGCCATGTTGATTTTTGCCTTCTTCCCGATCATCGCCCTCTTTGCGCAGCCTTTAGGCGGCGTTTGGGGACCTTGGGCAGTAGCTATCATCATCGGTATCGTCGGTGCGGCTCACCAGAGCTGGAGTGCGAACATCTTCTCGACGACGGGTGATATGTTCCCGAAATCGGCAGTTGCTACGATCACCGGTATCGGTGCTATGGCAGGCGGTGTCGGTTCATTCCTGATCAACAAGGGTTCGGGTATGCTCTTTGATCACGCAGCAGAGATGGGCGAAGCGTTCAAGTTCTTCGGCTTCACCGGCAAACCGGCAGGATACATGATCATCTTCTGTATCTGCGCCGTGGCGTACTTGATCGGCTGGAGCGTCATGAAAACTTTAGTTCCGCGGTATCAACCGGTGGAAATTAAGTAATCGTTTGAGTGCAACGAGATAAGAAGACGCAAGTACCGAAATACGAACCTGTAGTTGTTAAATAACTCAAAAATATAATCAATCATGAAAAAGACTCTAATAACGCTTTTTGCTGTGATGACGGCAATTAGCATGTTCGCAATCAACCCCATCACACTGGAGGGCAAATTTAATGTAAAGAAAAGTAAAGGCGCTGTAGCTGTGTATAGTATCAACTGGGACGGCACACAGTGCGGTGAGATTGATGACGGTGTGTTCGTGAAAGGCGGTATGCCTATCGCTGAATGGCTCAAAGCCCAAGACGATCAGAAAATCGCTGACGGCAAAGCAGAAGATGCGAACTTTGCAAAAGACTGGGAAGGTATCAAGGCTGAGGGCAACAAGTACTTCAAAGAGGAGTGGAACGATGAGTTCGGCAAGAAAGGCTTGCGCCTGACGCAAAACGAGTCGGAGGCTCAGTATCGTTTTGAGGTAGTGGTTGACAAACTCGACTGGGGTAGCACAGCAGGAACAATGTTCGGATGGGGCAATGCCGGCGGTGCTATCATCGTGGGTCATGCAGACTTGACGGACATTAACAGTGGTGAGCGTGTTGCACGTTTCATCATCAATCATGTGCAGGGTCCTGGGCATGTTACAGACCGTTTCCGCATTTTGTTGGTGTTACATCAGTTGGTTGACGACATCGAGGATGTCTATTGATTTCCAAGTTAACAAACTTCCAAAGAGTGGCTCCCGAGTCACTCTTTTTTTGCTTTTTTTTGTGCCTAAAACCTCAAAAAATGCCCATTTTCGTTAAAAAATGAAGATTTTTTGCATTTTTCTACTACTATGTATTGCATAGTTCTAAAATTTGTTGTATCTTTGCAGCGGATTTAGAAAATCCTAACAATTTAACCGTTTAACAATTTAACAAATTTATACAACTATGGCAGCAAAGAAATTGACACGTTCGACCAACAAAGTGTTGGCAGGTGTATGCGGCGGTATCGCCGAGTATTTTGAGATTGACCCGACGCTCGTACGCGTAGCTTATGCGGCGCTTTCTATCTTTAGTGCCGGTTTTCCGGGAATACTTCTCTACATCGTTATGTGGATTTTGATGCCGGAAGGCAGTGACTTCGAGCAGCTAGACTGATTATGGTAGAGAACATCAAAAGTCAGATGCGCAAAGGGGTATTGGAGTATTGCATACTGACCATTATCAGTCGTCAGGAAGTATATACCTCCGATATCCTGGAAGCGCTGCGTCAGGCGAACCTGCTGGTAGTGGAAGGAACGGTCTATCCGCTTCTCTCCCGCCTGAAGAACAACGGTCTGCTCAAATACCGCTGGCAGGAATCGACAGACGGGCCGCCGCGTAAGTATTTCACCCTTACGGAGGAGGGACAGGAGTTAGTTGCTGCGCTCAATGACGAATGGCGCACCATCAGTAAAGCAATCAATAAAATTACAAAATCATGAAACTGACAAGAACTATAAATTTACATGGCGTCGTGCTCAATATAGATGAGGACGCCTATCAGATGCTCAAAGACTATCTGGCGGATATCGAGAGCCGTCTGCCTGCCGACGAGCAAGGCGATGTGATGGACGATTTGGAGAGCCGTATAGCCGAGTTGCTGCAGGCTGCGCTCTTCGATTACAAATACGAGTCGGTGACGATTGAGATGGTACGCAAGGTGTGTGCCCGGATTGGTTCGCCCGATGAGTTCGGCGAGAATAGACGGCCGGTCATCAAGCGTGAACGTATCAGCCGTCAGGGAGTGGGGCGTGTGCTGACTATTGTCCTGAAGGCCATCCTTATTATCATTGCCATCCAGTTGTTATTCCCCGTCTTGGCGCTTCTTTTCGGTCTGCTGATGGCGGCGTTCGGAATCAGTGTCAGCGGCCTGGCTTTAGGCCCGATAATGGGATTCGGACTTCTCAGTCCGGGGTGGAACTGGCTGTTGTGGCTCTCGGTTATGGCAGCTGCGGGGCTGCCGGTCTATATGGTTGTCTATTGGATAGTCAAGTATAGCCGCGAACGTAAGCACCCGAGTCTGCGTTTCTGGGTGATATCTCTCCTTCTCTGGTTGCTGTCCCTGGTGGGACTGGCTACTTCCGTGAGCAAAGTATGGCAAGCGAACGGTACGAATATCACCACCGTCATCAAGACGCTGGAGAATGTAGAAGAAATCGAAGAACTGGAACGGTTAGACGAGTTGGTTGACTAAAACCAAAGCCGTCATGGCTTCGACGACAGGCACGGCGCGGGTGGCAACACAGGCGTCGTGCCTTCCTTTTACACCTGCCTTCGGCGTACTTGGCGTGGGTTTGAAGACGCAACGGAAGACGATTTCTGTGCCGTCCGATATACCGCCGGCGATACCGCCGGAGATTGCATTGATGGCGGAACCCGGTTGTGTAACGCCGCCGAAACCGGTGCCGTATTCAAAGCCTTTGCAGGCGTTGATGCTCATGACGGCGAAAGCAAGTTCAGCTTGCAGTTTGTTGAATATAGGTTCGCCGGTGCCGGCGGGGAGTCCGTTGATGCGGCATTCGATGATGCCACCGATGGAGTCCCCTTCTTTCTGATAGGTCTCAATGGTTCCGGTGAACTTGGAAGGGTCTGTCTCGGTACCCACTTGTATGAGTTCGGCGTGAATGGTGATACCCTTCTGCGCGAGCTCCTGTTTGGCGATGCAGCCGGCAACGACGCGCGCCGCCGTCTCTCGTGCGGAGGCTCTACCGCCGCCACGCCAGTCGCGGATTCCGTACTTCTGCTCATAGACCTTATCGGCGTGCCCTGTGCGGTAGGTGTGCTTGAGCCACTCGTAGTCTTCGGGTCGCGCGTCGGTGTTACGGATGATGAAGGCGATAGGAGTTCCTAATGTACAAAGGGACGATGTACCATGTACAACGGATTCGTTGTCACATTCCATGACTCCGCTTAGCCATTCCACTTCATCCGCTTCACGCAAAGCACGGGGAGAAGTGCCTGCTGCACCTCTCCCCGCTCTTTTATCCAGTTCATCCCGTATCAGTTGCAGGTCGATATGCAGTCCTGCGGGAACTCCATCGAGCACACCGCCAACTGCCCGACCATGCGACTCACCGAACGAGGTGAATGTGAATGTGTCGCCGAAAGTATTCATATTAATGACGCTCGGGCTTCGGACCACGCCGCTCGGGACGCGGACCTCTGTCCAGACGTGCGCCGTCACGATCTTCGCGACGCGGACGCTCACGCTTCTCCGGCTCTACATAGCCTTCCGGTTTCTCTTTGAGCGCTTTTGCGCTGAGACGGAACTTACCGGTCTTGGGGTCGATCTCCAACAGCTTGATGCGGATATGATCGCCTTCCTTGATACCTGTCTCTTCCATGGTCTCGTAGCGCTTCCAGTCGATCTCGCTGATGTGCAGCAGACCTTCCTTGCCCGGCATGAACTCCACGAAGCAACCGTACGGCATGAGGGACTTCACAACGGAGTCGTATTCTTCGCCTACCTCCGGCAGAGCAACGATCGCTTTGATCTTTGCGATAGCAGCCTGCATGGACTCGCCGTTGTTGGATGCTACTTCTACCTTACCGCCCTTCTCATCTTCGTCGATGGAGATGACAGCACCGGTCTCAGCCTGGATACCCTGAATGATCTTTCCGCCCGGGCCTATTACGGCGCCGATCATATCTTTCGGGATGTAGAAGGATACGATACGCGGAGCGTGCGGCTTGAGGTCGGCACGCGGAGCGGGCATGCACTCAAGGATCTTACCGAGGATGTACATACGTGCCTCGTGCGCCTGAGCGAGTGCGTTCTCGAGGATCTCGTAACTCAGACCATCCACTTTGATATCCATCTGGCAAGCGGTGAGACCGTCCTTGGTACCAGTGGTCTTGAAGTCCATGTCGCCGAGGTGGTCCTCGTCACCAAGGATATCGGAGAGGATAGCGTAGTTCTTACCCTGGTTCTCGGAGATAAGTCCCATTGCGATACCGGAAACCGGTTTTTTCATCGGCACACCTGCGTCCATGAGTGCGAGTGTTCCGGCACAAACGGTAGCCATAGAGGACGAACCGTTGGACTCGAGGATGTCACTTACGACACGAACGGTATAAGGGAAGTCTTCGGGGATCATGTTCTTGAGTGCGCGGCAAGCGAGGTTACCGTGACCGATCTCGCGACGACCTACACCACGCTGTGCTTTCGCTTCGCCCGTCGAGAACGGCGGGAAGTTATAGTGGAGCAGGAACTTGTCCGTACCCTGGATCAATGCCTCGTCGATGATTTTGTCATCGCGGCTGGTACCGAGTGTAACGGTAGAGAGGGATTGTGTCTCTCCGCGGGTGAAGATAGATGATCCGTGAGGTCCGGGCAGGTATCCCACCTCACACCAGATAGGACGGATCTCCGTGGTCTTACGTCCGTCGAGACGCTTGCCCTCATCGAGCACGGCGCGACGCATTGCCTCTTTCTCTACATCATGGTAGTAACGGTCCACCAGCGCAGCAACCTCATCTATATCAATACCCAATACCTCTGCACGCTGCGCCATGTACTCTGCTTTCTCTGTCTTGAAGTCCTCGCGAATCTGGGTGAACATCTCCTCGCGGTGGTGTTTGTCCGTATCCGCACTCGTTGCCTGCGCATATGCACGCGCATAACTGAAGTCGTGAACAGCCTGCTTCAACTCCTCATCGTTCACCTCGTGGCAGTACTCACGCTTGGTCTCTTTGCCGTACGCTTTCATCATCTCGTTGATAGCGAGGCACTGCGGTTTGATCGCCTCGTGGGCAGCCTTGATCGCCTCGAGCATAACGGATTCGGGTACCTCTTTCATCTCGCCCTCGACCATCATGATGTTGTCGTAGGTGGCAGCCACCATCAACTCAAGGTCTGCGTGCTCGCATTGCTCGAACGTGGGGTTGATGACCATCTTGCCGTCAACACGTGCTACGCGTACTTCGCTTACCGGACCCTCAAAAGGAATGTCGGAGCAAGCGAGCGCCGCACCCGCTGCGAGTCCTGCAATCGACTCCGGCATGTCGATACCGTCCGCCGAATACATGGTAACGTTTACGAACGTCTCTGCGTGATAGTTAGAAGGGAAGAGGGGACGAAGGGCGCGGTCGATCAGACGTGCAATCAGGATTTCGTAGTCCGATGCTTTTCCTTCGCGGCGGGTGAATCCACCCGGGAAACGTCCTGCGGACGCAAATTTCTCTTTGTACTCTACAGTAAGGGGCATGAAATCCGTCCCCGGTACTGCATCTTTTGCGGAGCAGACAGTAGCAAGAATCATTGTGTTTCCAAGTGTCGCCATCACAGCGCCATCCGCTTGCTTTGCCAATTTGCCTGTCTCCAGTTTGATCACTCGTCCATCGGGGAGAGCGATCTCTTTGGTAACAATATTCATTCGCTGCTGGCTATTACTCGCGCGACTACGGGCTATGCCCTTGTGATAGCGCTACGTAATGCCCTCGCTCTTCAGTCTGCAAAACTGCGTTTTACATCCTGATTGTGAAGACCCCTCTAAGCCAGCCCAGAGGGTATAGAAATTCTACAAATGGACACCGTTTGTGTCCGGTTAACAATTAGACCCATAAAAAGTCATGCAAAGGTACAACATTTTTCGCACATATGCAAAAAAAAAGCAAAATTTTTGCTCTTTTTTATAAATATAAAACACTATCGAGAAATTTGCGACAATTTTCTCTTTAATTCAAGCATATTTGCTGTGCCTGAACGGGTGTGTCGAGGAAGAGTGACGCCGATTCGGAGAAGCGTTCCGCGTTCTCGGTCGTGAGGTAGGAACAGGTGCCGTTTCGGGTTAACTGCTGTTGGTATTCGGGATGGCGTTTGAGGTAGTCGGCGAGGCTGTCTGCGACCAGAGAACCTTGCGCAATGACGCGAATATCGGAGTGGTCTTTCAACCATTGTCCGATTTTGGGCAACAAGAGTGGATAGTGGGTGCAACCTAACACGAGCGTGTCGATTTCGGGGTCTTGTTCAAGCAAGGACTGAAGGTATTTGTTTACAAAGAAATCCGCTCCTTGTGACTCGTGTTCACCGGCTTCGATGAGAGGCACCCACAGCGGGCATGCCTGTTGGGAGACTTTTAGGGTGTCGGAGATTTTTGCCAATTCCAATACGTAGGACTCGGAGCTCACGGTAGCGGGTGTCGCCAGGATGCCGACGTGCCCTGTTTGGGTGATAGACGGAACGGCTTCCACGGTAGGGCGGATGACGCCCAGAACATTCACCCGGGGTGATTGGTTATTGGAGATTTGTAATTGGTGATTTATTGCGGGAAGGTCGCATTGCTGAATGGTTCGCAGGGCTTTTGCTGACGCTGTGTTGCATGCCAAGATGACCAAAGTACAGCCTTGGTCGAACAGGAAACGAACCGCTTGCAGGGTGTAGCGGTAGATGACCTCGAACGAATGGGTTCCATAGGGCGCACGGGCATTGTCACCCAAATAGATATAATCGTATTGGGGAAGCACTTTGCGGATGGAACGCAGGATGGTCAAACCGCCGTATCCACTATCAAAAACACCTATTTTCACGGGATTACAGTTTGCTTAATTCGATGCATGCCAGAATGAGCGGAGCGACCCCTTTCGGATCGTTGGCACATATGCGTTCGTGGATGTAATATTCGTATGTTCCGTCGCGATAGGGGTTACCTCCGAGTCCGGCAACCGCACAACAGTCTGTCAAGGACAAAGAACCGTCTTCGTCGGTTTGAATCTTGTTGTTTTTCAGTCCGTTAAGTACTTCTTTAGCTTCTTGTTTGTACTGCTCCGGCAACACTCCCAGGCGGGCTCCTTTCGCCATGGCAAAGCAGTACATGGCGGAGCATGTTGACTCAAGGTAATTGCCTTCTTCTCCGCCCCGATCGGGCACCTGATACCATAGGTGCGTTGCGGGATCCTGAAGAGTCAGCAAGGCATTCATGACGCGGTTGAGGATGGCGATCAATTCACCCCGTTCGGGCTGGTCGGCAGGCATGAGTTCGAGCACGTCGCACAGCGCCATGACGTACCATCCTTGTGCGCGTCCCCACGTCTCGGGACTACACCCGGTGATAGAATCGCTCCATCCCATCCGGCGGCTCTCATCCCATCCGTGGTGGTTGAGTCCGTTCGCCTTGCGCGTGTGCGCGTCTATAATAAGGAATTGGCTGGCGACGTCGGACCACGCTTCGGGTTCGGGTTTCCATGCTGCGTAGCGTGCATAGAACGTTGTGCCGGTGAACAAGCCGTCCAGCCACATCTGGTGTTCATAGACCTGTTTGTGCCAGAATCCTCCTTCGGTTGTACGTGGCTGGTCGCGTAACTGGTCACGCAGCGTTTCGATCGCCGTCCGATATTGGGGCTGGGGGTTGATGTTATTGAGCAGAATGAGGAAGTTACCGCCCTGAATACGGTCCATGTTGTAGAGGCTCTGCTTGTACGTGAGGATGGTTCCGTCTTCGCCGATGAACTGGTCTGCGAAGCGCTGTGCATGGTTCAGATAGAGGGTGTCGTCCGTGGCGGAGTACAAGTCCACAAACGCCCGCGCCATGAGAGTAGGGGTGTACTCCCATTTGGGTTTAGCGGCTCCGTCGCATGTCCATAACTCGTGATGATGCTTCATCTCGCTTTGCGCGATTTGTTGCGCCAAGTCCAGATATTCGTTGGTTCTCCGGCATCCCGTGAGGCACAGGAGGAACGAGAGGATAAAGGTGGCACAGAGAGTAAACTGCTTCATGTTCATTCGGGCGTTGTTGTTATACGATTGTTAATTGGCTGCAAAGGTACGAAAAAAAACGCACATATACAAATTTTTGTGCGTTTTTTTGTCAAAACGCCTTGTCAAAGCGCAAGTAGTATTGTAGCCGGTTGATGTCGGCGGAATCGAGTTGCGGAAGAGCACGCAGATCTTCGATGCCGGTTAGTGTGATTTTTTTGCGCCGTAACTGGTAAATGGCTTTAGCCTGTTCGAAGCGGAGATAGGGGTGTTTGACCAGCTGTGCGACGGAGCAGCGGTTCACATTGAGCGTCCGCAGGCTGTCCGGCGAGGCTGTGAAATGCGGGAGTAGCGAGTCCAGATGCAGGTTCTGCAAGGCTTCGTCGGTGAGTTGGACGGGACTATAGAAACCGCCTAATTCTTCGCGGTAACGGATGATGCGTCCGGCAGTGTATGCTCCAATACCGCGGATGAGCTGGAGTTCGGTGGTGTCGGTGGTGTTGAGGTTGAGGACGGTGTCTTTTTTTATTTTGCGCACATAGTGCATGCCGACCGAGTCACGCCAAAGAGAGTCGGCAAGTCGGAAGGAGTCGTAGCGAGCCTGCCGTTCGGCGGTCCATTGTGCAAACCGCGCGTCGTCGATACGTTGGAACGAATCTTTGATATGTTCCCATCGTGCTTCGCGCAGGCTGTCCCGATGCGCTTTTGCGCGTGCTATACTGTCCCTCCGCAAGCTGTCGGTATTGAGGGTCTGTTCAGGCGGAAAGGACAGGACGGGCTGCGGGCGGAACGCCATGACGAACCAGACTACCAATCCGACGGACAGAAGGATGACGGCTCCTATGTACTGCTCTTTGGACACGATTCAGAATGTGGGATTACTTCTATGTTTGTTTCTCCGTCCATGAGGTGGAGGGTGAGTATATCGCCGGGTTGCAGGTCTTTGGTGGAGCGAACGGGTTTCCCGTTCTTGGTGACGAGGCTGTACCCGCGCTGGTAGAAGCGTTCGGGATTGCACGCGGCAAGTCGTTGTTCGAGCAGTTCGATCCGGTGTCTGCGGATAAGAATCTGCCTTTCGGCGGTGCGGTGCAAGCGTGTGAACAGGTCGTCAATGCGTGCTGCCTGGCTGTCCAGACGATGAATGAGCCACTCGGCGACGGCAGTAGGTGTCTTGAGCGCCTGATGCGCGACGAGGTCCAATACGGAGACATCCCGCGTGTGTCCGATACCGGTAATGACGGGGAGTTCGCATTGTGCGCACACGGCGCAGAGCGTGTAGTCATCAAAACAAGAGAGATCGGAAACGGCTCCTCCTCCGCGGATGATGACGATGGCGTCGTATTGGTTATTGGTGATTGGTGATTGCTCATTGGTTATTTCTTCGAGTGCGGCGATGATGGACTTGGCGGCTCCTTCGCCTTGCATCGTTGCTCCGAACAGGGTGGTCTCAAAACGATACCCGCTGTTCAGCAGTTGATGCTGGAAATCTCCGTATCCGGCGGCGGAAGGCGACGAGATGACGGCGATCCGGCGGATGAGAGTGGGGAGCGGTAACAGTTGCTGCGCGTCCAACAGCCCGTCGGCTTTGAGTTGCTCGATGGTCCGTTGTCGTTGCCGTGCCACCTCGCCGAGGGTATAAGACGGATCGATGCCGACGATGGAAAGGCTGAGTCCATAGACGGCGTGCCATTGGATCTCCACCTCCACCAGAACCGACATTCCCACCTGAAGCGTCTGTCCTGTTTCCGCCTGGAAATAAGCCAAGAGCAGTTCTTTGTTTCCTTGCCAGCAGGTGGCACGCATCTTGGCTGTTTTGCCGTCCACCAGTTCCAGATAGAGATGTCCTCCTTTGGAGGATAGGCTGCTTATCTCCGCCTTGACCCAATACGCCGGTTCGAGCGCATCGTCGATGGCTTCGCCGATGAGGTGGCATAACTGGGTCAAGGTGAGTGCGTCCATAGCGTTTGCGGATTAGAAGCCTAATGCGTTGTAGGTCTTGTCACCGCGACGGATATACAAACGTCCGTCCTGCAGTATCTTGCTTGCCGTCTCGTTCCCGTCTCGGGTAAGGTCCAGGAAGGTCTCGTCTTCCTCGGGCTCCGCTATCGAGACGGGTCCGTCATAGACGAACTCATATTGGATGTCATTGTCCGCGATGATCCATCCTTCGAAGTGGTACCCTTGCGGCGTTTTGGTGATGGTGAAGTCCTGGTCGTAGGCATATTCGTACTCCCAAGTCTCCGAGCCCAGTTGGACGTAGGTGTATTCGTCCACGTTGTAGTTGTACGGCGAGTATTGCCCGCTGAGGTCGCCTCTTTGTGCGGCATAGAGGGATAGCCAGACCTGGGGATAGGTCTGTTGCGGCGCGAGCATCACCCAATAGGAGTAGTGCCCGGCGGACGAATAAGTTGAGTCTTCGGAGTAGTCCAATGCTTGTGCCGTAACGGCTACAAAACGGACGGTGTCCATGATTTCGCCTTGGGGTTCGTCCGGGTTCTGGGAGAAATAGACCTCCACGCTGAAACAACGCAACTGGTTGGCGCAACTGATCGTAACGCTCGGGTTATTGATGTCCGAGACGGTCAATACGGGATAGCCGTACGTGTCTTCGGAGTCGTCGGACAGGAAATCGATCGAACCGTAGTTGCAGGTCGCGGAGAAATTCTTTCGGACCCATCCGTTGATGGCAATACCTTTGATGGGTTGCTCTGCGCTGATGGTCATGTTAGCATTCGCGAGGCAGGCAAAATAGGTGACGCCGAGGTTATTGTAACTGTACGTAGCGGGGTAAGCCGAGCCTTGACTCACGGAAATGGTGATTCCCTGATCGTTGAGGGTGAATGGCTGTTTGTTGATGATGGTATCGGGGGCGAGGATGGTAACAGGTTCTTCCGCCCATATTGTCAGGGCTGTCAGTACACAGCAAAGAGAAAAGAATAATTTTTTCATTGTGCTTAAAAACGTTTTTCTACCAGTACTTTGATGCCGTCTTCGACGATGCGGATGTGTATGTCTTTTTCCATCTCGACGGGGTCTCCGTCAATGTGGAAGGGCGCCGCATCTTCGCGCTCGAGTGTGATCTCTTTGGCGCGTATAGTGTCCATGAAATGGCTGTCGTCGATGCTACCGGCGAAGAGTCTGAGTGCGAGTCCTGCGCTGCCCAAGAGTGCGTGGCTCGACATGAGCATGATATCCATTTTGCCGTCCTGAACGCTGGCTTTGGGCGCTATGAGCGCTTCGTATCCCCACTGGTTGGCGTTCGCGAACGTGATAAGGAAGGCTTTGTGGGTGAGGTCGAGTCCGTCGCCGACGAGGTGGTAGGTCTGCGGTGTGTAGCTGAACACGTCCTGGAGAATGTTCTGGAAGTAAGTGCTGAACCCGCGTTTGTTGCTTCCGGCAAAATGATCCGCGATGACGGCGTCAAAGCCGGTCCCGCAGGTGCTGACAAAAAGCCGGTCGTTGGCTAATCCGTAGTCCACGCGGATGGGTTCGGATCGGTTGAGCATCTCGAGTGCCCGTTGGGGGCGGATGGGGATGTTCAGATGGCGTGCAAAACCGTTGCCGCTTCCCATAGGTATGATGCCCAGTGCGGTTTCGGATCCGCGGAGTCCGCGTACCACCTCGTTGACAGTTCCGTCTCCTCCGACAGCTACCACCGCGTCGAAGCCCATCCGTGCGTACTGGTGCGCCATCTCCACGGCATGTCCGGCGTATTCGGTGAAGGCGATATTGGGTAGCCATTGTTGCGCGTCCAGGGTCTGCATGATGAGTTTGGGCAACTTGCGCTTGGCGTTCTGTGTCTCTTGCGAACCCGAGACAGGGTTGATAATAAAGGCAATATTTTTCATAGGATGATCAATTTTCCAATTCTTAAGCGCTTCCGGTAGAAAGCGTACCATTTTTGCAAAATGCAAATTTGGGTGCAAAGTTACAAAAAAAAACGCATATATGCAAGAGCTAAATGCATTTTGTAAGCATATGCCCTGTTTTTGGGTATGAAATAGTCAGGGTGATGACTAAGCAATATGTAAAGAATATATAATGAATATATAACTTTTTGAACGCGCTGTATTATATACATTGTATATAATACTATAGATAGATGTCTGAATGCCATTCAGACGAAATGGAAGAAGAAAAAATGATTTGTCAGTATTGTCAGTTTCAGCAATTTTCCTAAAGTCATTGACATACTTAAAGAACAAAAAACGGACTGACTTAAGAATCTCAACTCTCTCATGTCAATTACTGGAAATGTCGGATACGATCCGGCGGAATAGGAAGAAAAGAACAAATAGATTAATCAAAAATGCCATAAATGATTCAAAAATCCGAGGCACTGAATATGTCTCGGATTTTTGAAGCGGACGATGTTGGAGTCGTATACCTTTTACTTATTATTTACGGCAAGAACCTGAAAGGATAGAAAAATTAGCGCAAATGTTTTGGGAAGAAACAGGTATTATTAATTTTTCATAGGTCGAACCTTTCTTAAATTCAACTCTTTTAGTATAACTATTACCATCTGAAAGGGTTACTTCGATATAAACTACTGTTCCTTCGGAAGCAGGGCGTTCTAGTGTAACAGGAACGCTAATACTATATTCGTTATACCCAACTTTATTAGCGCAAGCAGTTGCATTTTGCAAAACTGCAAGATTTCCATCTCCTTCCAGTCTACAAGACGTTCTACCTGCAAAAGCACATAAAGATAATGCTATCAGACATAGCGTTACAAATATTTTTTTCATTTTGCTTGTTGGCGGTTATATTCCATCGCCCCATCGGTTTTATTTTATTATTATTTTGGAATTAAGATCAGCGTTATAAAGGCATATTATCGTCTTTTAATTAATCGAACAGATCGCCTACTATTTGGAGAATAATACATTATTCTATGTTCGTTCTTATTAAAAACCAGTGTTACAACAGAATACCCTGCTCCATTGTTTCTTTGTTTATCACCTCCCCAATAAGTGCCGTGAGATCCTACGTTTATAAGTTTTTCGGAAGAACCAAAGGCACCTTCTGAAGATCTATAAAAACCTTCAGCAGGTAAAAAAAAATCGCTCACATGAGCGATTTTTTTGTTGTAAGGGAGGAATCTTATTTGCCTCTTTCGAGCAGGAGGGTGCGGGTCGGCTGGTCGCAAACCTCTGTCGGACCATAGTACTGAATCGGTCCCGGGTAGATGTAGCTGGTGTTGGCGTCCGCCCACTCGGCACGATGTGCCTGCAGGTACTTGAACGGTGCGCCGTCCAACTCAACAAGCGCCTTCTGGATAACGGGTTTCATCTTACCGTTACGTTTCTCCATGTTCATCATCATGGTGATAGGCACACCACCAGCGAGCCACTCGGCAGCAGGCTTGGTCAAGTTGCGCACGAGCGACATGTAGCCGGTCTTGCCAGCTGCGATGAGGTGGGTAGCGTTCACGCCGATCGAGTAGCAGTAGTCCGCATCGAAGTTAGACGGCATCGCGCAACGTCCTTCGTAGCCGAAGAAGTGGTTGAGTGCGCTGAACTTGCCTTTGTACTCGCCGTTTGCTTTGAGGACAGCCAGACGTTTCTGTACCATCTCGATGAGCAGTTTCTCGGTCTCGATCTGAGATACCATCACGTTTCCGTGGGGGTCGCGGTCGAGCGTGAGCTGGCGTGCGATACCCTTCGGCAGCGAACGGTAGAGATCGCAGGAAGCGGGAGTCAGCATGGATTTGACGTACTCACGTTTGGCGTCGTCGCCGTCGAGGGAGGTGAACTCCTCGTTGTTGGCAAGCATGTCGTTCAGCTCCTGGATGAGGACGCGCATAGCGGGGATGAACTCGATCAGACCTTCCGGAATGAGGATAGTACCAAAGTTGAGTCCGGCGTTCGCACGTGCTACAATGACCTTGACGATGTCCTCTACGATATCGTTGAGAGTCATGTTCTTGGCTTCTACTTCCTCGGAGATAAGGCAGATATTCGGCTGGCTCTGGAGTGCGCACTCGAGGGCGATATGGCTGGCGCTACGACCCATGAGGCGGATGAAGTGCCAGTATTTCTTCGCGGAGTTGGCATCACGCTGGATGTTACCGATGAGTTCCGCGTAGGTCTTACAAGCCGTATCAAAACCGAAGGAGGTCTCGATCATTTCGTTCTTGAGGTCGCCGTCAATGGTCTTCGGACAGCCGATGACCTGAATGCCGCATTGTTTCTGGAGGTAGTACTCCGCGAGCACGCAGGCATTGGTGTTGGAGTCGTCACCACCGATGATGACAACGGCTTTGATACCCAGTTGCTTGCATACCTCGATGCCGTTGTCGAACTGCCATGTCTCTTCCAGCTTGGTACGTCCCGAACCGATGATGTCGAATCCACCGGTGTTGCGGTACTCGTCGATGATGGCGCCGGTCAGTTCCTGATACTTGCCGTCAATGAGTCCTGAAGGACCACCGAGGAAGCCGTAGAGCTTGTTGTCCGGGTTGAGTGCCTTGAGACCGTCATAGAGACCCGAGATGACGTTGTGACCGCCGGGAGCCTGACCACCGGAGAGGATGACGCCGACGTTGAACGGCTCTGTAGCCTGCGGTTTGCCCTGAGCGGGTTCAAACGTAATGAGCGGCAGACCATAGGTGTTGGGGAAGAGGCGTTTGATTTCTTCCTGATCGGCAACGGATTGTGTCTTTTCGCCTTCAACGAGGCGTACTGCGCCCTGCAATGCTACCGGCATCTTCGGCTGATA
This sequence comes from Paludibacteraceae bacterium, assembly GCA_905233375.1. GTDB lineage: Bacteria > Bacteroidota > Bacteroidia > Bacteroidales > Paludibacteraceae > Colicola. The sequence goes on along the minus strand of CAJOEJ010000018.1, from coordinate 22,533 downwards.
AGCCTGACGGGCAATTTGTAATGGGGATTTTTGCATAATGGTTAAAATTTTATATTTTAAATTTTATTTTTTTCGTCATTCCGACCTGTCGGCATTTCATCCTTTCGACCGGTCGCTCTCGATGAGGGCGAGCAGTTGTTCCACCGCTTCCTCCTGCGGGATGTTCTTGAGGATACATTCCTTGCCGCGGTAGAGGGAGATACGGTCACGTCCGGCGCCTACGTAGCCGTAGTCGGCGTCCGCCATTTCGCCGGGACCGTTGACGATGCAGCCCATGATGGCTATTTTGAGGCCGGAGAGGGAGGCATTGTTCAGCGCCTGTTTCACTTCGGCAACTGTTTTCTGGAGATCGAACATGGTTCGTCCGCATCCCGGGCAGGAGATATACTCTGTTTTATATATACGCACGCGCGCGGCTTGGAGAATGTCCTTGCTGAGGAAATTGAGTTTCGTTTCCGAGAAATTAGGGTTAACGAGCGTCAGTTCGGTCGCTTTATAATCCCACAACAGCCTTCCGCACTCGGCAGCCGCCTGCAGACAGAACAACTCCCAGTTGTCCTCGAGCGAGGTGTATCGTATCTCGGCGTTGCCGCCTATGTTGTCCAGCACTTCGGCACGAATGGAACCGTCGTACCGGGTGGAGTCTTCGTCGGCGAAATAGTCCACGAGGTCCCGTGCCACGGGTATCTCGTTCTCGGGTGCTTCGCTGAGGCTGACGCGGATGGTGTCTCCTATACCGTCGGCTAACAGGGCTCCGATGCCCACAGCGGATTTGATACGTCCGTCTTCTCCTTCTCCGGCTTCGGTCACGCCGAGGTGCAGCGGGAACGCCATGTGCTCGTGCTTCATCGTTTTGACGAGCAGGCGCACGGTGTCCACCATCACGCGCGTGTTGGACGCTTTGACGGAGATGACGATGTGCTCAAACTCATGCCGGACGGCGATGCGGAGGAACTCCATGACGGACTCGACCATGCCTTGCGGCGTGTCGCCGTATTTCTCCATCATGCGCGGGGATAGCGAACCGTGGTTCACCCCGATACGGATGGCTGTCCCGTGTTCGCGGCATATGTCCAACAGGTGTACAAAGCGCTCTTCGAGCTTGGAGGCATCTTTGCTGTAGTTGCCCGGGTTGATACGCACGGCTTCCACCACTTGGGCAGCTGCGTCGGCTACGTCCGCTTGAAAATGGATGTCCGCAACGAGCGGCACGGCGGTGAGCACCTGTGCGTGTATCTCCCGCAGCGATTCCACTTCGCGGAGCCCTTGTGTCGTGAACCGCAGCAGTTCCGTTCCTGCTTCGATACAACGTCGCGCCTGGTCCACAGAGGCGTCGATGTCGTTGGTGTTCGTGTTCGCCATCGTTTGGATACGGATGGGGTAGTCCGAACCGATAAAGATGTTTCCGACCTGCACTTGTGAGGTCGTTCGACGGTTATAATCTAACTTTATTTCCATATTTGGCGGGCAAAAATGCCCAAAATTGTATTTTTTTAGCGTTTTTTTGCAAAAAAATGCAAAAATATTTGGTCATGTCAAAAAAATGTAGTACCTTTGCACCCGCTTTTCAAAAAAGCGTTCATAACGTAGCGTTGAATCAGTAGCTCAGCAGGTAGAGCACATCCCTTTTAAGGATGGGGTCCTGGGTTCGAGCCCCAGCTGGTTCACAAGGGAGACGAGGCAACTCGTCTCCCTTTGTTTTCCTACATAACGATATTCACAATTCGTCCGGGTACGACGATGATTTTCTTCACCGCGTTTCCGGCGAGGTATCTGGCGGTATCTTCGTGCGCGAGTACCAGCCGCTCCACTTCCTCTTTCGGGGTGTCTTTGGGGCACTCGAAGGTGAAGCGCACCTTGCCGTTGAACTGCACCGGATATTTCTGCGTGTCCTCTACGAGGTACGCCTCGTTGCACTCGGGCCAGGCGGCGTCGATCACGAACTTTGTACATGGTACATTGTCCCCTTGTACTTTATGCCACATCTCTTCGGCGATATGGGGAGCGTAGGGTGCCAGCAGGACAGCAAAGGGCTCAAGGATGGCACGCTTGTTGCATTTGAGAGCCGACAACTCGTTCTGCGCGATCATAAAGGCGGGAATGGACGTGTTGAACGAGAAGTTCTCGATGTCCCATGTGATCTTCTTGATGAGTTTATGGAGCGCCCGCAACTCTTCTTTGGTCGGTTCCTCCTCCACGATGTTTTCGTACATGTTCCACAAGCGTTTGAGGAAACGATGCACACCGTCGATACCGTTGGTATCCCACGGCTTAGACATCTCCAGCGGGCCGAGGAACATCTCATACAGACGCAAGGTATCCGCTCCGAACTTGGCAATCACGTCATCGGGGTTGACGACGTTGAACATGGATTTACTCATCTTCTCAACCGCCCAGCCGCAGATATACTGCTTTGCGCCGGCGGTGTAGCCCGTCAGTTCGGACGATGTGCCGTCCGCAAAGACGAACTCGGCGTTCTTGAACTCAGGCATCCATGCGCGGAAGGCATTGATGTCCAGCACGTCGTTGTTGACGATGTTCACATTCACGTGAATAGGCTGCACTTTGTCCTTGTATTCGGGGTTCTCGATGAGGTTGTAACTGATATAGAGGTTACCCGTCGCACCTTCGCCTATATACCGATAGACGAAGTTCGAGCGACCCTGAATCATACCCTGGTTAATCAGTTTCTTGAACGGCTCGTCTTCGCATACATAGCCCAAATCATAGAGGAACTTATTCCAGAAACGCGAGTAAATCAAGTGTCCCGTAGCGTGCTCGGAACCGCCGAGATAGAGATCCACTTGACGCCAGTACTCATTCGCCTGTTTGCCCACGAGCGCCTCGTCGTTATGCGGGTCCATGTAACGCAGGTAGTACGCCGACGAGCCTGCGAAGCCCGGCATCGTGCAAAGTTCCAAAGGGAAAACGGTCTTGTTGTCAATCAGGACTTTCTCCACTACTTTCCTGTTCTTTTCATCCCATGCCCAGATAGCGGCATTGCCCAACGGTGGCTCGCCTGTCTCGGTCGGCAGGAAAGCACTTACTTCCGGCAACTCGAGCGGCAACTTGTCTTCCGGCAGGGGATAAGGCATGCCGTCCTTGTAGTATATCGGGAACGGTTCGCCCCAGTAACGTTGACGGCTAAAGATAGCGTCGCGCAGACGATAGTTGGTCTTGACACGACCGATGCCGGTGTTGGTGATATACTCCTTCATTGCCTGGATGGCTTCCTTGACCTCCATGCCGTTGAGGAATCCGGAGTTCATCATGATACCTTCCTTGGCGTCGAACGACTCTTCGGAGACGTCCGCTCCTTCGATGAGCGGGATGATAGGCAGGTTGAAATGTTTGGCAAACGCGTAGTCGCGGCTGTCGTGCGCCGGTACCGCCATGATCGCTCCTGTTCCGTATCCCGCGAGCACGTAGTCCGATATATAAACAGGTATCTCGCCCTGCGTAAGCGGGTTGATGGCATAACTGCCGGTGAACACGCCGGTCACACGTCTGTCGGCGATACGTTCCCGTTCGGTGCGGTGCTTCACCCAGGCGAGGTATTCCTCCACTTCCGCTTTGTGCTCGTCCGTCACCACGCGTTGTACATATTCGCTCTCCGGCGCGAGAACCATAAACGTCACTCCGAAGACCGTATCCGCTCTTGTCGTGAAGATGGTCATGGATAACTCTTCGCTATCCTTGGTACTTTGTACTTTGTCCCTTTGTACCTTGAATCGCATCTCCGCACCTTCCGAACGACCGATCCAGTTGCGCTGGGTCTCTTTGAGGCTTTCGGTCCAGTCGATGCGATCGAGGCCTTCGAGTAAGCGTCCGGCATAAGCGCTCACGCGCAGACACCACTGCCTCATCACGCGTTGCTCAACGGGATAACCGCCACGGACGGAGAGACCTTCGGAAACCTCATCGTTCGCCAGTACAGTACCCAGTTTCGGGCACCAGTTGACTTTCGTGTCCGCGAGGTACGCAATGCGGTAGTTCATCAGCCGCTCCTGCTGCTCTTTCTCCGTCAGCGTCGCCCACTTCGGGTCGTTGGCTTCGAACTCCGCGATGAGTTTGCTGATCGGTTGTGCCTTCTGCGTCTTAGGATCAAAGTAGGAGTTGAACATCTGAATGAACGCCCATTGGGTCCACTTGTAGAACTTCGGATCGCAGGTACGCACCTCGCGATTCCAGTCATAGCAGAAACCGATCTTCTTGAGTTGCGAGATATAGCGGTCGATATTCTCGAAGGTGGTCTTCTCCGGATGTTGACCCGTCTGGATCGCATACTGCTCGGCGGGCAGACCATAGGAGTCAAAACCCATCGGGTGCAGGACATTAAAACCTTTGAGCCGTTTGTAACGGGAGTAAATATCCGAGGCAATATAACCCAGCGGGTGACCTACATGAAGACCCGCTCCACTCGGATAAGGAAACATATCGAGCACGTAGTAATGGGGCTTGTCAGACTCATTGGAGACGGTATAGACGCCGTTATCATCCCACGCTTTTTGCCACTTTTTCTCAATCTCTGAAAAGTTGTATTCCATAAAACTATTATTTGTCTTGTTGTTCAATTCGCATAGGTCCAAACCTTTGCGACTGCAAAGGTACTACTTTTTTTTGACATATGCAAGAATTTGTATAATTTTATACAAAATTACATTTCCTGAAGCGCGAGAAATTGGTAAATGTAATATATTTTTGTTTCTTTATTCTTGAAAAAAGGCTGCTTGTCTGTATTATATACTACGTATATAATACTAACGTGTTAACATGCAAAAAATAGTGCGTGATAAGTGCGTCATTAGTGCGTCATTAGTGCGTTATAAGTGCGAGACTTTCAGACTTAACACGAGACCATCCCGATACCATCCTTAAGTCGTCGCCTATCATTTTGCCCCGAAAATTGTACGATTATTAAGATTTTTGAAAAAAACAAGTGACATTTCTGCCACTTGTTTTCTTTGTATTCAGAACATCGTTCCCTTATCCTTTACTTAAGTTCTTGTCCTTGCAACGTATATGTGTTGTCGCCTCGTACGATATAAATTTGCCCGTTATGGAGAATTTTGCCGGATTTAGGCAGTACAGTGGATGCTCCTATGCCCGTTGGGGAATCAAGCGGCTGTACATTAAAATCTTTCCAACACTCGGCTTCGCGGTACAAATCAATGGAAGAAGCCGGGACCAAAAGTATGCAAGAGGACTTATCCATTCCTGTGAAAGATTCCGATGTGGCTGTCGGAGGTTCGGCAGCCAAGACACGAATGGTGTCCAAAGCCGGACAATCTTTAAAGGCTTGCGTGTTAACCTCTGTTACCTTCTCGGGAATAGTAATAGAGCGCAAGTTTTGACAGTCGAGAAAAGTTAGTCTGCGGATTATTTGGAGCGAGTCGGGTAATGTGACATACTGCAAGCTATGGCAATTAGCAAACGTAGCAGCCAAAAGGGTAATATTCGGAGGAAGAATTACCGAATCCAAACTTGTACATCCGGCAAAAACCGTATTCACAGCAGTAACGCTATTCGGAATAGTTATCCGGTGCAGGGATGTACAGTAAGCAAATACCCGAAACAGCCTGTCAATTCCTTCTGGCAACGTGACAGAAGTAAGATTTCTGCAACCATTGAACGCATCAGAGCCGATTGACAGAATATGGTCCGGTATGTCCACCGTAACAAGATCAGCGCTGTTAGAGAAAGCGTGTTCTCCAATAGACTTTACCGCATATTTGACACCCCCATAAGAGATCGTATCAGGGATGGCAATTGAATCCAATTCCGGATAATTGCCACTCATCCCATGTTGGTCAATAGACGCCGTTACTTCAGCCGTACGTGCGTACTCGTCCAACATATAATAGAGATCTCCGATACGTGTCTTGCCAAAAGCGAAAAGCGCTTGGCAAAAAGCCAAAAGGCAGTAAAGGATTGTTATGAGTCTTATCTTTTTTAACATAAAAAAGGTATTGATTATATTTCGCCGCAGGCAGGATTTTGTTATTTTACACGTATTAGGATATTATCAGCATCAATGCTCAAATGTGCGATTCAACTTATTGCGTATTAGTCATCTATTTATCCTCGAATGGCAATTCTGCGTTACCTTTTTCTTCTATCGGACGGATGTGATCCGAAGCGCGTTCGGATGAGATGACGGAATGACCTAAACGACTCTCGATGTCTGCGCGGGCGTTGCGAGCGACTTCGCCTCCTTCTTTGGCTGTTTGGCGGCTCTGAGCCATGCCTTTGGGATTACGCTGACGAGATATTTCCGTTGCAGTCACTTCGGCAAGCGTGTTTAGCGCCAGTTCCACATTTGTCATATTGTCACGCAGGTTCTCTTTGGTCAGACCTTTGTGGCGTTTGTATTCACCGGTGGTCATTCCGCTCCATGCCTGTGTGAGAACATTCGTGAGAATCGCAAAATCCTTCTGCTCTGTGATACCAGCACGATGCCATTCGTCCGTCAGCTCTTTGCGCATTTCGATGGAGCGCATCCTTTCGTTAATCCATTTGTCGGAATAACCTTGGCGGCGATAGTCCTCCACCGCCATTTGAAAGGTCAGTTCCGGATCAATCATCTGGTCTATGCGCTGCTCGCCTAATTTTGCCAACCACTGTTTGACAGGCTCCGCTTTCTTGGATGGGATAGACTGAATGAGGCGGAAAATACCTTGTAAATCAGCGGCTTGAACTTTTCTTCGTTTCCCATCAAAAGCTCTCATTTCAACAGGGGTACAAATTGTACCCCACTTGGAATCTAATTCCGGATCACGTGCGCGCATTTTCTTAATGTATTGCTTGGCATCGGCACTATCCGTTAATACCTGTACTATATCCACAATAGAGAAATAGTACTTTTCTTGCTCGGCATCCCACACGATGCGGACACGCTTTCCTTCAAAGAGTTGTATGGCAAAATTATCGTCCATCGTTTTGTGGTATTCTTACAGCAACTTCTTGACTTGGTCGTAGACGTTCTGGGCGGTGAAGCCGAGTTTTTCGTCGAGGACCTTGTAGGGTGCGGAGAAACCGAAGGAGTCAAGACCCCAGATGGCACCGTTCTCACCAACAAGGCTTTCGAGGGTGCAAGGCAGACCTGCGGTCATACCGAAGCGTTTGAGGTCACGCGGCAGGACGGAGTCCTGGTACTCTTTGGGTTGCTGGCGGAAGAGTCCTTCGGAAGGTACGCTGACAATCTGCAGGCGGATACTTTCTGCGCGGAGCAGTTCAGCGCCGGCAAGGAGCGTCGATACTTCGGATCCCGAAGCCAACAGTACCACTTGCGGGTTCTCGTCTTTGGAGACAATGTAGGCACCTTTGCGGAAACCTTCGAGGTTGACGTTGGGCACCGGCGCGATGTCCTGACGGCTGAGGATGAGGGCAGTCGGCGTAGCCGTGTTCTCGATCGCTGCACGCCATGCGAGGGTCGTCTCTTCGGCATCCGCCGGACGGAGCACGAGCATGGACGGTGCGCCGTGGTGGTTATGGAGTTTCTCCATGAGGCGGATCTGTGCTTCCTGCTCTACCGGCTCGTGAGTCGGACCATCTTCTCCGACACGGAAAGCATCGTGCGACCAGATGAACTTAACAGGCAGTTCCATGAGGGCTGCCATGCGGACAGCGGGTTTCATGTAATCAGAGAAGACGAAGAACGTACCGCAGGCGGGGATGATACCGCCGTGTAGGCTCATACCGATCATGACGCACGCCATCGTGAGTTCGCTGACGCCTGCTTGGAGGAACTGACCACTGAAATCGCCTTTCCTGAGGGCGTGGGTCTTCTTGAGGAAACCGTCCGTTTTGTCGGAGTTCGAGAGATCCGCAGAGGAAACGATCATGTTGCCTACGTTCTCTGCGAGGAAGGAGAGGACGACGCCGCTGGCGTTGCGGGTGGCAGCTCCGGCTTTCTGCTCGATGAGACTCCAATCGATGCACGGCGTCTCGCCGGACATGAAGGTCTCGTATTCGTTCGCTGCCTGCGGGTTCGCTTGTGCCCACTCGTGGTAAGCCACATAACGTTTGTTGCACAGATCGCGCAGTTCAGCGGCACGCTCGTCGTATAGTTTTTTCACTTCGGGGAAGATGACGAAGGGGTTCGTCGGGTCGCCTCCGAGGTGCTCGATGGTCTTCTCGAAGGAGGCACCGGCTTTGCTGAGCGGCGCACCGTGGGTCGAGCACTTGCCTTCCCAGTTCGCGCCTTCTGCCGTCACGCAGCCTTTACCCATCGTGGTATGACCGATGATGATGGAGGGTTCGCCTTTGTGTGCTTTCGCTTTGATGATGGCTTCGCGGATGGCGTCGGGGTCATTACCCGGGATCTCCTGTACGAACCAGCCCCATGCTTTGTACTTGGCAGCCACATCTTCGGAGGTCACTTCGCCGCAACCCGTGGAGAGCTGGATGGTGTTGGAGTCATAGAACATGACGAGGTTATCCAACCCGAGGTGTCCTGCCAGACGGCCTGCGCCCTGCGAGATCTCTTCCTGCACACCGCCGTCGGAGATGAAGGCGTAGATGGTCGGATTATGGATGGCACCGTAGCGCTGGTTGAACCATTTGGCGGCGATCGCGGCTCCCACGGCGAAAGTGTGCCCCTGTCCGAGAGGACCGGAGGTGTTCTCGATCATCCGCTCTATCTCGCGCTCCGGGTGTCCGGGCGTTACCGAACCCCATTGACGCAGGTTCTGCAGGTCCGCGAGGGTGAACTTGCCCGCCAGACACAACTGCGCATAGAGCATCGGCGCCATATGCCCGGGATCAAGGAAAAACCTGTCGCGCGCTTCCCAGCCCGCATTGTCCGGATCGTATTCGAGAAACTCGGAGAAGAGGACGTTGATGAAATCCGCTCCACCCATGGCACCGCCCGGGTGACCGCTTTTTGCTTTTTCTACTGCTGATGCGGCAAGGATACGAATGTTGTCCGCCGCACGATTTAAAAGTTGTGTCTGGTTCATAATGGTATGTTGTTTTGAATAGTTGCCATTTTGCGCTGCAAAATTACAAAAAAAAAATCATATACGCAAGCGCCCGGACAATATTTTACTATTTTTACGAAAATTCTTGCATATGTCAAAAAAAAGTAGTATCTTTGCCCCCGCAAGTTATACGTCCCGTTGAAACGGTTGCTACCTATAGTGTTTCTGTCGGTGTTGGTGGCGGGTAGCCCTATGCCGGTGACAGCCTCTGATTCGAATAAGGCTGCGGTGTTCTTTTACCGCATCGGCAGGTGGGTGGATCGGTTGGAGTTGCGCGGAGTAGATACCGCTTATATCACCTTGCCCGAGCACAGCTGGCGTGTGGCGCTGACGAACGGCGAGGTGGGCATCCATGCGGATTATACCACTTGGATAGATCCGGGCTCCCGTGTGTCGCTGCATTCTCAGACCACTCCCAGTGTTGATATAGGTTTCAATGCCGGTTTTCGCGGTATAGGAGGCGGCTATTCGTGGGATGTACTCAATGCGTACTCGACCCACTGGAACGTGTCCGCGGGAAGCAAGTTCATCGGACTGGAGTTCATACGCGATGTGAGTACGAACCTGACGGGCGAGTTCCTGGTGGACGGCAAGAAAGACCCCATTTTGCCGACGTTGAACAAAGGGGAAATCCGGATGGCGAGCACTTCGCTGGGGATTTGGTACGCGCTCAATGCGGCTCACTACTCGCATAACGCCGCGATCAAACAATCGTTTCTGCAGAGAAAACCCGCCGGTTCGCTCTTGCTGTCGGTAGCGTATATGTCGTCGGAGATGAATATTCTGGATAGCGCCAAGTATATTCAGGACGAAGACATGAGCGTTCTCTTTGACGGCGTGACCGGAACAATCACCCGTCAGGTGGCGGTCGGTATAGGCTACGGAATCAACTATACGCCGAATCAGGGCAAGGTGTTGCTCCATGTCGCGGCGAACATGCAGGTGGTCTGCTATTCGGTTAACCATGTAATGTACGCCCCGCCTCCGTCGGTCTATATGCCCGGTGAACCGCAGTACGCCCTTCGTCCGGCAAAGCCGGTGCATGTGACGGGAAACATGCGTGCGGCGGTGAGTTGGGAGATCAACCGCTGGGTGCATTTGTCCGCCTGGGCGCAAGTCAACAACCTGGGGTTCTCATCAAAGTCCGAAAATTTGTCCATGCTGAGTATCTGCAACTGGCACTGGCAGGCGCATCTGAATGTAGGCGTGCGTTTCGGAGCGGGAGAGAAGCGTGTCCGGCAGGTGTTGGGCGAACCGGACAGACTCGAATCGCCGGTTGAGGAAATAAGGAAAAGCAAACTGCCGCGGTGGGTGACGGATTATTTCTTCTCCTCCGCGCAATAAATAGCAATAAACAAAAACAGATAGCATATGAAAAAGTATTATTATTGGTTTATGTTGGTATGTATGGCGGCGCTTGTGTCCTGCTCGTCGTCGACATCGCGTCTGGATCAGTACCATGCGGAAAAGCATCAGCAGGACTCGGTCGCTCTGGTGGAGCAACAGCGTACCTTGGTCTATTATCAGGGGCAGCTGGACAGCCTGGTACAGGTAGCCGATTCGTTGCTGCCTTTGTTCCAGTACGAGAAGAACGAGAAGTACGAGGACGCAGGTTATTACGTGGTGGAGAGCCGTTCGGGGCTGCGCGTCAAAGTGCGTGATGACGGTCACCGTCCGGTGTTAGTGTACCGCGAGGGCAAGCGTCTGGAAGGCGATCCGGAGTCGATGGGTCTGAATGAGAACGAGCGTACGATGGTGGAACGCGGCGAGCATCTGGCGATCGTCATAAGCGACATGCGTCAGTTCGAGCAGCTGATCCAGCAGACGAACGGGAAGATCAATATGTACCAGTTGCGTCTGGAGCGCCAGGACAATGCCCAGCAATAAGAATGTCGCTGGAGCAGTACATAGAGCAGACCATTCTGCCGCAATACGATGCGTTTGACGGCGGTCACCGGCGTGATCATGCCCTGACGGTGATAGATGAGAGTCTGAAACTGGCGCGTGAACACGGAGCGGACGAGCGGATGGCGTATGTCATTGCGGCGTATCATGATCTGGGGCTGCGCATAGACCGGGAGAAGCATCATATCTATTCGGGGGAAATCCTGATGGCGGATGAGACGCTTCACCGGTGGTTCACGGAGGAGCAGCTGGCGACGATGCGCGATGCGGTGGAGGATCACCGGGCGAGCAGCAAGAACCCGCCGCGTACCATTTACGGCGCCATCGTGGCGGAGGCGGATAGGCAGATAGACCCCTTGACGGTCATCCGGCGCACGATGGCATACAGCGCCAGGTTGTATCCCGACGGCGATTTCGAGACGCTCTTTCAGCGTACCAAGGCACATCTGCAGGAGAAATACGCCGAAGGTGGCTATCTCAAGTTGTGGCTGAACAGCGAGCGCAATGTGCGCGGCTTGGAGGAACTGCGGGCGATAATACGGGACGAAGAGAGGCTCAGACAAATAGCGTCACAGGTGTGACGCATTCTTATTGGTCATTGCTCATTGGTCATAAAAAAAAGCGTCGCATGGACGCTTTTTTATCCATTGCGGTAGGCTTTGGGAGTGACGCCGACGTGGGATTTGAAGAAGCGGTTGAAGAATGCCACATTGTCAAATCCCAAATTGAGCGCGATCTCTTTGACCTGCAGGTTCGTTATTTTCAGTTGGGACTTGGCGTCGGTGATGATGGCTTCGATGATGATGTCTCCGGCTGTCCGTTCTCCGACCGACTTGATGGTGGAGCAGAGATGCGGGAGTGTGAGCCGCATGGCGTCGGCATACTGGCTGACATGATGCCATTCGTGATAGTGCGCCAGAACCAGCTGACAGTATTCCTGATAGATCTCCGTCTTGCGGTCAAGCGGCTTGACGAGGTAGCCTTCCTGCTCGTGCGCGAACTTGTCGAAACTGGTTCGGAGCAGGTTGAAGACGTGTACCATCTTGTCGGTGTCGAGCATGGACGGTTCGGCATTGAGCGCCATGATCAGCGTGTTGTACATCGCAATGAGAACCTGCGTGTGGTTCTCGGTCGTACTCACTTTGGGCGTGTGCAACTGCAGGGTAGAGTGCGACATCCGGTTGTTCACCGTGTGCTTCTCAAGGAACTTGCTGCTGAAAACGACCCAATAGACGAGTGCGTCTTCCGAGAACTCCCGGATAAGCAGGAAACTGCCCGGCTCAAGCAGGAGGATATCGTTCGCTTTGAAATCGTATTCGGTGACGTTGATGGTCGCATGAGCCGTTCCGCGCACGAGGAGAGCATACACGCCGCACTTGATTTTGCACGGATAACGACCGTATTCGTTCATTAGTTTGCCGCTGGCATCGCCGATCATATAATCGCCATACGGGCAGTCCATAATAGGTATATTATTTTCTTTCATCTTAATAATTGTACTAAATTCGCTGCAAAATTACTACTTTTTTTTGATATACGCAAATATTTTGACATTTTTTAGTAAAAAAAAGAGAGGAACCACAATTGTGATTCCTCTTTTGACCTTTACGTGTCCGCTTAACGGTTTACGCAAGCTTGTTGATCATACGTGCCAACTTCGATTTGAGGTTAGCTGCTTTGTTCACGTGAATGATGTGACGCTTTGCGAGTTTGTCCAGCATGGAACTAACTTTCGGAAGTGCAGCACTTGCTGAAGCTTTGTCGGTCATTTTACGCAAGTCGCGCACAGCGTTACGTGCTGTCTTAGCGTAGTAGTGATTGTGTGCTTTGCGCGCAGCCGTTTGGCGGATACGCTTCAAAGAGCTTTTGTGATTTGCCATCTTTGTTCTTTTGTTTTGTGGTTCGACTCGCGAACCTTTGTTCAGTAATATCCTTCGGCATTGAGAGGATTTGCCTCCGGATGTGACTTTAGGGAAGGTCTTTATTTCTTTTTTATGGGGTCCCCGAAAATTTTAATTTTTGGGGAGAGCGTAGATCAAAACGTAGGCGTAATCGAGCGACGAGTCGCGAGTCACGCGCAGTTTTAGATCAAGCTAGGTAGTGCCAAGGGGAATCGAACCCCTATTGCAAGAATGAAAATCTTGAGTACTAACCGTTATACGATGGCACCGCTTGCATCAACACTCGCGCGACTACGCGTCTTACGGCGCTCGTGTAGCGCTACGTGTTGTGCTACGCTTTTCGGGCAGCAAACGCTTTGCTGGTTTACATCCCGAGGGAGGCTGCGCCGCGTTCGTTTTTCGAAAAGCGGCTGCAAAAGTACTGCTTTTTTTTGGAATACGCAAATATTTTTGCATTTTTTTTGTAAAAAAGTGTGTTTTTTATTCTCAACTTGTCAAAATGGTCATTTTTTATTGGTACATTTGGAATTTTTTTGTACCTTTGCTCTTGATTTGTGTTGCCAAATTATAGCGGATAACAGCTAATATTTTGGTACTTATCGCAAAAAATCGCCATAATACTAATATTTTATCATTTATATTTGCGCATATCAGATATTTTTTGTACCTTTGCGGCGGATTTGTTTCTATAATGCACCAAATTTGATGCACTATTAGAATAAAACTATAGAAATGACATATATTCAGTTTTATAACGAATGGCATCGCTTGGCATGTTTTTCCGTGGCACAAGTGAGAGCAATTTATCCTGATTTTCATCGAGGAAATCTCGTTCAATGGCAACGTTCCGGGTATATCGTGCAACTTCGTCAAGGCTGGTACGCTTTCGCCGATTACATTCAGCAACCCGACTTTGCCCGATTTATAGCAGGAAAGATTTACGCACCTTCGTACATCAGTTTGCACACGGCGCTATCTTTCTATGGCATCATTCCCGAAGCCGTTGTGGAGATCACAAGTGTGACAACGAAAAAGACCTGCCGCTACGAAAACGCCTTCGGGCAGTTCAGTTACCAGACTATTCGTCCGCGATTGTTCTGGGGCTTTGAACCAAAGACCATGCGCGACGGTAAGCAATACATGATGGCGACGCCGGAGAAAGCGATTATCGACCTGCTCTACCTCTATCCGCAATATTCAACTCTCGACGAAATGCGTGAATTGCGTTTCGATGAAGATTGGCTACGTGACGAATTGAACAGAGAGCGTCTATTGGAATACGCAGAACGAATCAACAGCCCCATACTCACCAAGCGAATCCACTTATTACTTAAAGCCTACGACTTATGATAGACATGGAATACATACGCGGTTTTTATCCGCCGTACATCGCGCAGAACGCCAATTTTCAAAAGCACATGCTCAAGGAGTACGTGGAGTTGTTGGCGTTGGAATGGATCGCCCGGTCGCCTTATGCCGCCAAAATGGTTTTTATCGGAGGTACAAACTTACGCCTTATTCAAGGTATCGACCGTTTCTCCGAAGACTTGGACTTCGATTGCAAAGGATTGAGCGAAGATGAGTTCCGGCAGATGTCGGACGAGTTAGTAAAGTACCTGCAACTGCAAGGTCTCAATGCCGAATTGCGCAATAAAGAGAATACCCGTCTTACCGCTTTCCGCAGTAACGTCTATTTTCCGGAATTGCTCTTTGATTTGCAACTAACCGGACATCGTGAAGAACGTTTTTTGATGAAGATAAAGGCACAAGATCAAGGCATCGATTATCCGCGCGAAATGGCGATCGTGCAACGGAATGGTTTCTCTTTTCCGGTACCTGTTCCGCCGCTCAGCGTGCTCCTGTCTATGAAACTCTCTGCGCTTCTTACCCGCCAGAAAGGTCGCGATTTCTACGATGTGCTCTTTCTGATGCAACGCACCGAGCCGGACTACACCTTCCTTCAAAAACAGAAAGGCATTACCAACAAAGAACAACTGTCTGCCGCGTTGCGTGAGATGGTCGCAAAAACAGACCTCAAAACCAAACAGCGCGACTTTGAACATCTCCTCTTCGACACCCGCAAAAGTGAAACAATATTGAGATTTATAGAAACAATAGCCCTATGAAACGCCTCTTTTTCTTGTTCTTGTTCATGCCGCTAATGGCATTCGGACAAACAGTTGTTAAAACTTGCTCGGATTGGAATGACGGCTTCTCCGCCGCATTTGACACAATCCACTCGTTCTCCCAAACAGGACAGAAAGATACCATGCCGCTTATCCGCCAGTATCTTGATCAATGGGAGCAATCTGGTCCGGACTGTGCCGATAGATATACTAGTGAGTTCAATTACCATTACAACCGTGCTTTTTTCTCCGGCATTACAATGTCTGTCCGCAAGCCGCCTTATGTAGATCAGGCTATGACTTTGAGTGATTCGACAGGTGGTATAGCCGGATATGTGTATCAGGGATATATGCTCACGGACACCCTGCATTTTGAGCAATCCGTCGATTGGTTGGAGCGAGCTTTGATCCGCTATCCCGAGCGTTTGGATATATGGCAGGGCGAAATAATGGCGTTTCTGTACGCGGATGACTTGGAACGGATGATTGCTGTCTTTGATCGTCTTCTTGCATATAGCACACGTCATACCGGTTCGTGGCTTTATACCAAGGACGAGCCGCTCGATAATCTCGATCCGCAGGAAGCGGATCCGGTAGTTCAAACAGTCCAGGATCGGATGAACACGCTTCTTTCCAATGAATTTTATGCAGAAGCTATGCAACTGACGGAAACGGCACTCAAGTACTATCCGTCGTCTCCTGTTTTCTTGAATGACAAGGCGGTTATCTACTATCAGCAGGAAGACTATGAGCAAGCGCTCTTTTGGATGCAGAAGGCCTCTAAAGCAGCTCCGAAAGATAAACTCATTAAGAACAATATCAAATTTCTCAAAAAAGAACTCAAACGCCGCAACAAGAAATAAAGAATATGTCTGCGCTGTCCTATGCTCGCGAGTTTTACGAGTGTTTTTTCTAATCCACATGGTCTCCGCATCGACCAAGTTTGGTCGATTAAGATTCGCTTTTTCGATAACCCGATAACTCGATCTATCGGAACTCCAGCCTGCTTGACCACTAAGCAGGCTGGCTTTTTTCTTTCTTCTTTTATCCCCGATACTATCGGGCTTTCCTTTCTTCCTTTACGCGGGATATTATCCCGCCCCTTTTCTTCATCCATTAGGTGGGATGCCATCCCGCCTATTTTGTCCATTAGGTCGGATGTCATCCGACGATTGCCGATTTGTTGTTGACCTGCGGTGCTGCCCTTTCTTAAACCTGCCTATTCCGGCATAAAGAGGCATATTTTCTCATCAATATTTGCACATATCAAATATTTTTCGTACCTTTGCAGCGGATGTTTTGGTGAAATCTCATAATCTAATAAATCAAGAGTTGTAAAATAATGCATTCTGAAGACAGGAAAAATTGCAAAGTTGCCGATTTTGTGCAGTTTAGAACTTGCGAAATGCCGATTTTGTGCAGTTTAGAACGATTTTTCTTGCATATATCAAAAATAAATAGTACCTTTGTCGTCGAAAAATTTATACTTTATCCCTATGAAACACCAAATCTACATATTCCTCGCTTGTTTATGCCTAACGGCTTGTCACAAAAACAATTCGTCTAAGGGTCTTTGCCCGGAAAAGTCTATATCTATGGACGATACGCTGATTCTCAATATCGATTCCATATTCGGTACTGGTGATTTTCCGTCCAAAGAGGAAATGACCAAGATGGGGAATGTTTTTTATCAGACGGAGAGTGATGGATGGGCAGACACCTATCCGGGATGGTACGTGCAAGAAAAAATCAAAGCTGTTGCGACGGACAGAGAGTTATGTTCGATGGCGCGTTTCTCCTCTGTGCCCGCATTGCGTGCGTTTGCATTCTCCGTATTGGCGGAAAAACGCCATAAAGCTTGCTTCCCTATTGTGTGTGCTGGCATCAAAGATAATGCAACATTTAGCGGACCTTCATATGATGTTATCTGGACGTGGAATGTTGCTGAATATATGATTAGCACCTCACTGTCTGATTCTTTATTCTCGCCGCAACAACTATTCCAGCTGGATAGTTTGATAGCCTTTACTCCCGGCTTGTCACATCTCGATTTTCAAGTCTGGTCTTCTGTTTGTCGTTTGTCGGATACATTGGAGATGTATGACAGAATACGGGAATTGTATTTGGGAGGACATGACAACATGCTTGTCGAACTCGCTCAGTACAAGAAAGAGTCCGATAAAGACTTGTTTATTGCCGCCCTAAAACAATACAAGAAAGGCTTGGATCGAGAGGGGGCTTGTCGTGGAGAATGTGAAGAAAAAACTAATTTCGCGTTAGCTGGATTAAAAAACTGGCAGGATGCTGATTTTATACCTCTGTTGGAAGAAATACGCGATTATGAACTGAAACGCAGATATATCGATTACGGCAGACTTGTTGTGTTGTTCAAAGCCGTTATGGCTTACGATGATGATTGGGCATATCATTTTATGGAGGAGATATTCGAAACCAAACAAGCGTACAAAAAAACAATGTATCCCGAAAATCTCTATGAGGCGTATTATGAAGAACCCGAGCGTGTACGGTTCTTACCCATAGTCAGCAAGTACGCCGAGAAACCGTATGATTGGGATTGGTATCACAGTAATGAAAAATAATCCCCCTATGAAACACATCCTATCATTCATAAAGACCTCGGAGCATAATTACTGGCCTCATCTGATAATTCTCCTTTTTGCGACTGTTGTGGATATAGCCGCCCTTACGGCTTCTTTGCAAATAGGAATAGCATTTTGGTTAATGTTTATTTTGTTTGGTTTGCTATTGATCTTGCCTGTCTTAGGTTTGTTGGCCGGATTGATCTATGTGATCGCGGATACGTACCGACTCGCTTCTATACAACAAAAGATCTTATTTCCCTGGGCTGTCATCGCGTTACTAACTCCTATTGCCGGCATCGTGTATTGGGAGGTACAAAACAATCAGGTTCGTTATTACTACACCTTGCCGGACAACAATACGATGACCGTTTGGCAGGAGTATATCATCTTTGAGGAGTACACTTCTTTCTTTTCTCCGCGCTCCAATTATATCAAGTTGCCGAACGGAACAGACGATTGGGAACTGACGGTTGATTCAGCGGGACATTCTGCCATTTATGTGGATAAAAAAGCACACAAAATCAAAGCGGTCTCGCCTAAATATCCGCTTGTGGCGATATACGAAGATTCTCCCGGACAGTATTGGTTCTATGCGGATTTTCCGGCGGAACAATGGAAGGCGCATTTTTCTTATCATTATGACCATGACGGCATCTCGTCCGGAGCTGTTTTGCAATATACATCGGTGACAAAGGACGGCGTTTCCCATATCAACGGATCCTATCCCGGTATAGAGTATTATGATTACCATGAAAATGAACCCTATTTGGAACCAGTAGATAGTCTCCTCGTCTATTTCCATAAACAAGTCGAGTATCATCAGTCCGGAAACTATCAGACAAAAAATGGAGAGTATAAATTCGCCTTTTGGCCTGATAGTACCCAGTATTCCGCATTCCATTAATCGAGCAATCGACCTTTGCAGCGTCATATAAGTGAGTAGTTGTCAAAATGAGACGTTTAATCATAATAATTACCCAAAATTAAATGAGATACAACGTTGTACTATTATTTACTTTCAAAATACTATTGTGTTTGGAAAGTCCAGGTCTGCAGTTATACGCGCAAGTTCCATCTACTCAAACCCTTCGGCTGATAAGTCAAATAGGGCTTGGCTATGAAATCATCTGCGTAGATGGATTATATACTGAGAATTTTCTTGTTTATGACACATTATTGAATGACTACCAGAAAACATGTGTCAAGCAATATCGTATCAAAGGAAGTCAGGTCGCTTATGAATTTATTTTAGACGAGATCATTGATGATAATCAGCGCCTATCTCCTATCGTAGTGCAACGATTTTGGGATGGGCGAGTAAAACGAAATAAGAGAAAGAAATCGTATAACCCTATTCTTCAGATGAACAATTTACCTTTCGAACTTACTTGCATAAGCGAAAATCCCTGTAAGCAAGAACGTTATATGTTTTCGATAACGGAGGTGCCTCCAGGTTTGCCCATCGAAATATGTGATTACATATGGCAGTGTTTAAGTTCGTGTACAATACATAAGTTACAAACGAAGACTAAATAAAGTGCTCCTTCCCGGCATTTCTGGTTAAAAATGAAGATTTTTATTGAAAAGTGTAAAAAATATTTGCATAATTCAATTGAAAAGTGTAATTTTGCAGCGTGAAAAAGTATTGAAAAGTGTAAAAGCGTATGTTGTACCGCAAGATTTCGGGATATTTGGAGGAGTATCTGCGTTCGGAGAATGATAAGATACTGATCATAGAAGGTGCACGACAGATAGGAAAGTCGTTCATCATTCGTGAGGTGGGCAAGCAAGTATACAAGCACTTCATCGAAGTGAACTTCGTGCAAGACGATGAAGGACCACAGCTGTTCAAGAACATCCACGATGTGAATGACTTCTATTTTGCGTTGAGTTCGGTAGCCGGAAACGAGTTGCATGAATACAGCGACACGTTGGTGTTCCTGGACGAGATCCAGCATTATCCGCAATACCTGACGCTGCTGAAGTTCTTCCGACAAGACAAGCGGTACCGGTTCATTGCGAGTGGGAGTTTGTTAGGTTTGACGCTGAAGAAGACGAAGTCGATACCGGTGGGGAGTGTGATCCGTAAGCGGATGTACCAGTTGGATTTTGAGGAGTGGCTGATAGCGAACGGTTATGGCGAGGAGGCATTGCGTCGACTGCGTGAGGCATACGACCAGAAGGAGAGTCTAAGCAAGGAGCAGCATGAGTATGTGCTGTCGCTATTCAAGCGATACCTGCTGGTGGGAGGACTGCCGGATGTGGTGAATGAGTATCTGAAGACGCATAACATCGCGAAAGTGCGAGAGGTGCAGAATGCGATAATGGACCTGTACAAGCAGGATGCGGTGCAATACGAGGAGGCTGCGGAGAAGAAGTTGTACATCCAGCGGATCTACGACATGATACCGAGTCAGATGGAGAACAAGAAGAAGCGCGTGGTGGTGAAGGATATTCAGGAGAAGAAAGGGGATCGGTTCGACAACTACAAGGAGGAGTTTGATTATCTGGTGTTTGCGGGAGTAGCGTTGGCTGTGCATGCGATATCGAATCCGCGTTATCCGCTGTCGGAGTCACTGCAAAAGAACTTGCTGAAGCTGTATCTGAACGACGTGGGTCTGCTGACAAGTGTGCTGTACGGATTGTCGATCAAGGCCGTGATGGAGACGGAGAAGAGCGTGAACCTGGGTGCGGTATATGAGAGTGCGGTGGCACAGGAGTTGGCTGCGCATGGACATAAACTGTTCTACTACGACAACCGATCGAAGGGCGAGGTGGATTATATGATCGATGATACGGAGGGGTGTCGTGTGATGCCGGTGGAAGTGAAATCCGGTAAGGATTATACGGTGCATAGTGCGCTGACTAATTTTGTAACGAATCCGGATTATAAGATCGAGGACGCGGTGGTGTTGTCGAATGAACGTGAGGTGAAGCGCGAGAGGAAGATATGGTATCTGCCGGTGTATTTTGCGATGTTTATGCATGCGATAGAGGCATCGGAGATGGATGAGGAGGAGTTGATGTTTTGAAACTAATGCCCCATATGGTGAATTGATAGCCAACCAAATACCTTACAAAAAATAAAATCATGGTTCGAGTAAAACAAATTGTCTTGTTTATATATTTTTTAGGATTATGTTCTTGTAACAATACTATGCAACAAGGTAGATCCTATCGCTACTATGTGGGAACAATGAAGATAGAAAACCCTGTTCTTGTAGAGTTTGAAGATCAGAACGATAGATGGTATGTTTGTCCCGATAGTGCTCTATGTTATTGCAATGATTCTAATTGGACGCATCGAGATGATGTGTTTCCATATATATCAGTTGTGGAAATCGGCATACCTGAGATGACCTATTTCCCTCGAAAACAATTAAACCATCTCGCATATTTTATGTATAGATACTTACCTTACTATGAGTATCGTAAAAAATATAATTATACTATTCATCATTTTTATTATGATTTAGATATGTTCGAATGTTATATGGAAGCAACTGATATTTACATGTTTGACAATCTTGTTGATGTAGATTATGATTATTTAGATTATCAGGAGTCGTCCGGTGATTGTGGTAAGGCAAAAGATTTTACTTATCGTTTGGTTGTGCGGGATAATTATAATATCTTTCAAATCTTGCGGCTTAAAATGATGTTCCCAGAGCCCGTTTTAGTTGAAGCTATAGATTAGAAATTTTGTGCAGTTTAGAACGATTTTTCTTGCATATATCAAAAATAAATAGTACCTTTGTCGTCGAAAATTTATACTTCATCCCTATGAAACGCCTTCTCTACATATTCCTCTCCATAATTGCCATTTTGACGATAGGTGTCATTTGCTGCAACCGGGCGGTCATCAATACTGCTACTGATAGAATGTACGATGACGTTGAGGCTATTCCGTATAATCGTGTCAGCGTGCTTCTTGGTACAAACCCGAAAGGCAGAAGAGGAAACCCTAATCCGTTCTACCTTAATCGAATAGAAGCATGTGCGGCACTCTACAAAGCGGGCAAGATAGAGCGCATCCTGGTTAGCGGAGACAACTCGCGCACGACGTACGACGAACCGACCTGTATCAAAGAAGATCTCATCGCCGCTGGTGTGCCCGATAGCGTCATTTATCTCGACTACGCAGGTTTCCGTACGTACGATTCGATGGTTCGTGCCAAAGAAGTCTTCGGGCTTTCGTCTTTTACCGTCATTTCGCAGCCTTTTCATAACGAGCGTGCGCTGTATATCGCTACCCGAAAAGGCCTCGACGTGGTGGCTTTCAATGCGCGCGATGTACAATTACGTCGGTGGCAAATCCGTATGACCGTGCGCGAATGGCTTGCTCGAACAAAAGCAGTAATGGATGTCTATACCTGCAAACAACCTCATTTCCTCGGCGAACCAATAACAATAGAATAAATATGGCAGCATATGGTGTAATAGGTGGCATAATCGGCGGGGCAATTGCCCTCGCCATTACGCCCTTATTAAGAAAAAAACTCAAGAAAAACAACAAAAAGAAAGACAAAAAATCTCAGGAGCCGAAATCGTATAGACCTTGGGGCGTTGCATTATTTCTTTTCTTGATAGCACTTGGTGATATTATTTTTGTAGTATACCTCTTTGGGTGGATGATAACCGAAGGTTTCAACCTTCTTTATATTGCATGCTCTATTATTATTACCATTATTGGTATAATAGTTGGATGCTGGTCAGGCTCATTTTTAGGTGCAAGAATAACTATTTCAAAAGAACGTTTAGTTATCGAACATGCAACAAAAATGCCAAATAGAGAAAGTAAAATTTCTCTACGGCATCTTGGCCGATATCATATAGATGTTAGTTGGTACGATATCAAGGAATTGAGAAGAGAGCAAAACTTTATGCAAATTGTATTGCATAGCGGAGATTGCTATATGTTTCCTATCGGTTGGTGTAAAGACGGAGCCGGGGATGAAATAGCTCGTTACAAACGAATTAAACCATGGGAATAAATTCTTATGCTTAATTACTTGCA
>CAJOEJ010000017.1 GCA_905233375.1 Paludibacteraceae bacterium | reverse complement strand
CCACGAATGACTTTATGACGGATTTTCACTACCGCAAAATTCAACTCCACTTCCGTCTCTGTTCCTACAGTTTCAAATTGTGCACCAATCACATTCCCGATCAACTCCCCACTCTTCTGCATGAGCGACTTCTTCTCCTTCTCATCCTCTGTTGTCGCTACAGCCTGCATCGTACGCGCCACTTCGCGCAACTGAACAAACGCCTCAATAATTGCCAAGGTCGTCTGCGTAGCTCGCGGACTTTTCAGAATTGTTGCCAGCATATATAGGCCACGCTCCGTAAAAGCGGTAGGCGTATTTTGATTGCGATGAGCTTTCGCGATGGCACTAACTTGCTTATTTCCAGCCGCTTGTGGAGTAGCGATCAAAATTTTTGACCGCAAGTCAGCCGTTTCATGCTTATCTAATTTAAACAAAAAACCCTCTGGGAATTTATCCGGATTATTCTTAACGGCCTGATTAACCACTCGGGTTTCTACGCCATACAACTGAGCGACATCAGCATCTAACAACACCGGCTCTCCCCGCAGGACAACTATTCTATCCTTTACTTGTTCGTATTTAACGACTTCGTTAGTCATATCTTTTTTGTACTTTATAATTTTCTAAATTAGTTATTTCTCTCCAATAAATCCAACAAATTCCTCAAGGCTTCGCTGTAATACACTACCCACTTTCAACTGCTCTTCGTATTTCGAAACCATGGTCGGACTTACGCTGCGATTTAACGCATAGCGTACCACTTCCGGATTAGCATCCTTGCACATTAATATACCTATACTCGGGTTTTCATTACTGCGTTTCTCCGTTTGGTCAAGTGCTTCCAGATAAAACTCCAATTGCCCCAAATCACGCGGATCAAACATAGTCGTTTTTAGTTCAATAGCCACAAGGCACTGCAATGCACGATGATAAAACAACAAGTCGCAGCGAAAGTTCTGGCCACCCACCTCAAGCGTATGCTCCTGATCCACAAAGAGGAAATCTTTGCCCATTTCCAAAATAAACTCCTTCATGTGCGATACGATCTCCTTACGCAACTTCGACTCTTTGTACCGTTGCGGCAAGCCCAAGAACTCCAAGATCGCCTTGTCTTTCAGCAACACCTCTGACTGCGGATAGGTCTCTTTGAGCATCGCAGATTGTAATTTCTTGTCGCTCAATACCCGCGAGTAGGTATCTGTTTTGATAGCCCGTTCCAGTTCTTTATTTTGCAAATGTTCATACTCCGCATAAAGGATGTAGAATACGTATTGTTCGGGAGTTTCGCATCTATTTAAAATAATTTGGTGGTTTGTCCAACCCGTCTTCATTAACAACGATGGAATTTGTGCCATTTCGAATGACACAATTATATTGTGTCCATTTTGTGCCGTTTTGAATGGCACAATTTCCGAACCCTCTATTTGCGCCGATAACGTCGGCACAATTTGCTTATTGAGCTTCAGTTGTTCAATCAGATCCACAAAACCAGCAGCAGTATACGTCTCATAGAACTGAACCATTTTGTATATAGTTCTACGACTCCATCCCTTCAGGGTCGGGTTCTGCGTATGGATATACTCCGCCAACTGCTGAACAACCTTGGAACCCCAAGCGGCATTCTTGATACGATCAGACACAAATGCACCAACCTGCCATGCCGTCAATACCGACGCATGGTTAATCGCCAGCACAGCTTGAGTTCTGTTTTGCTCGATGATATGCAACACCGAAGCAAAATCATGTGCTAACGCCACAGGCTGAGTCTTGGATTCATATTTTGCAGTTTCATTCATATCTTTAGTATCTTGTTTTCTCTCTCACGTGCATACGTGAAAACACCTTTGCACTTTGAGCGTGCAAAGTTACAATATTATTTTTAAATACACAACTTTTATGAGATAAAAATGACAAAAATCTTCATTTTGCAATTTTAATTTTGCAAATAGAAAGAATTAGGGAGCAAGAAGGATTCAGGCGACCCAGACGGATCGCCTATCCCTCTCGCCGGATTTTTTCCGGTCGTTGTACCCATTCGAAAGGTTTGTTTTTTTGCAAATTTTAGTACGAGATTATAATTATAACCTACTAATCACCTACTAATCACCTACTAATCACCTACTAATTACCTAGTAACAACATACTGATTTCATACAATTGTCTGGGAAAATTGTGGGAAAAATGACCCCTCCCGACCTCCCCTCAAGGGAGGAGAATTGTTGAATGGCATTCACCCCAACAAACGATGTTAAATAATGTACAAAGGGGAAGGGAGGAGGTTGTAAGCGAATCTGTCGGTAAACATACCGCCAAAATGCACAATGAATTAATTGCCGGATGACATCCGGCGGAATGGACAAAGTAAGAAACCCGAATGCAATTGCGGGAAATGAACGGAGATATTAAGAGCGGCGTTTTCTATCCGCCAAGATTGGACGGATACAAGAGAAAACGCCGAATGAGAGATAGAAGAACCTACATCGGAGATGAAGCATAAACGCCGAATGGGAGATGAAGCCATGAGGATACTTGGCGGGACATCGCCAAGCACATAACCAGAGGACGGAAGGAGCGAAAAGGGATAAATCAGGTGAAATTGGGTAAAATATGGTTAAAAATGAATTTTTATTTGCATATATCAAAAATTTTTTGTAATTTTGCAGCGAAAATCTTCCTTGGGAGAAGTGTCTCTACGTTTCAAGGCGGATTTGGACATATTAAAATAGCGTCTTACGCGCTTTGTTTTGACTTTCTGGAATCTCGCAAGTTCACAGTATCCAAGACAATGCGACACTAAGATGCTCACAATGTGTATATAGATGTACGTGTGTATTCACGCGTGCCAAATATACAATATAAGAGTGGGCTCCAGTGTTGCTGTTTGGATACAAAGGCAATGCGAGAGCCTCAGAAAGTGGAACAGCAATATTGCTGTCCCGCTTTTTGCATTTAAATGAAGGTAAAAAGCGGAACACTGAAAGGAAACGGCTTTTTGTATACATCTGTTTATTGACTGTGAGAAATATTTATAATATGAAAAAGATTTTTTTCTTTATTGCGATGGCGGCGATGGTGTTCGGTATCGCGTCGTGTCAGAACAACGAGAGCAATGATCCTGTCGTTCAGACGGACGAGTTCGCTATTGAGGTGACGGAGGTGACGGAGTATTACGCTACGTTTGACATCACGCCGTCGGACAAAACGATGACGTATGACTATATCGTCATGCGTGCGTCCGAGAAAGAGAGTTTTGATATCGGCTGGGCGATCAACCGGAGTTACGAGAAGCATCGCCATGGAGGCGAACTGTACAAGGGCGACCTGAAAGATGTCCAGGCGCTTAACTTGTATAGCGCTGCGGAATACGTGATTGCGGTGTATTACGTGGATACCCACGGCGACCGCGATTCGAAAGAAGCCACTTTTGCCCCCTTCAAGACGACCGGTGAGCCGGTAGCGAAAGTCATTCCATTCAACTCTGATAGCGCCGAGATCGTTGACTATACCTCTACGGGGTACATTTATTATGACGGCTTAACCCATTACGGATGGAACTTCATTGCCTATTATGGGGATCTCCATGTGGGGTTTGAGACGGATAATACGTATGAGATTCCCGGTACGTACGATGTTTCCCGGTTCATCGATGCGACTGCGTTCCATCCGGAAGACAAGACTATGTACCGCGTCGTTACCGCCAGGGTGACGGTGACGGGTACCAAGCCGTATTTTTATATCTCGGGCTTCCTGATCGACGATCTGAACGTCCGTTATGACCTCAATGTCAGCGTAACCAAGTATATTGATAATAGCGAGGAGGAATAGATTGGTGATTGGTCATTGGTCATTGGTCATTGGTAATAGAAAATTGATATTTTTATTATATTAACTAATTAAAATTATTGAAATTATGAAAAAGATTTTTAGTTTTGTAGCCATCCTGGCATTGGTATGCGGTATGGCATCGTGTCAGAACAACAAGGAAACGGAGCCCGAAGTAAAGGGCGGCGAGTTCGATGTAAAGGTAACGGCTGTTACCGAGAACTCCGTAACGTTTGACATCGTCCCCTCGGACAAAGAGGCGACGTATGATTTTGTGCTCATGCCGACCTCGCAGAAAGCGGATTTCTACTTGCCTGACGCCCAAAATGAGAGTTACACCCATGCCAAGGAAGGCAGCAAACTGTTTGTTGGCGAGTTGAGAGGCATGTTCGTAAAAGGCCTGCAGAGCAACACAAAATACACCATTGCCGTGTACTACGTGGACACCATCTTCTCGAAGATTTCAGAAGAAGCTACATTCGTTGATTTCATTACCGAGGAAGCGCAGGCTGCCAATACAGTTGAGTTCAACGACCAGCAAGCCAAGATTATTGACTATACCACCATAGGTTACCATGACGGAAACGAAGTTCATCATTTCTGGACGGTAGAAGCCGTTTACAAGAACTATGAGTTGAAACTGCACTCGGGTAGCACAATGGATATCGCAGGTACGTACGATGCTGTCCAGCTTGCACAGTCAACTATGAATTATGGCGATGAGTCTCATGCCATCAAGGCCGGCGAGATAACGGTAACGGGTGAGAAGCCGGATTTTGTGATCTCGGGTTACGTGCTTGATGATGCAAACGTTCGTTTCAACCTGAATATCAAGGTAACAGACTATGAAGAAGGCGGTTCGTCCGCAGGTCCCGGTGGAGACGATCCGATTGGCGGTGAAGGCGAAGAAGGAGCAGGGGGAGTGGAATAACCCCTCCCTGCCTCCCCTCGGGGGAGGAGGATTGGTGATTGGTAATTGGTCATTGGTCATTATGAACAAGATTTTTAACCTTGTTGCCATCTTCGCATTGGTATGCGGTATGGCATCGTGTAAGCCGGGAGAGACGGAGAGCGAGCCCGTCGAACCGGTGGAAGAGTTCGTTATCCAGGTGACAGCGGTGACGGATAACTCCGTTACGTTGGACATCACGCCGTCGGACAAAACGGTGACATATGACTATGTCGTCATCCGTGCGTCCGAGAAAGAGAGTTTTGATGTCGGTTGGGCGATCAACCAGAGTTATGAGAAGCATCTCCATGGCGGCAAGTTGTACCGGGGCGACCTGAAGGACGCCCAAGCAACGGGTCTGCGTAGCGAAACGGAATACGTGATCGCGGTGTATTACGTGGATACCAACGGCGACCGCGATTCGAAAGAAGCTACCTTTGCCTCTTTCAAGACGACCGAAGTGCAAGTAACGATGACGGTGGATATCAGCGATTCGAACGCCGAACTCATTGACTATACCACCACAGGGTACACGTATCATGGGGAAATTCATTACGGTTGGAAACTAAACTCCAGTTACTATGAGTACGACTTGATCTTGCAAACGGATAATACGCACTCTATTACAGGCACGTTCGACATTTCCCAATTTATCGATGCGCGCGTGTATTACGATGCAATGAGTCACGAGATCGAAAAGGGCGAGGTGATAGTAACGGGTACTGCGCCGAACTACGATCTCAACGGCTACCTGATCGACGATCAGAACGTCCGTTTCGACCTCTTTATCACGGTAAGCGATTATATTGTAGGGGAATAACGGGGTGATTGGTTATTGGTAATTTAAAATATAAATAATTATGAAAAAGATTTTTACATGGGTATGTGGTTTGTTGCTGATTGGCAGCGCCACGATGAATGCCACTCAGTTCACGGTGAACGGGTTCACGTATGAGATTTCTTCCGGCTCGAGGGTGAAGGTGATTTTGGCACAATACGGTGCTACGACGCTTCATCTCGGCGGCACAGTTACATATAATAACAAGACCTATACGATCACGGATGTGGATCCTATAGCGCTTCGCAACAACGCCTATATCCGAACTGTGAAGGTGTCGGACAACTACGAGTTGAGAGCCGGTGCGTTCATGGGATGCTATAACCTCAATACGGTGGATATGAGTGAAGTGAACAGTGAATTCAATTACGATATTGCGGATTCGGTGTTTTATGAATGTTATAACATCAATACGCTCAAATTACCGGTGGCTTGTTGGAAGATCGGCAAGGATGCGTTCCATAGTTGCGCCAGTTTGTCGGAGCTTACGGTGAACGATGTCTATATAATCGAACCGACCGCTTTTAGCGGCTGTACAGGCGTAAGGACGATCCGTTACAACAACACGCATACCTTAAAGGATCCTAACAATCTGACCGAATACATCTATAAATCTGCACTTGGCAGTGTGGCACCGTTCTACCCGATCCGCGATAAAATCACGACGGCTTATCTGAATACAGGCGCGAACGCAGTGGTATTCTCGAACATGCCGAATCTGACGACGGTATATGTCGGCACGGACGTGAAGGTTTTTTATGACAAAGTGTTCATGAATTGTACATCGCTCACCAAGATCTATTTAGGAACCAGCACATCAGACGCATTGGGCGGACTGAAGAACATTTCGAATTTTAGCGACTACTGTCTGTATGGTTGCACCCAATTAACCGGCAAAGCGACCCTGAACGGTAAGGATTTGAGTATCTATCCGTACGCCTTCTCCCAAACGGCTATCACGGCGCTGGATATTTCGACACCCGACAACTGGGTGCATATAAATGAGAATGCTTTCCTGAATTGTACCTCCTTGCAGACGATCGATTTGAACATGAAGGTGTCAGGCGAAAATTTCAGCAAGTCTGCTTTCAGCGGATGCACAGGTGTCAAGAAAGTAACCTGGACCGGAAGTGATCCTTATTACAACACAACTACACTCTCCTGGGGCAACGGTGGTCCTATCACCAAACTGACGAACCTTGAAGAGCTTGTCATCCACCGTACAGGCCGGATTTATAGCCATGAGTTCGACGGCTTGGAGAAGTTGAAAAACCTCACGATCGAGTCTGAAGTAACCAGGGTAGAAGACTATGCATTCAATAATTGCACGAACATCACGACCGTTAAATGGAACCCGTCCGGCAACAGGGACTTTTATAGCAGCGCAGATGTATCTCCGTTCTACTCATCGCAGGGCAAAATCACGTCTATTACCTTCGGTTCCAGCGTAAACGAGATTCCGAGTTACCTGCTCTTCGGTCAGACAGCCTTGACTTCCGTCGCGATTCATTCCGGCATCACTGCCATCGATCACCATGCGTTTTTCAATGTTCCGCTGACGAGCATCTCGTTGTCGCGTAATGTAAAGAGTATCGGTTCGTTTGCTTTCTACGGTTGTAAAGTATCGAACGTGACGCTTCCCCCGAACCTCGAATACATTGGCGAGCAAGCCATTGTGAGCAGCAAGCCGATGACGGTACAATGGGATGCGCAGAATTGCAAATTCGACTATAGCTACAAAGGCGATGGAAAGGGCGTGTTCTATGACGGTAGCGGAGACAAGTCTATCTCGGCCATTAACTTCGGCAGTCAGGTACAATCCCTGCCGGCACGTCTGTGCTTCCAAGCAAAGAACCTCACCTCCATTAAGTTGCCCGAATCGCTGAAATCAGTCGGCGACAGCGCGTTCTACGGCTGCTCGAACCTGATTTATATCGAAAGCAAGGCGGTTACTCCTCCGGCGCTTAAATCGGAGAAAGTGTTCAAAGGCTGTAACAGCAGTGATCCGAAGGGTCTGAAAGGTATCACGTTGGTGGTACCCGACCAAAGTCTCTCGCTGTACAAGAAAGCGGAGTACTGGAAGGACTTCTTCGAATCCAGCGAAGGCATCGTAGATGTACAAAGTGACGATGCTCCATGTACAAAGGTTCTTCGTGACGGCAAAATTTATATCAAACACGGTGACCGGTTGTATGACCTCACCGGAGCAGAAGTACAATAATGACATATTCACTTAAAAAAATCGGGATAGCAGTCGGCTGTGTTGTTGCAGCCGCACTGCTTTTTTGGATCGCTATTGCAATCGGCGCGGGTCAGCATCATGCGCCGATGGATCCGCAGGAAGAGGCCATAGAAGGGACGCTGGGTCTGGATGCCGTGGAGGACGGTTCATGGTGGACAGACGGCACGTACTACTACGAAGCGTCCCGCCGCGAGGGAGAGTTGTTCTTTGAGGGTTACACGCTGCACGAAGGCGGTTTCGAACTCACGCTGCAACTCGTCAATGACACGCTGGCTTGCGTGGCGACGGACGAGCTGTTTGCGGACAGAGGTTGTTCCGTCCAGCTGCAACGGTTCTATCCGTACGGGAACGACGAAACGGATATCCTCGTCGCGTATGACCGGGACGGCGTTCGTCCGGTTGCTGCCTTGCAGCGTTTTGACGGAGACGAGGAAGCCTTTGAGCAGCAGGCATATTACACGCTGTTGGCAGGCACGTACACCTGCGAGGATACGGAATGGGAGTTCTACGCGGACGGCACGATGCGCCTTGCGCCCGGTGCGACACCCCAGCCCTATACGATCGAGACGATGTACCACGCCCTGACGGATGTCATCACGCTCCAGGACGGACGGCACATAGGTATCGCCCTGAGCGAAGAGGAGCTGTTTGTGTTCGATGCCGAATGGGACGAGGTGGAAGAAGTATGGGTGTCGGGCGAAGAAGTGACCCGGATTTTTCAGAGGAACGCGTCCGACGACTGGATTCAGGAACAACTGTTCTGCGCCCCGATGGCAAACATCCTGTTTGACGAAGCCATCGAAGCGATTGCGGAGCGGCATCGCTCATCCGAAGATCCGTTTGTACGCCTGAATGCCCAAATCATGCAATGTACAAAGTGACAATGTACAATGTACAAAGGAAATTAAAGGACAAAGTGACAATGTACAATGTACAAAGGATGATTGCTATTTTTTCTTTTTGACCAGGAGCAGATAGACGACGAGGACGAGGAGGAGCAGGAAAGTTCCGACAAGACGGAAACCGACGTGGGAACTGCGGAAGAGCGCCTCGTAGCAGAAACTGTCGTTGAGCAGACTCGCCATGTCGTAGATGGCACTGAAAATGGTGAGACAGGTAAGGAACGTAAGGAACCGGTTTGTTTTTTGTTCGGTTTCGTTCCGGCGAACCTGTATCTCCTTGCCGATCATGCGGTCGAGCTGGTCGTAGTCCCGCTGCGTATTAAGACTCTTCTCCATCGCCGCATTGATGATATTGGGCAGGAAATTATACGAGATGGCGGTATAGCTGTATTTCTGCTCGAACTCATCCAAGCGTTGCTCCAGGATGATAACATCCTCCGAACGGCGGCGGTACCGCAAGTTGACCGAATAAAGGAACACTTTCCGGAAGAGCTGGTAAATATATATCTTCTCAAAATAATCGCTGATCCAGTTGCGGAACACCATTTCGGGTGTGTCGGTAGCCAGCAATGTGAAGGTGTCCAGCAACGCGAGTCCGGTCCATCCGGAGAAGACGGAGACAGTATGCTCCTCCAATATCCGCTCAATATAGGCGGGGCTGTTGATACCATGGGACAAAGGCGTGTGCCGTGCGAGCGTTCCGGCATCGTAGAGCATGAGTTGTTCGTCGCCTTTCTCTATACCTTCCACCGCCTGAATAATCTGGAAGATCTTGAATTTGTTTCCGCTCTCGACGAGCCATGAGAGGTCGTGCGAGCCGGCTTCGCGATGAGGGGCGTGGGGGTTGAGCCGCTGGAAGAGGTCCATAACGGGACGGAGAGCGGCATTGACAAAACCGTCCTGCATCGGACTGTACCAGGCGCAGTTACGCAGGGCGTTGAGTGCGCGTGTCACGGAGTTGAGCGGCATGTTGTCAAAGTGTATTGTTACGGCATAGAGCACAATGCGGAAAGGCGCCTGCCATAGTTGCAGCTTCTCCAGCCGGAAAGTCACCTGCTCGTCCCCGAAATCGAGCACGCAGTCCTGCTCAACGGGACGGAAGTACATCTGTATGTCGTCGGTCAGGCATTGCGCGAACTCGGGGAAATAATAGTTACTGAGGTTCGCCTGTTCCTGCCGGTTGAAGGAACGTTTCTCCCATCCCTGCAACATGGACGGTTGCAAATCGCGTTCGGCAGAGAAATAACCGCATAGGAAAGCGGTGTTAGTGATTGGTGATTGGTGGTTTGTCATTGGTGATTTTTTTATTTTCGGCGACAAAATTACACTTTTTTTTGCATATGTGCAAATTTTATTGTATCTTTGTCGCCAAAAACGAAGTTAATCGCCCTTTTAGGGTCAAGAAATTGTAAAAAATATGGCAACAACGCTTCCATTTACCCTGTCTCATCCGTTGGAGCAGTACCGTACGCAGCGTGCGGACGGTGTTTATTCGAAAGCGATGAACTACGCGCTCGATTTTGTGGAGATCACCGCCCAGTACGTGTCCATTGTGCTGTTGGGCATCGTGCGTGCGCGTTCGTCCGAACCGCACCCTATGGCGCTGCAAGTCGCGAACAAGATCGACACCAAACGTCCGTTGTCGTTCGGCGACTGGACAAACGATATCCTGCCCCGTGTGGTTCAGGCGGCGAAAGAGACCTGTCCGGAGGATCCGCTGACGCAGGTCATGACCGCCCTTGCGGGCAGCAAACGCAACCTGTGGCTGGGCGGCAAGAAAGAGAAGAGTCTGGTTCAGATCCGCAACGAGTACAAAGGGCACAGTACGACCCTTGCGGAGAGCATCTACGAGGAAGTGGTGGGACAGATAGAGGCGCGTGTGGAGGAGCTGGCGGGCGCTTTGGAGGTGTTGGCGCAATACCACGAGAAACCGTCGGACGGACATTTCCACATGGGTATCCCAGGGGGTGAGGATATCGAGCTCTATCCGCTTATCCATCAGACGGACAAAGGGTTCACGTACGTGTTCCAGTCGCTCAAAGAGGAGGAAGTCAGTTTCATCTCGTCGGACGAGCACGCCGTGACCCGTATCACCGACACGCTTAATCCCGCCTTCGATGCGTGGATGCAAGCCATCTCGCCGGCGTTCGACGTGGCGAAAGACAAGAACTGGCAGGAGTTGCGGCAATGCATGCGTGCGTACTCGCAGGAGTACCTGGCGCATATGTACTCGGAGAAGAAATACAACCAGGAGCTGTTCGTGGAGCGTGACATCCTGGCGAACGTCTTCCGCGCCTTTGCGGAGTCGGAAGCCCGTTTCCTGCCGCTATTGGGTCAGGCGGGTCAGGGCAAGACGACCCAGCTGTGTCACTGGACGGAGCAGCTCGTTCAGTCAGACGACGCGGTCATCACGTTCTCCAGCGCCGAGTTTGCCGACCAGCGACTCGAGCAACGTCTCCGTACCATCTTCGAGGTGTCGCGCAAGAAAGAGATCCACCGTTTTCTGACCGATCTGAGCGAGAAAGCGACCGCGGCGGGACGACGCATCTTCTTCCTGTTCGACGCCATCAACGAGGTGCTTACCTACCCCAACACACCGGAAGGCGAGAGCAGCCCGTTAGCGCTGTACAAAGATATATACGACCTGTTCGGCAGCCATGAGATGAGTGCGTTCCGCGTGCTGTTCACCTGCCGCAACTACACGTGGCAGAACGAGTTGCGTCCGGAGCAGAAGAGACAGGACATGAGTCTGTTCAGCGCGTTAGGCGAAGAAGCGACGGTGCGTGCGTTCACCGACGAGGAGCTGACCCGGGCGTACAGCATCTATCAGGACCTGTACCTTATGGCAACTCCGTACGAGCGTATCGCGCGCAAGAACATCATCCGCATCAAGAACCCGCTGATCCTCAAGATCGTTTGTACCAACTACTTGGGTCACGCCCTGCCGGAGAGCAACAGCGAGTACACCTCCATAGCGCTGTTCGGCAAGATGACGGACGACATCAGCCATTCGTACGCGGGTTCCAAACAGATGGCGATTCTGCATGAGATAGCGGCGTACCTACTGCGGTCGTACGAGCAGGGCGTGGCGATGGACTCGGTCTCGCTGGAACAACTGCGTGCGGCGCGGTACGACAGCTCGTCGCCGCTCCACAAAGCAGCCAACCTCGTGTATAACGACAAAGGCACGACCATCGCTTTCGAGGAGCTGCTCACCAAGCCCGAACGTCCCATCCTGCGTCTGATCAAGAACGAGAAGATACAGTTCATCTACGAGCGGTTCCTGGAATACATGTTAGCGTGGGTTTATTTCCAACGCGAGACGGCATCGCTGTCCGGCGACGCCGCCATCTCGCCGGAGACGATCGTAGCGACGATAGAGAAAGCGCAGGTCAACGAGGTGTTCATCAGTACGCTGCGCAATGTGCTCATCATGGACTACCTGCGTACGGGAAACCCGCAGACCCTCCTTCGTCTGGCAAGCGACTACAGCGAGTCATTCACTATCGTGAACCTGGTGACAGACGTGCTCAATTCGTTAGTGACGGAGAACTACGAGCAGGCATTGTTCGGCGTGTTGGAGTACCTGCTGACCTTCACCGAATCGGACCTGATGGACACGATCGCGCAGTATAACGGCGTGACCAAGATCATCGAGAAGAACAAAGCGGACAACGAGACCATTGCGCAGTTCAAGCAGCTGAGCGCAGCGCTGTCCCCGCTGATGAACCGCAAGCGTCTCGCAGCCGGTTCGCTCATCAACGGCGTGTTCATGACGGACTACCACAACGAGTCGCTGTACGACACGGATCCGTTCACGCTGCTCGATATCGTGCTGGACGACCCCATCACCGAGATACGCGACAACGTGTGTCTGATGATCTACTACGCGTCCAACAAGACGCATACGCTGTCCTACACGCCGCTCAAAGCGAATATCACCCGCCAGATCGTCAGCCATATGTACGAATATATCCACCATACTCCGTTGGTGGGTCTGGCGAAAGCCCAGCGCCGCAAACGCGTGATGTCGTTCTTGGAGACAGGTACACGTATCAATATACTCCTTATAATAGACCGCGTGCTCGCGGGCGAGGAGGCGGACAAGACGAACGGCATTCAGATAAGCGATATCTTCGCCGATATCACGTCCGTTGCCAAACATCTGACGGCTAACTTCACCCTCTTCCGCATCGTGTTGCCGTTCGTGCAACTGGTCATGCGGCGTCAAGTACTTTTCCAGTCCGAGTACGTGAACAACGTGATCGAGTACCAGACGTTCTGGGAAGACAACGCCGTTCCGGCTCATACGGACGACGGATCGTGGAACCGAACCGACCTGGCAGCCATCGCGCCCTTCGCGTACCTCTATTCGAAGCGGAACGAGCCGGACGCGCCGACATGCGAGCAATGGCGGACGTGGATTCCCAAGATTCTCTCGGCATACAAGACCGGCGACAGCCTCAGTTATTTCACGCTCGAGCGCTTGCTCATCATCGCCGGCATGAGGGATTATGCGAACGTGCAGCCGATCGTTCAGGCGCTCCGCGACGGGTACAACCGCGATACGGAATGGTTCGACTACTCGCAGATGTCGTTCATCTACGTGCTCTACCATTTGGGACTGAAGATGGAAGACCTGCCGGAGGAGGTGGAGCAGATGTTGACCGAATGGTGTGTCGATTGGACGCTGCGTTGCCGCGGATGGTTCAAAGGGCGTAACAGCTACAAAGCCAATCCAATGCAGCTCTACAAGCGCAACGTAATGACCTGGTACGCCGCCGTTTGGTGTGTACGTCACGGCGACGAACGGGACGCCGAGGGCAAGAGCGTTCCGGCATTCCGCCGACTCATCCGGCAAGCCATCGCCGACCGGGACAAGGAGCTGTTGGTACACCTGCTCAACAATATCTCCGAACTGGTGACAGACTGGGGGTATATATACACCTCTCTGGATCTGCTTCAGTCCGTTATGGAACAAATCCCCGACCAGCAGGTGCTGGACGAGCTGGACGCGAACGCCAACCTGCGTTATCCCGAGACGGGCGAATCCGTCATTACCCTCATCGGCAAGATTCTCGGCACGACCAAGAACTATTTCCCGCAGCAGGTCAATGCGTTCCTCACCAAGGATATCCTCCATCTGACCTTCCCGGGTATCAGCGGTTACAAGGATGATATTTTAGGCTATAACCCGGGCGGTGAACGCCTGTCGGACCTGCTGACCCATAAGTTCGGCAACGCCCTTATCTACACCCTCATCCACGAACAGGTGATAGACGACGTGGTTGTTCAGTCGCTCCAGGCGACCGCAAAAGCGTCCGGCAGCTACCAGTGGTTCGAGCAAGTGGTGAAAATCGTATTCAACAGCATGTTCGGACTGAAATTGTAATTGAAAACCCCTCCCGACCTCCCCTCAAGGGAGGAGAAGGATTGGTAATTGGTAATTGGTTATTGGTAATTGGTATTTGAAATGAAAATTCTTTCCATCCTTATGGCAACATTGATTATAGCCCACCGTGGCGGTGCGTTGTTGGGCACAGAAAACAGTCTTTCGTGTATCGATAAAGGTATTGCGACGGGTGCGCAGATGGTTGAAGTGGACCTGCATTTGACGGCGGACAGACATGTGGTCGTCTGCCACGACCAGCGCGTGAACCGTACCACCGACGGAAAAGGCAAGATCGAACAGATGACGCTCGAACAGGTTCAGGCGCTGCGGTTGCTTCGTCCGGACGGTTCGGTATCCGACGAATCCATTCCGACCCTCGAACAGGTGTTGGAACTCTGCAAGGGACGATGCGCCTTGTTGCTCGAAATAAAGAAATGGCGGGAGGACCAATACGAAGGTATCGAAGCGATCGCTGACAGCATCGTCAAAGCGTACGGCATGCAGCACGAAGTGGTCTTCCAGTCGTTCAACGACCGCGTGTTGGAGAACCTGCACGCTATCGACCCGTCGCTGAGACTGGAGAAACTGCTGATCGCCAAGATAGGAAACCTGATCATCGACAACGGTTTCAGTTGGTTCTCATGGGACAAGTACGCCTATGTGGCTTCGTTCAATATCCATCGCGCGTTCGGTACGCGCCGGTTCATTGACAAGATGCACGCGCACGGCAAAGAGGTCAAGATATGGACCATCAAACGTCCCGATCAGGTGAGCGCCTCCATTCAACCGGACGGCATCATTACCGACAGACCGGATTTATTTTGATTGAGAATTGAAAGAACCCCTCCCGACCTCCCCTCAAGGGAGGAGAAAGAGTAGCGATTGGAGATTGATATTTATTATGTTTTTAGATAGTTTAAACGAAGTACAGCGTGCGGCGGTGTGCGCGACGGAAGGTCCGTCGCTCATTGTGGCAGGAGCCGGTTCGGGCAAGACCCGTGTGCTCACTTACCGCATTGCCTACCTGTTGCAGCAAGGTGTTCCGGCAGGCAACATCCTCGCCCTCACGTTCACCAACAAAGCCGCCCGCGAGATGAAAGACCGTATCCGCACCTTGCTGGCAGAGCAGGACTCGATCGCGAACGGCAGTTTCCGCTATTTATGGATGGGTACGTTCCACTCTGTCTGTACCAAACTGCTGCGCCGCGATGCGGAGCGTCTGGGCTACACCCGCGACTTCACCATCTATGACACCTCTGACAGCAAATCCGTCATCAAAGCCATCTGCAAGGAACGCGGCGCGGATGAGAAGATATACAAACCGCAAGCGGTTCTGGCACGTATCTCCATGGCGAAGAACAACCTCATCACGCCCGAAGAGTACGGCATGAACCGGCAATTGTTGCAGCAGGATCGCGAGGCACGCATGTACGACATAGCGACCATCTACGCCCAATACCAGTTGCGTCTCAAAGCCGCCAATGCAATGGATTTTGACGACCTGTTAGTGAACATGCTTCGTCTGATAGACCAGCATAAAGACGTGTGCGGACAACTGCAACAGATGTTCCGGTACATCCTCGTGGATGAGTACCAGGACACCAACTATGTCCAGTACCTGCTTGTCAGCCGGCTTGCCGAACCGCAACGGAACATATGCGTTGTGGGCGACGATGCACAATCTATCTATTCCTTCCGCGGAGCGGATATACGCAACATACTCAATTTCAAGCAGCAGTACCCGGAGGCACGGGTGTACAAGCTGGAACGCAACTACCGCTCCACCCAAACTATCGTCAATGCCGCCAACTCGCTCATTCACAAAAATATCCACCAGATAGAGAAGACGGTTTATTCGGAGAACGAGCAAGGTGCGCCTATCCGTCTGTGCGCCTATATGGACGACCGCTCCGAAGCAGACGGCGTTGCAAGCCAGATAGCCAACTGCCGTTGCGGCTACGACGATGTCGCCGTGCTGTACCGCACGAATACACAATCGCGTGCATTCGAGAACGAACTTCGCAAACGCAATATCCCCTACCGTATCTACGGCGGTACGTCGTTCTACCAGCGCAAGGAGATCAAAGACACGCTGAGCTATTTCCGTATTGCGGTCAATCCGCTGGACAACGAAGCGCTGCTCCGCGCCGTCGCCTTCCCCGGACGGGGTATCGGCGAGACGACGATGAAAAAAGTGTCCGCGTGCGGTATCGAGCATCACTGCGCTTATCTGGAAGTCATGCGCAGCCCCGAGCAGTACGCATTGCCGGTAGGGGCTGCCATCGCCAAGAAACTGCGTGCGTTCGCCCAACAGTTAGATGACCTGGGCGCACTGAGCGAACAAACGGACGCCTATGCGTTCGCCGACCACGTGCTCAAGACTACCGGTATCCTGACCACCCTTACGCTCGACACCACGTCGGACGGTATCGACCGCGCGCAGAACGTAGAGGAGCTGCTCAACGCCATACGCGAGTTCGTCGCCATGCGGCAGGAGGAAGGCATCGACTTTACTCCCATCACGGATTTCCTGAGCGAGGTGAGTCTGCAAACCGACCAGGACGAGCACCTTGACGACACACAGGAACGCGTGACCCTCATGACCGTTCATGCCGCCAAAGGGCTGGAGTTCAAGGTGGTCTTCATCGTGGGCATGGAGGAGAACCTCTTCCCCTCGCAGTTCTGCACACAAATGCATGAGATAGAAGAAGAACGCCGCTTGCTCTATGTCGCAATCACCCGTGCCATGGAGCAGTGTACCCTCTCTTTCGCCCGCCAGCGTTTCCGCAACGGACAGATGGCGTTCAACTCGCCCAGCCGTTTCCTCTCCGACATTGACCGGCAGTATTTTCAACAATCCTCTTCGACTACCCCAAAGCCAACACCTGCGCCTATAGCCATTCCCCGTATCCCGTCAGCAATCAACAATCAGCACTCACCAATTACCAATAACCCATCACCCATCACCAATGCACACACACCCATTCCGTCCGAATATGCGGAGGGTAGCCGCGTGGCGCACCGCGTGTTCGGGCAGGGAACGGTAGTGCGGGTCTATCGCGACGAGGTGACGGAAAATGACAAGATAGAGATACGGTTTGATACGGTAGGCGTCAAGACCCTTCTTCTCACCCACGCCAAACTGGAAAAACTCGATTAATTTCCAGAAAAAGCGACAAAATACGCAAAAAGTTCATTTTTATTTGCATAATTCAAAAAAAAGCAGTACTTTTGCTGCCGATTTTAAAATTCAATCGGATTAAAAACGAAAAATCACATCAAAAGTATGAGCAATATTCGTTTTGAAGCGTTAAAAATGGCTTTTTCGCATACAGCTGCGGAAGTGAAAGTGCCGGAAGGCAAAGTGAAGGACTACTTCGCGCAAGACGTGTTCACGCGCGAGCGGATGAAAGAATACATTGCGCAGGAGGTACTGGACCAGCTCTTTGACGATGTGGATAACGGTCGCACTATTCACCGCGACATCGCGGGCAGCGTAGCCATCGGCATGCGCAAATGGGCGATGGACCGCGGTGCCACCCATTTCACCCACTGGTTTCAGCCACTGACAGGCGGTACGGCAGAGAAGCACGATGCGTTCTTTACGCTCGACAAGAGCGGTGCGTTACTGGAGGAGTTCAGCGGGGACAGCCTCTACCAGCAAGAGCCGGACGCTTCGTCCTTCCCGAGCGGCGGTATCCGCAACACGTTCGAAGCACGCGGTTATTCGGCATGGGACCCTTCGAGCCCCGTATTCCTGATCGGCGACACGCTCTGTATCCCGACGGTTTTTGTGGCATATACGGGCGAGGCGCTGGACTACAAAACGCCGCTTATCCGCTCGACGGCATCGCTCTGCCACGCGGCACGCGAGGTGTGCGCGTACTTTGACAAACAGGTGAAGCACGTGCATGCCAACTTAGGCTGGGAGCAGGAGTATTTCCTGGTCGATGAAGCGTTGTACAACGCGCGCCCGGATCTCAAACTGACGGGTCGTACCCTCATGGGACACAACAGTGCCAAGAGCCAGCAACTGGAGGACCACTATTTCGGCGCTATCCCGGCACGTGTGTTGGCGTTCATGCGCGAGTTGGAGTACGAGGCGTTGAAGGCTGGTATCCCCGTACGTACACGCCATAACGAGGTGGCACCGAACCAGTTTGAGATGGCACCTATCTTCGAGGATGTGAACCTTGCCAACGACCATAACCTGCTCGTCATGTCGATCATGGAGCGTGTGGCGGAGAAACACCATTTCCGTGTACTGCTGCACGAGAAGCCTTACGCAGGGGTGAACGGTAGCGGCAAGCACTGCAACTGGTCGCTCCAGACCAACACGGGCATCAACCTGCTGGCACCGGGCAAGAACCCGTATCAGAACCTGCAGTTCATTACGTTCCTGGTGAACGTGCTCATGGCGGTACAGCGCCATAACGGCTTGCTCAAAGCATCCATCGTGAGTGCGACGAACGAGCACCGTCTGGGCGCCAACGAAGCACCGCCCGCTATCATCTCCGTCTTCCTCGGCAAGCAGATCACAGCCGTCCTTGACAAGTTAGAGCACGCCAGCGCCGAAGAGGCAATCATCATCAACGCCAAGAAAGAGATGAAACTCGGTGTCGCCAATATCCCGGAGATCCTTCTGGATAACACGGACCGCAACCGCACCTCTCCGTTCGCGTTCACGGGCAACCGTTTTGAGTTCCGCGCCGTGGGTTCGAGTGCCAACTGCGGAGCGGCGATGTTAGCCCTCAATGCCGCGGTCGCCGAGCAGCTCATGCTGTTCAAAGAGGAAGTGGATGCGCGTATCGAGAAAGGGGAAGCCAAAGAGCGCGTCCTGTTCGATATCATCAAGAAATATATCGTTGCCTGCAAAGCCATCCGCTTTGACGGCAACGGGTACAGCGAGGAATGGA
This sequence comes from Paludibacteraceae bacterium, assembly GCA_905233375.1. Classification (GTDB taxonomy): domain Bacteria; phylum Bacteroidota; class Bacteroidia; order Bacteroidales; family Paludibacteraceae; genus Colicola. The sequence continues at coordinate 40,609 of CAJOEJ010000017.1, read as the reverse complement.
AAGAGGAAGCCGCCAAACGGGGTCTGGATTGCGAGACCTCCGTTCCGCTGGTCATTGACCGCTACCTGACTCCCGACTCTGTCAGGATGTTCGCCTATACGGGTGTACTCAGCGAGGCGGAACTGCACAGCCGGAGCGAGGTGAAATGGGAGACGTACGTCAAGAAACTGCAGATCGAGAGCCGCGTCATGGGTGATCTGGTGGTTAACCACGTGCTACCCGCCGCCAAACGTTACCAGACCATGCTGCTACAAAACGTGCTGGCGGTCAAGCAGGTCTTCTCCGCAGACGAGACGGCAAGCCTCAACGAGATGGACTACAGTATCATCCGCCAGATAGAACACCACTCGGGTGCTATCCTGGAAGGTGTCGAACGGATGACCGAGGCTCGTCATAAAGCAAACCGCCAGCCCGACGAGCGCAGCAAAGCCATAGCGTACCACGACCATGTGCTCCCGCTCATGGCAGAGATACGCGAGCATGCCGATGCGCTGGAACTGATTGTTGATGATGAAATGTGGACATTACCCAAATACCGTGAGTTACTTTTCGTTCATTAAGATGCAGGGGCTCGGAAACGACTACGTCTTTATTGACTGTTTCCCGAAGCCCACGGCGCAGCTCATCGCCAAGACCGACCTGCCCGAGTTGGCACGCCGCGTGTCGGATCGTCATTTCGGTATCGGATCGGACGGGTTAGTGCTGATCATGCCCTCCAAGGAAGGCGACGCTAAAATGCGTATTTTCAATGCGGATGGGAGCGAAGCGCAGATGTGCGGCAATGCGATCCGGTGCGTAGGCAAGTACCTGTACGAGAGCGGATTGTGCCAACGACCCCGTTTGTTCGTAGAGACGCTGGCAGGACTCCGGACGCTGAGTCTGGATATCCAAAGCAATGTGGTCCGCTCCGTCACGGTGAACATGGGCGTACCGATGGTTCAGCCGGATGTGCTGATGAGAGGATCCGATCCTATCGGTTTCACTTCCGTGAATGTCGGTAACCCGCATGCGGTCTTCTTCCGCGAGACGGTTTTCACAGACGAGCAGGTAGCTGATTTCGGGAAACGTATCGGTACACACCCGCATTTCCCGGAAGGGACGAATGTGGAGTTCGCATGCGTACGCAATGACCAGGAGATCGACGTGCGCGTGTGGGAACGCGGCTCGGGTGTCACTCTGGCATGCGGTACCGGCGCTTGTGCAGCTGCGGTTGCAGCTATGCGGCACGGCTGGACGAAGCGCAATATCACCGTACACCTGCCGGGAGGAGACCTCTCCATCCAATGGGAAACGGAGCATGAGCCGGTCTTCATGACGGGCCCGGCAACGGAGATCTTCCGCGGCGAATACAAATGGGAGGATGAACGATGAACAGCAACCCGTATCTGCAACAGATGAAAGGCAGCTATCTGTTTACGGAGATAGTTAACCGAACCAAAGCTTATACAGCGTCTCATCCGGACGCCCGCGTGTTACGTCTGGGTGTCGGAGACATCACCCGTCCTATTCCCGAGCCTCTCATCCGGGCGATGCATGAAGCGGTCGAAGAGCTGGCGCATGGCGGTACGTTCCGCGGCTACGGACCGGAAGAGGGCTACGAATGGCTCCGCCAGGCGATAATAGAGCATGACTACCGCCCGCGAGGCATTGATCTGGAAGCGGACGAGGTGTTCATCAGCGACGGTGCGGGAAGCGACCTGGGCAACCTGAGCGAGTTGTTCGCACCGGACAACAGCGTGGCGATTTTAGATCCGTCCTATCCGGCATATGTGGACACCAGCAGGATGGCGGGACGGGAGATCATTTTCCTGCCCAGCCACGCAGAGAACGCCTTCGTTCCGGCATTGCCGGCACAGAAAGCGGATATCATCTATCTGTGTTTCCCGAACAACCCGACGGGGACAGTACTGACACGCGAGCAGTTACAGCAATGGGTCGATTATGCCCGTGAGAACAAGAGTATTATCATCTTCGACTCCGCCTACGAAGCGTTTATCGAAGAGCCCGGCATCCCCCACTCCATCTACGAGACGGAGGGAGCGAAAGAGGTTGCTATAGAAGTGCGGAGTTTCAGCAAGTCGGCCGGATTCACGGCAGTGCGTTGCGGCTACACGGTCGTGCCCAGACAAACGGGATTGCAAGGCATGTGGCTCCGCCGTCAATGCACGAAATTCAACGGCGCGTCGTATATATCGCAAAAAGGCGCGTTAGCGTGTTATACCCCCGAAGGCAGACGAGGGATCCTTGACAATTTAGCAGCGTACAAGCAAACGGCGCAGGTATTGTCAGACGGTCTGAGGAGTATGGGTTACGATGTATTCGGCGGCGTGAATGCCCCGTATATATGGTGTCGTGTACCGCAAGGGTACACGTCCTGGTCGTTCTTCGACCACCTGCTGAACGAATGCCAGGTGGTGTGTACACCGGGCGCCGGCTTCGGAGCCTCCGGAGAGGGATACGTGCGTTTCTCCGCGTTCTCCAAACGGGAGGATTGCGAAGAGGCGCTGCTGAGAATGCAACATGTCAAATAACAAATCGTCAACGAGTAAATTGTACATTATATTATGTGTGGAATCGTAGGATATATCGGCAAGCGCAATGCGTATCCGATTTTGATCAAGGGGCTTCACCGCCTTGAGTACCGCGGGTACGACAGTGCGGGCGTAGCGCTCATTAACGAGCAGGGACAGCTCAATATATACAAAGCCAAGGGCAAGGTAGGGGAGCTGGAGGCCTTCGCGGCGGACAAGGACACGACGGGATGTATAGGTATTGCGCACACGCGCTGGGCGACGCACGGCGAACCCAATACGGTCAATGCGCATCCCCATTACTCGGAGAGCGAGCGGCTGGCGATTATTCACAACGGAATCATCGAGAACTACGCCGTGCTCAAAGCCGGCTTGATGAAAGAGGGCTACACGTTCAAGTCCGACACCGACACCGAGGTGCTGGTACAACTCATTGAATACACCCAGGTGAACAAGCATGCGGACCTGAAGACGGCAGTTCAACTGGCACTCCAGCAGGTCATCGGCGCATATGCGATCGCTATTCTGGACAAAGAGCATCCCGAGACGCTCATTGCCGCCCGCAAAGGTTCACCGCTGGTGGTGGGTATCGGCGAAGACGAGTATTTCCTGGCATCCGACGCCACGCCGATCGTCGAATATACTGACCAAGTCATCTACGTGGAAGATGAGGAAGTAGTGGTGTTAAGTACAAAGGGACAAGGTACAAAGGATAAAGGAGTTCAAATTACCACTATCAACAACGTGACCAAGACGCCTGAGATCAAGCGTCTCGAGCTGTCGCTCAGCCAGTTGGAGAAAGGCGGTTACCCGCATTTCATGCTCAAGGAGATTTATGAGCAGCCACGCACATTGACAGACTCCATGCGCGGACGAGTGAACGTACGTCAGGACAATATCGCTTTGTCCGGTTTCATCGACAATAAAGAGCGTTTCCTCAACGCCAAACGTATCATTATCACCGCTTGCGGAACCAGCTGGCACGCAGGTCTCATCGCGATGTATGCCATCGAGGAGTTCGCCCAGATCCCCGTCGAGGTGGAATACTCGTCGGAGTTCCGTTACCGCAAGCCGGTGATCAACAAGGACGATGTGGTCATTGCCATTTCGCAATCCGGCGAGACGGCGGACACGCTGGCGGCTATCCAGCTGGCGAAAGAGAAAGGTGCGTTCATCTTCTCTGTCTGCAACGTGGTCGGTGCATCTATCCCGCGCGTGAGCGACAGCGGTTGTTACACCCATGTCGGACCGGAGATAGGTGTCGCTTCCACCAAAGCGTTCACCGCCCAAGTGGTGGCGATGACCATGTTAGCGCTGTGTATCGGTCTGGAAAAAGGAACCATGAGCAAGGAGCAGTACCTGCGGATTGTGCGCGAACTCGGACAGATACCCGACAAGATAGAGCGCGTATTAGGTCAGAACAAGCGCATTGCGGATTTTGCCAAGACGTTTACCTATGCGCAGAACTTCATCTACCTCGGCCGCGGATACAATTTCCCTGTTGCGATGGAAGGCGCCCTCAAACTCAAAGAGATCTCGTATATCCATGCAGAAGGCTATCCCGCCGCGGAGATGAAACACGGACCGATCGCCCTCATCTCGCAGGAGATGCCGGTTGTTGTGGTTGCACCGCATTGCGGCACGTACGAGAAAGTGGTCAGCAATATTCAGGAAATCAAAGCGCGCAAAGGGCGTGTCATCGCCGTTGTCACCGAAGGCGATACCATCGTCAGCAAGATAGCCGATTATATCATCGAAGTGCCGGAGACGGAGGAGTGCCTTACGCCGCTTCTGACCGTCATCCCGCTCCAGCTGCTCGCCTACCATATTGCGGTTGTCAAAGGCTGCGATGTGGATCAGCCGCGCAACCTTGCCAAATCCGTTACCGTCGAGTAAGGGAGAAGATTTGCAGGAATGTTTTATTTGTCCGTGGAATTGCCCTCGAGATGATCTCGGTTTGCTCTCGACTTGATCTCGACATGCTCTCGTGTACGAGAAATGTTCTATTTTTATCAATGTTTACCGGGATCGCAGAGAATACACTTCTCTTTCCACGGCAAGCCGAACAAGACCGTGAGACGGATACCGACATAAAGGTTCCGCACCTCATAGGTCTTGGCGTCCCGGGAAGAGAAGATATGATCCATCCGATAGGTCGGAAAATCATAGATGGACTCTTCCGGCAGACCATAGATGACATTATCCGTTTTCGGGCATATATTCGGCATACTGAGCTCGCAGAACGTAGCAAAACGCAATCGGCAATCGATACGGTCTCCGGGTCGGGAATAATACACGCGACCGGTATTAAACGTGGTATATTCATACCCGAATTCCACATGCGCCAAGACATCAAATTTGAGTTTTAACCTGTCCCCCTTCCGTTCGATAGGCACGTCCTTCCGGTAGCCGTGGTTATCCATCTCATGCCAAACGCCCAGGAAGGGTTCGTACCGCGCCATGGTCGTTCCTATCGCTCTCTGCCTGGTATCCCCCCAATGGGTATAACTGAAATGGAAGCCGGCAAGATAATACCATACTCCGGCAGAGCTGAAAAGGTACTGCCCCACATACAGCGGAACCTGCATATAGATATTCCGTGACAGATCCTGCCGGTTCGTGAACTCATGCTTGAGCGTAAACTCGGCACTTTCCACTCCCTCCCATTTGTCATGCATTCCATAATGATAGATACAGGAATCCCATACATTGGTGTACACCTGCTGGACGTTAACGCCTATTCCGGTTTGCACGAGTAGTCCGCTATACTGAAACTCATACAGGAAATGCGCTCCGAGAGCCCCTCCTCCGGGTAGTATGAGCGACGCATTCCAATTGGAGAAGAAAGTGCTCCATGCTCCTTCGGCGGAGAATCCAAAAAGATGATGCTCACCGGCATACTGGGAAGCATGCAATCCCCAGAAGGCATCGATCTTTTTATTCTTGTCTTTGAAGGTCAAGCCATAGAGGTCATCGAGGGCGTATTCGTCCCTCTCGGCGACTTTATATCTTAGCTGTGCCCACGCTGTCTGCAAGGACAAAAGACAGAAAATCAGAATGGTATACTTTCGTAATTGGGACATTGCGGTAAAACTAAAAATTTAATAGACCGATAGGGTTCTTCAGGCGTATCGGGTGACCATAGCTGGATGTTATACATGCCGTCCACGTGAATCGGTAGCTCCACTTCGGTCACATCCGCCCGGAAGACGCCTTCTTTGACAGGTACGCCATTATACGAGATCCGATAATAGCCGTCACGACGGGAGAGGATATTGATGAAAGGATGACAACGACAGACGCATGTCGGTGTAGCAGCCAGGTATCCCATGTTCGGCGCAAAATCGTTATTAACCGGATCGGCGACAATGGTGATCGGGCAGGTCTGGAAACTGACGGACTCTCCGACACGCGTGAGCCGGACGTGGTACTCGTCTCCTACGACCAGACCTGTCGGCACATAGAGATACTCATGGGTCTCGCCAACCAGCAGTTCATCGCCATGATACCACTGATAAGCCCACCAATGGTAACCACCGTTGTACTTGTCGTTATATAGCGCTATGACATCCCCGAAGCGTTGCTGCGTGATCCACGAAGGATAACTGAGAACGATAGAGGTATCGGTACTGCACAAATCGGGATTCGTGCAAATACCATTATCAAGTACCAGCTTGATATTATAGTAATTGGGTTTGGGATACCTGGTCCGGTCGTCCTTGACATTGGGCATCGGTATGCGCAGCCAAGACAACTCATCCGGACTTGTGATAGGCTGGTTGATGATATCTTCAAAGCCGTTACGATGTCCTTCTTCGTCATATTTCACCGAATAGGCGATAGGATCATATTCGCCGGTATAGGTATAGAAAAGGTCGTACGCATCGTCGTCCGCGCAGATCGAATCCGCCCATGCTGTCGGCACTGTCGGCTCGATGACTTCGAGATAGAGATGTGTAAAATGATGACAGTTCCATTCATTGAGGGTGGTGTCGTAGTAATACCCGGCTTCGGTCAGCGGTTTGCCGTGGAAATCGTAGGTCTCGGGATAGCAGATCGTGTCATGCCGTATTTCACGGGTCGTATCGTTGACCGTCAGATAGAGGTGATACACCGAGTCACAACCATAGGTCACGGTAGTCAGACTATCCGTGAAGAAATGCGAACCCACCTCCAGATGATCCATGTTTATGCCGTGCCACGTCATGTCCTCGTCCGCACATTTGGCGATGTTCTCTTCTATCAGATAGGTCGGCATCACCATGAGGTGCAGCTCATAGATCGAGTCACAGTTATGTATTGCGGTTTTGAGCGAATCATACAGCACGTGCTCCCCTGCAGGATAGCCGTCTCCCAAAGTGTTGCCGTACATGCTGCCTTGGTAAGTCTTATCACGCCATGTTGCTTCCCCGTCATCGCAAATGGTTATCGTATCGCGATGCCGGTAGGCGGGGTAGATTGTTGCATTCAGTTCATAGACGGAGTCACAGCCGTTGACGGCAGTATATCGGTCATAGAAAACGGTATCATAGGGTTGAAGCGGATCCCCAGGTTCCACTTCAAACTCATAACCGGTAAACACGTGCTCCTTTGTTGTGTATGACTCATTGGAACATATTGCAGCGGTATATGCAAAAGTATAGGTCTGTTTAATGTGCAGCCAATAGCGATAGACCACGCTGTCACAGCCGTCTTCGCGGCTACGGAACGTCACATCCGAATAAGTCTGCGGAATCGGCATCCCCGGAGTCCACACCATGGTCTCAACGAGCGTATGGGATCCGTTGGTGTACCACAGGGTATCCACATGCTGGTAGGTTTCATTATCACATATCGTGTCAAACATCGGAATCAGCAACATAGGCTTTTTGTACAACTCCAGCACATATACGGAGTCACAGCCGTTCATAGTCGGCAACGTATCGTAATAGGTGCCGGTTTCATAGTACATCTTACCCCGCCACAAATAATCCTCCGTGCCACATATTTTCGCTTGCGTGACAAACTCGTACGTCGGATAAACGGTCAAGTGCAGATGCACCGCTGAGTCACAGCCATGAATGGTTTTCAGCATATAATCCCGATCGATAAACTGCGTCGGTTTGGTTACTCCTTCCACTGAGGGCGAAGGGGCAAACGGCAGTTCATCCTGAATGACCGTTCCGCGGGTGTCATGCAGACTAAAACCATGCTCGTCCTGGTTATCGCACACGATCATATTGACGTTCGTATCGTATGTCGGATCCACGCGCAGTTGGAGATAGAAAATACTGTCACATCCTTCTGCCGTTTGTCGTTTGACCGTATCACGGTATAGCCCGGGAGTCAGTACACGATCTCCCGCTTGCGAAGACGCCTTGTCTCCGCAATAGGATTTTCCCTGCCACGAAATGCGTTCATTCTGGCAAAGGGTATAAAGCGAATCGAACCGGTAAGAGGGAATGATACGCAGTTGAATACCGAAGATACTGTCACAACCGTGAATGGTCTTCATCGTATCAGCCAGGAATAATTCCCGAGGTTCCGCTATCGAAACGATTCCATGTAGCGTACCATCGTCATCGCGCCATTCCCAATTCGGATGTTCTTTATCCTGGCATATTGTTTTACTATCCGTCGGAATCTTATAGGAGGGATAAACGGTCAGATACAAATGTACCAAGGAATCGCAACCGTGGACGGTCGGCAAGATCGTATCGAAACGATACGGGTCTGTCTGTGCGGTCATGTTCTTGAACACATGTCCGTGGAAATTGAACGTCTCATAGTCGCATATAGCCTGTCGCTCATCGTTCTCGAACGTCTTCCACACCTGTAACTTCAACTCAATAATACTGTCGCACCCATTGACCGCCGTCAGGGTATCGCGGTAGGTACCGGTGGTGGTCAGGTTCTGCAGTTTTGCAGCCCGGGTGTCCGGATGGTTGTAAGGCACTTCGTTATCGCACCGCACTACCTGTTGCCTGTCGATGATCGTCTTGAGTACCGTGAAGTGCAACACCAATATGCTGTCACATCCATAGTGGTTCTTGGTGTTGAGCGTGTCCCGGTATTCGCCGTCAGTCCTTGCCTGTTTCCCATGATCGCCGTAGGTATAAGGAAGCGCTTCTTCGCATAGACGCACATATTGGTGGTTATAGGTGGTAGGAAGGACGGTAAGCCGTAATGTCACCGTACTGTCACAACCTTGTATGCTTGAAACGGTTTGAGTGAGCGTTTGGGAAGAGCGGAGGTTTCTGAATGTTGTAAAACGCTTGTCAGGATGATTATACGGGATTTCAGACTCACAAATCGTAGTATCGACCGTCACGTTGTAGGTCTTATTCACCTTGAAAGTCACCGTGACGACGGAATCGCATCCTTGTTTGTTCAGAATGGTGTCATTATACGTGCTGTCTCTGTATAAAAAGAGTGCCGGCTTGTTTTTGTCCTGCCACGGAAGGTTGTTGTCGCACTCGGTGACAGCCAGTTGCGAATAGGTTCTTTGCCCTACCGTCAAACGCAGTACCAATATACTGTCACACCCATTGACAGCCGTCAGGGTATCGCGATAGGTTCCGGTCGCGGTCAGGTTCTGTAGTTTTGTCGCCCGGTTGTCCGGATGGTTGTAAGGTCCTTCGTAGTCACAACGGCTAATAGTAATTGGTGTAACGATGGTCTTGTCAACAATAAGGTGCAATTTGTATATAGAGTCACAGCCGTATTGGTTCTTAAAGTCTAACTTCTGCGAATAATCTCCTGCTTTGGTCGCAACATATTTGCCGGCATAGGTAAACGGCAACGCTTGTTCACATATCCGTATCGTGTCATATTTGGTGGTATGCGGGTTGACCGTCAAATACAATACGGTCGTTTTGGTACAACCATGTGTATTTGTTTCTGTCGTTTTATATTCACCGGGCGTGGTCAGTTGTTTCCCGCCAAACAGGTATCGCTCTCCGGCACATATATTCTCGCGGATAGTGTCGTACTCCAACGGCCATACCGTCAGAGTCAGCGTTACCGTACTGTCACAACCTCCCACGGAAGTGAAGGTCTTGGTGTACGTGCCGCTTTTGGTGAGTGACTCGTTGCCGAAGATGTATGGTTTGTTTCCACACGTCTCTGCTGTTTTCCGGATATTGCTATAATCGGGATAGAATATCAAATGGAGAATAAACGTACTGTCACATCCATTGGGAGAAGGAGAGTGTTCGGTATAGGTATTGGCAATTGTCAGTGTTTTTCCGCGCCATGTATAACTTTCTCCATAACAACGTTTGACCGTCTCTTCCTTGAGATATTCATTTTCCACCTTTACCCGCAACGTAGCGATACTGTCACATCCGTTCGCTGCTTTAAGGGTGGCTGTATATGTACCGGCTTTTGTAATATTTTGCCCATTCCAGGGATAAGTGCTGTTAGCACAGATGGTAAGATCTGTAATCGGACCCGGAACCGGTTTGAGTATCGTTAGTTTCAATGTCTCCGTACGGTCACAGTTATATTCGGTCTTGGTGTTCCAAGTATATGTGCCGGATTCCGTATAAGTCTGCCCGTGCCATGTATAACTGTTACATGCTGTTTGGGTATACGTTTCCGACTCGGGATATCCCACTTCGATTTTGATATCCACGATACTGTCGCACCCGTCAACAGTATAGAATTTCTTTTGTCCGGTATAGTTTGAGTTATACGTATATTCTTGAATGGCTCCATTCTCGTCGCGTCCCTGCAGTGTTACGGTCTCCCCGTTACAGATCTTTTTGTGAAAGTTGGCGTTGTAGCGGTCTTTGACGTGAATGGTCACAGAAACGCGGTCTTCTACAGAGTCCGTATAAATACCCGTTTCGCCGGAACACAGATAGGGATAAGGACGGTTTACTATCAGCTCCACTCCGTAGTCCCCTGCGCTACTGAACCGGTGCGTCTTATTCAAACCCGTTCCTGTGGTAGTTCCTCCATAATCATGGAAATTCCAATTGTAGGAGGTATATTCTCCTTCTATAAGACCGGTAAAATCCAGACTCTGCGTGACACAGATGGTTTTTTCTTTGATATACTGATTGTTCACCAACATATCCGTTTTTCTGCTCACACGACTACCGACTGCATAAGCGTAGGATTCTTTGGAAGACGAACTCGAACCCATACCGTAGACACGTGCGGTAAAGGTACTTGTCACTTTTCCTCCCACGTTCTCCAGTTTATGTGCTCCACGACTGACTTCTTTAATGGCATACGAGTATGTCGTATTGGGAATCGGTTGAAAATCACCGGATATATTGGCACCGTCCAAACGCATGCCGTTTTTCTCTGCTGTAAGAGTCACGATGTTTACATAGTGTTTCAGTTCGGTATTCGTCTTGGTAAAGGTGGCAAACATCGTACTTTGCATAGCCAATTCCTGCGGGATGATCGGAGTAAGGACCGGTGCACCGTAGTTGGTATTGGTGGTGGTTAGTTCCGATCCTTCAAGAGAAGGATGGTTGGCTGTATTCGATGTCCCATATAGAAAGCACTCCGCCACCTCACTGGTAGTATATCGTGCCACATTCGGTGTGTAGGAGACATTCAGATTGATGAAATCAGCAGCACTTGCGTAATTCAACACAGACTTCAATGTATCAATATAACTCTCCCGGGCATTGATTGTAGCGATGTGTGTTCCATTCTTGAAAATCTGCGTACTATTTTTGCATGCCGTAAACTGTATATAATCATACACCATTCCGTACGTCGGAGTAACATAAAACGTCTTACCCCATTTATCTGTCGGATAAGCTTGCGAAAAAATGTGGTTCTCCGGATCGGAGGGAATCTTGGCACTTTGACCGCCAATAAACACCGCTAACGGGTAATCGGAGCATATCGTGGTACCGGAAAGAGAGGTAGCACGGTTGGCACTGTTTCCTCCGTCATCCGAGGCGGAGCGGTACAGATACGTCTGACCGGCACGCATATTAAGCGTAATCGTCTCCGTCTGGGTAGAGGTGACAACAACCCTGCCGTTTGTCTCATATTCAGGGATATCAATGGTCGTCTTCCTTAGCTTGATGGTAACACTCTGATTCTGTGTGGCTATCAACGCAAACTCTGTCGAGTATTGGTCTATCCGGTAGGTCTGGATGACGTACTCACCCATCAAGGCGGTGGTAGGAAGAATGTTCGTAGCATCATATTTACCCGAACTATGCTGATTGGTAGCATAAAGAGCTATCGGCTTATCGGAGGTCACTTTCACACCGAAGTTACTTATCGTCTTATCATCTTCGATATACGCCCAGTTGTTCGGAATCAGGCACGAATCTTGTTTCCCTGCCCGCACATTGAACGTGATAGCGCTCTCGGTGTTATTCGGATTCTTAACGGTGACACGTGCATTTTCCCTGGAGGTGGCATAGATATACAGGAACATATCTTTGTTATCCTGACCACTCGATCCGCTGTTACGCTTATAGGTCACCCAAAACTCCTTACCTTCCGTCGTATTGTATTCCGTGTTCGTCCAAAGATCGGTATCCATATCATCAATCTGCGCCCGTAACGGAGCGGTTACGAGCAGGAGCGACAGAACTAATATGAAGGAGAAACGATGAGACACGGAGACACGCGAACTTATTTCTTAACGAAATTCTGGGTGGCTTTCACGTATATGAATGAATCTTCTTTGTAGAACGCCGCGCCGCAACCCAGATGAGTATAATAGTCCAGGATATTCTCGCGATGACCGGACGAATTCATCCATATCTTTAACAGATATTGTGCTGTTTCCGCGTAGGTAGACTGGATGGGACCATAAGCGATATTCTCCGCACTGGCGCAATTCGTATATCCCACTTGCGCCAGACGATTTTTCATGCGTTCCTTCCCGGCAACAGGACTTGTATGGGAGAAGAAATCCTGTTGTACCATATCAACCGAGTGATTATGGGCGCACACACGCAGGTTATGGTCAAACTGCAGCTGGGACAAACCGTGCTTCACCCGTTGACGGTTCGTTTCATAAAAGATAGCGGCTTCCAACAAATGAGCATCATATCCGGTAGCGGATATCGACTGATTAAAAGCGGCATAATCCGTATAATCGTCATACGAATAGCGCGGGTACATATCATCCGACCACTGGGCATATACGTGTCCACTGATAACGGAGAGTAGAAGTAAGAGTAATTGTTTCAAGCGCATGGCAAATTTCAATTTCGGCTGCAAAATTACTACAAAAATTTGAAATAGACAAGGATTTTACGATAAAAAACAATTTTATTTGGATTTTTAGCGGGAAAGCCATGTCTATTTGCACAAACGTGCGAACGTAAATTCGGGGGAATGCGTAGCAGGCGGCGTCCGAAGTTACACAAATTTTTGTGGGGTTATGTATTCAAAACAAATGTTTCCCGTCCAAAGAGAGTCTTGGTGTATTGGAGTGTAAAAGTGCATCTCTTTTCGGCAATATGCTTGTTCGTTTGCATATCCCATACCGCCACATGCAGGCAGTATTTCCGTTTTTGATCTCTTTCAAAAGGAGGGAAATAGGATTCCGTGATACGGACAGGAAGACCAATCCACTGGGTGCTATGATACGGAACGGTCATCTTCCAATACCCTGCCATGTTTTTCGTCTTTCTGGTGGTAGGGTTCTTGGACACTATTTTCGCTATTTCCGCCGGGTCTGCATCGGCAGGATAGAGGTAGTACAGCACGCCGATGTCCCGCCCTTTGTAACCATACATACTGATATCCGCTTTGAGCGTAAAATGCCATACGCCTTCTACCTCGCGCGGAGTGGCATTTTTCTGTACTTTCATATTCAGGAGCCCGATGAAAGCTCCCGGATCATGCTCTTCGGGGAGGCGTATAAGGGATACGGAGGTATCATTCTGAACCATCGAGGCCAATGATTCCATATTATGTAATGAGGAGCCCAGAATCTCTTTTTTGGTGGATTGCAGAACCATCGGCAGATCCAGTTTCTGGAATGCCGGGATATATCCCTGTCTGGCACTCTCCGCATAACATCTCCATGCCTCATTGATCGCCCGTTTCGTACCCTGACCGGTTTCGCAAGCGACTCCGTACCAATACAGAGCACGTGCGTTCCCTTTTTGAGCCAATTCCTTGAAGACAGGGACGGATACCGGATATTGTTGTGCGTTGAATGCTTTTTCCGCTTTCCTCAGACGCATCTCGTCCTGATTTTCCTCCTCTATACTATCTTTTATAACGGGCGTGGTACGAACCTGTGAAACGGACTTAGGTTTGTTTTTGACGAGCGGCTGTACCTGTTGTAGCGGCTGTATCTGTGTCAGCGGCTGTATCTGCTCCGGCGGTGTTAACGGTTGAGGTTTGGAGCGTGAAACGTTAGTTCCCAACCATTTCTGCAAGTCCTTTAATAATCTCTCGAACGCTTGCGGATTGGTGGCGTCTGTTTGTTGCTGCTGAGGGAACATAAATTTGAACCATCTGGTCAACGGAGTGCCGTCTATATTGACAAATACAATCCGTTTGCCTTCGTCCTGCGCATAATTCAATTCACGGATGGTCCAATCGGTGGAGTAATTCTTGATTTCCGAGTGGTGACGGGAGTACATAAACAGAACGACAGAGGTTTCATCGATCGCGTTCATAATCACCTCCACAAACTGTGCATCGCTCTCAATGCCGTCCAGATCTATCCAACAAGGTTCACCGGTCGCCGCTTCTATCTTGTCCTTCAGCGGAAAAACAATCTCCTTATCCGCCCGCTTGTATGAAATGAATATCCGTGCCATGTTAATAATCAATATTGCGCGCTTTCAACCATTCTATGGCTTCTTCGTCTCCTTGTTTTGCAGCTTTTTTATACCAATACGCAGCTTGGGTATAATCTTGTTTTACGCAAATGCCTGCTTCGTAGAAATTTCCCAAAATAACTTGTGCATGAGCACTTCCTTGTTCAGCCGCTTTTGTGAGCCAATAAATAGCTTGGACGTCATCCTGTTTTATACCAATTCCCACTGCGTATTCGCCCCCCAATTCAATCTGTGCGTGGATATGTCCTTGTTCTGCTGCTCTGCGATACCAATATATTTCTTGGGAATAATCATGTTGTACACCATAGCCAAATCGATAACATGTACCTAACTCATATTGTGCTTCCATGTACCCTTGTTCTGCTGCTTTCCTGTACCATTTGACTGCCTTCGCATAATCTTTGGGAACACCTTCACCAGAATAATACATCTTACCTAATTTGTACTGTGATTCGGGCTCTCCTTCTTCTGCTAATTCTTGAATAGTCTTTTCTTTGGCTCGGGTTCCTTTATACCACCTGCGCAAGTTGGTCATTAGTTTATGATGCTGCAGGGCATTGTTCCAGTCGATATTATCGCAATCCTTATATTCAAAAAGGAAGTCGTCTGTCATTTGACACGGTTCAATGAATACCAATATAACGCGTTTTCTTTTCTCGGCAGCGAAACCGAGTTCTTTGAGCGCGTACTGGCTGACCATCGAGTTGGAACTAAGCATAAAAAGGAATGTTTCGTGCTCATTGATAGCCTTGATAATGACTTTCTTGAACTGCTCTCCGCTCTCAATACCATCCAGATCCATCCAGCATTTAATACCCAACTCGCGGTCAATCTCGTCTTTGATCGCCTTTACCTTGTCAAAGTCCTTTCGACTATACGATATGAAAATTTCCTTTTCCATAGCTCCCAATTTTGCGTGCAAAGGTACAACAAATATTTGGAATATACAAGGATTTAACGGTAAAAATTAAATTTATTTATATTTTTAGCGGGAAATAATTGTTATTCGCACAAGGGTGCGACCGTACCTTCGGTGGAACCATGCTTTTTTTAAAGTAGGGAGGACCGACGGTACAACAAATATTTGGAATATACAAGGATTTGACGATAAAAATTCTCTAAAATTTGCACATATGCAAAATTTGTTGTAATTTTGCGGTCGATTTTGCGCGTGGTAATATTATGGTTCACGCGTATAACGGGTAGCCAATGAATAAAAAACTGGTAATAGCTTGTCTTTGGGCGATGGTTCCTGCATGGATGTGGGCTCTGGATGGCACAAAAGCGAAGGATGTGGTGGATAATTACTACCGCTCCTTGGCTATGTATGCGCAAACACCCGGAAGCGACCTCAAAATGGTCACCCAGTGGTTCCTCACGGACAATGTGGTCTTCAATGACATCTATGGACCTCTCCTGAATGACTACAGCCGTCATAACACGTGCGGCATCCAGGATTATGCAATCTTTGTCGGGGCATACTATAACAACTACGGTGCCAAACTGACCATTAAATATACCATCAATGGACAAATATACCGCTCTACGACACCGGGTGGTTCGGCTATTCCGCAATACGATGTGTATGTGACCAAAACGATAAAGGGCAACGGTACGAAACCCTTAAACCTGACCACCTACGAAAAAGTAGCGGTTCGTGAGGTCAATGGGCGCCACCTGATCCGGCAAATCGAAAAAATGAACGCGCCATACAAACCCACTCCCACCATAACCACCACTACTACCACCACGCCGACTATAACCACTACGCCAACTATCACAACCACACCCATTACAACGACTACTACGACTACACCCACCGTAACGACCACTCATAACACTACGACTACGCATAACACGACGAACACAACGACCACGTGGTCCGCTATAAACACGCAGACCAATAAGGATAGAGTTGTGACGAAGCAACAGACAGAGAGCCGGTGGTTAAAGCGCTTCTATGACTATAGCGGATTCAGCACGTTGAGTTACCTAAGCGCCGGATACACGTATTCGTGCATGGGCACTAATCACATCGTCAGTGCGTCGCTACTGGATTTTCGCGCATCGTTGTTCGGCGCCTCGTTGCTGAATGTCGAGATGTCTGTCAGCCCCTTTGACAAACGCTTTGCGTACAAACCGCATATCCGCATCTATATTCCTGCCGGCAAATGTTTTGCCTTTGTGCCCTACGGCGGAGCAGAGATCGATGCGTCCTATCTCGGCACATATTTGGATAAGAACTACATCTATGATGTAACGAATGACTTCTATATCAATGCCGTGGGAGGTCTGGCGTTGAATCTTTCCGCCACCCCGCATGTGCCGTTTGAGATCAAGGTGGAATATCGTCATCCTCTGTTGACACCTCCTGCCGGTACTCTGAATCCCCGAGGCGTTTACGTCTCCGCCCAGATCTATTTCTGCAGCACATTCAGCAAGTAACCAAGAGATTATTTGATTTGCATTCCTGCCTTGCTGTCCTGTGTTTGGCACTTCCAATAACGATACATTACGGACTCCAGGAATGCTAAACAGTACAAAGGTAGTAAAAATAATCGCATATATGCAAATAAAATCAAGGAAAATCGCTCAAATCAAACGATTATTTCGTTTTTTCTTGCATATATGCGTTTTTTTTTGTACCTTTGCGCCCGATTTTAATTTGGCGTAATGTGCGCGCGGCGCATACACGCAGAAACAGACAAAGAAAAATACTACCAACAGGTATGCAAAACATAAGAAACATAGCAATTATTGCGCATGTAGACCACGGCAAAACAACGCTGGTGGACAAGATGCTGTACACCGCCCATCTCTTCCGTGAGAACGAGAACAAGGGGGAGTTGATTCTGGACAATAACGATCTGGAGCGTGAGCGCGGTATAACGATCCTCGCCAAGAACGTCTCCATTGATTACAAAGGTACCAAAATCAATATCATCGACACCCCGGGGCACGCGGACTTCGGCGGCGAGGTGGAGCGTGTGCTGAACATGGCGGACGGCGTGCTGCTGCTCGTCGATGCCTTCGAAGGTGCGATGCCGCAGACACGCTTCGTGCTCCAGAAAGCCCTCGAGATAGGACTCAAACCCATTGTGGTCATCAACAAAGTGGACAAGCTGAACTGCCGTCCCGACGAGGTGCAGGAAGAGGTGTTCGACCTCATGTGCAACCTCAACGCAACGGACGACCAGCTGGATTTCCAGACGCTGTACGGCTCCGCTAAGCAAGGATGGATGAGTACCGATTGGCGCAAGCCCACGACAGACCTGACCGACCTCATGGACGCTATAATCGAGTACATTCCTGCCCCGCAGGAGAACCCCGGTACGCCGCAAATGCTCATCACGAGCCTCGACTACAACGCCTACGTCGGACGTATCGCTATCGGTCGTCTGCACCGCGGCGAGTTGAAAGACGGACAGACAGTAACCCTCGCCAAAAAAGACGGCACGATGGTCAAGACCAAGATCAAGGAACTGCACACGTTCAGCGGCATGGGACACGTAAAGACCGACATCGTGCAGAACGGCGATATCTGTGCGCTCATCGGTATTGACGGATTCGAGATAGGCGACACCATCTGCGATGCGGAGAACCCCGAACCGCTCAAACCGATCGCTATCGACGAGCCGACGATGAGCATGACCTTCTGCATCAACGACAGCCCGTTCTTCGGACAGGACGGCAAGTTCGTCACCTCGCGCCATATCCAGGACCGACTCAACAAAGAGCTGGAGAAGAACCTGGCACTGCGCGTCGAGAAAGGTGCGGAAGAATCCTCATGGCGCGTGTTCGGACGCGGTGTGCTGCACCTGTCCGTGCTCATCGAGACCATGCGACGCGAGGGCTATGAATTGCAGGTCGGTCAGCCGCAAGTCATCATCAAAGAGATCGACGGCGTCAAATGCGAACCCGTGGAGAGCCTGACAGTCAACACGCCGGAAGAGTGCTCGGGCAAGATCATTGAGTTCGTAAGCACCCATAAGGGCGAGATGACGAAGATGGAGATGGTCAACGACCGTGTACACCTGGAGTTCACCATTCCGAGCCGCGGTATCATGGGTATGCGTACATATGTAATGAACGTGAGTGCCGGCGAAGCCATCATGGCGCACCGCTTCCTCGAGTACCAGCCGTGGAAAGGCGAGATCGTGAAGCGTAACAACGGTTCGCTCATCGCCATGGAAGCCGGAACGGCATATGCCTACGCGCTGGACAAGCTGCAGGACCGCGGACGGTTCTTCATCGAGCCGCAGGAAGAGGTGTACGCCGGACAGGTGGTCGGCGAGAACGCCAAGGAAGGCGATATCGTCATCAACGTCACCAAGTCCAAGAAACTGACCAACATGCGTTCCAAATCGGCGGACGACAAAGCCGTTCTGCCGCCGCCCATTAAGATGAGCCTCGAGGAAGCACTCGAGTACATCAAAGAGGACGAGTACGTGGAGGTGACACCGCACGCCATGCGTCTCCGCAAGATCATCCTCGACGAGCTGGAGCGCAAACGCGCAGGACGCGCGTAAAGACATCGAGAGAAAGTCGAGAGAGAACCGAGGGTAAACCGACGGTCAACCGAAAGTGAGTGCTAAAGATCCCGGTATAACGCTATAACGAAAAATAGTTTAAAATATAATAATTATGCAAATCAAACAAACAGAAATCAAAGACCTGACGGCTGTAGTGTCGATCACCATCGAACCGGCTGACTATCAGGACGAAGTTGCAAAGCAACTCAAGCAGTTCCGCCAGAAGGCACAGATGCCGGGCTTCCGTCCGGGCATGGTACCGATGGGACTCGTAAAAAAGATGTACGGCAAAGGCGTACTCGCTGACGTGCTCAACAAACTGGTAGGCGAGAACCTTCAGAAGCACATCGAGGACAACAACCTCAATATCCTCGGCGAACCGCTGCCGAACGATGCAGAGACGAAGAACATCGATCTCGACCACGAGGACACCTTCACCTTCGCATTCGATATCGCCGTAGCACCGGAGTTTGACGCACGCCTCAACGGCAAGAACAAACTGACCGAATACGTCATCGAGGTGACGGACGAGATGGTGGAGAACCAGGTGAAAGCGTACACGGAGCGTTTCGGCGAGTACCTGTCGGCAGACGAGGTGGCGGAAGGCGATATCATCAAAGGTCTGGCAACCCAGGCGGACGGCGATATCGTCAAGGAGAACGCCGTAATCAACCCGCAGTACATGAAGGATAAGAAACAGGCAAAGAAATTCATCGGTGCTAAGAAAGGGGACATCGTTACCTTCAACCCGTCCAAAGCGTACGAGAGCGAGGTAGAAGTATCGTCCATGCTCGGCATCACCAAAGAGCAGGCACAGGAACTGAAGTCCGACTTCACCTTCGAGATTCAGGAGATCACACGCCACGCGACAGCCGCTATCGACAGCGAATTGTTCGCTAAAGTGTATGGAGAGAACGCTCCTGCCACCGAAGAGGAGTTCCGCGCACGCATCAAAGCCGAGATCGAAGCCAACATGGCGGAGGACAGCAAGTACAAGTTCGGGCTGGACGCCAAGGAAGCTATCATGAAGAAGATGGAGAAAGTGGAGTTCCCTGTGGAGTTCCTCAAACGCTGGGTACTCGCTACCAACGAGAAGATGACGGCGGAAGAGCTCGAGAAAGACTTCCCGCAGATGATCGAGGAGCTCAAATGGCACCTCGCAAAAGACCAGCTCATGAAAGAGTTCAAGATCGACGTGCAGAAAGAGGAAGTGGAAGCCTATGCCAAGGAAGTGGCCCGCATGCAGTTCATGCAGTACGGTCTGATGCATATCGACGACCAGTACCTCACCAACTACGCACAGGAGATGCTCAAGCAGGAGAACCAGCTCCGCGGCATCGTGGAGCGCGTAGCGGAGAACAAGATCTACGAGGCACTCAAGGGCGTTGTGAAGATCGAGCAGAAGAAGATATCGCACGAGGACTTCGGCAAACTCTTCAAGTAAACGTTCATGACCAAGATCCATTTTATAGCTATCGGCGGCGCAGCGATGCACAATCTGGCACTCGCTGTCGCCTCCAAAGCGGGATATCAGGTAACAGGCTCGGATGATGAAATCTTTGAGCCTGCTTTGTCTCACCTGCGCGATGCAGGGCTGCTGCCCGATGAAACGGGCTGGCACCCCGAGCGTATCACGCCCGACACGGATGCAATCATCCTCGGCATGCATGCGCGGGAAGACAACCCCGAACTGCTCCGTGCCAAAGAGTTAGGCATCAAGATATACTCTTTCCCCGAGTACCTCTACGAGCAGACCAAAGACAAGATCCGTATTGTCGTAGGCGGTTCGCACGGCAAGACGACCACCACGTCCATGATCCTCTACGTCCTGCAGCGTCTCGGCATCGAAGCCGACTACATGGTAGGTGCGCAGATAGAAGGATTCGAGCGGATGGTACGCCTCTCCGACACCGCCAAGTATGCCGTTTTCGAGGGGGACGAGTACCTCACTTCCCCACTCGACCTGCGGTCCAAGTTCCTCTGGTATCACCCGCATATAGCTATCCTGACGGGCATCGCCTGGGATCACATCAACGTCTTCCCTACTTTCCCGCAGTACGTGGACACATTCCGGCAGTTTGTGGACAGTTTTGAACCTGACGGGACATTTATCTACTACCAGGGTGACGAGAACCTGCGCGCTATCGCAGAAGGCGCACGCAAGGACATATGCTGCATTCCGTACGACGCCTACGAAGGAGACGTGCCTATGCAGGTCTTCGGACGCCATAACATGCAGAACCTGCAGGCGGCGATGCTTGCATGCCATTCCATCGGCATCGCGCCGGACGATTTCTACCGCGAGATAAGCACCTTCACCGGTGCCAGCAACCGGCTGGAGAAGATATTCGAAAACGGGACATCCGTCGCATACAAGGATTTTGCGCACTCGCCGTCCAAACTGAAAGCCACGGTCAACGCCGTGCGCGAACGCTATCCGGACAAGAAACTGATTGCATGCATGGAGCTCCATACATTCTCCAGCCTCATGGCGGATTTCCTGCCTCAGTACAAAAACTGCATGGCGGAAGCGGATATCGCGTACGTCTATTTCAACCCCAAGGTCATTGAGCACAAGCGTCTGACGCCCATTACGGCGGAGGAAGTGCGCCAGGCCTTCGGTTCGGACAACATTACCGTCTTTACCGAAAGTGCTGCGCTCCAGACGCAACTCACCGAAACGGTCCGCTGTCAACGAGAGGCGCATTCGCAAGGCATCGCCCTGTTGATGATGTCATCCGGCACGTTTGACGGTCTGAACGTCAAAGATACATAAAACAAAGAAGGTTGTCTCCCGACAACCCAATCTTTTTACTTAACCTTAAATCTAATACCATGAAAAACACGGTGCAAAAGTACTGCTTTTTTTGCATATGACCAAATATTTTTGAAAAAAAATGTTATAAAACATATTTTTGCAAACTTAAACTTGCAAACAAGGGTGCGCTCTGCGCAATTACAACATTTTCTATCACCATTTGCAAT
This sequence comes from Paludibacteraceae bacterium, assembly GCA_905233375.1. Lineage (GTDB taxonomy): Bacteria > Bacteroidota > Bacteroidia > Bacteroidales > Paludibacteraceae > Colicola. Next base: position 18,790 of record CAJOEJ010000017.1, on the reverse strand, counting down.
GCTTTCTGCACGTTTTTAGGCTTTTACACACTCGTTTTTCGTCATTTTCAATATTTTCTATTCTTCCAACAAATCGGGTCTTCTTTGGCGGGTATGCTCCAAAGATTGCTCGTACATCCACTCTTCCACTTTCGCCTGATGTCCGCTCAGCAGGATATCCGGCACGCGCCATCCTTTGTACTCCGCCGGACGCGTATAGACACCCGCTTCCAATAATCCGTCCTGAAACGAGTCGTTGAGGGCACTCTCGACATCTCCCAATGCCCCTGGGAGCAGACGCACAATAGCATCTGTCATCATCGCCGCAGGCATCTCGCCGCCTGTCAGCACAAAATCGCCGATACTATACTCGCGCGTAATCAAATGATCGCGCACGCGCTGGTCTACGCCTTTGTAATGACCGCAAAGAATGATGATATTCTGTTTGAGCGACAGGCGGTTTGCCGCTTTCTGGTCAAACCGCTCGCCGTCCGGCGCCGTGAAGATGATCTCATCGTAATCACGTTCGGACGTCAGATGCGTGATAAGACGGTCGATGGGCTCTATCTGCAACACCATTCCCGCACTGAACCCGAACGCATAATCATCTATCTTACGATGCTTGTCCAGCGTCCATTCCCGCAGATTATGCACGTAAATCTCACAAAGACCTTTGTCTTTGGCTCGTTGGATGATAGAGTGGTTGAGTGGCGATTCCAGCAACTCCGGACACGCAGTTATAATATCTATTCGCATAAGCTGAATGTTTTAATAGGTTATGGCACCGGATCGTACCCGCTTCCTCCCCATGGATGGCACCGCAGGATACGTTTGATACCGAGCCATGTGCCTTTGAAAATGCCGTATTTGAGTACTGCCTCCACCATATACTGGCTGCACGTAGGCGTATAGCGGCAAGACGGAGGAGTCAAAGGAGAGATGAACACTCGGTAAAAATACACCGGGATGAGGAAAAGTTTCCGCACGATCGTTTTCCATCGGGGATTAGTGATGGGTGATGGACGGTTCACTTCTCCGTTATTTTTTTCAGACCCTTGCATACCGCTTTCTCTATCACTTGATAAGGATGCTCTTCCTTGTCCATATAGTTGAACGCAATCCAGTAATGCCGCTCTCCCAATATCCCCTGGTTCAGCCGATACGCCTCGCGCATCAAACGACGCAGACGATTACGTTTGACGGCTCTCTTGAACAGCGATTTGGGTGCCCATACGAGCACTTGTGTCTCCTCGTCCACCGGCAGATACGTCACACGCAGAGGCCACGCCACAAAACGCCGGCCCTCTTTGTACAACCGGGCGATACGCAGCTGACCGCAGAGCCTGTTATGTTTCGGAAAACCATTCACCTTAATTGTTCTTCTCCAGATAATCGGCTATCGCCATGGGCAGAGAAGCGAACGTCCTGCCCGGACCCGCTTCTATATCAATACGGTATCCTGCATCCTCCAATGCACGGATCGTACCTTCACCGAATGCCGCAATGAGCGTCTTGCCTTGTTTCCATTCGGGGAAATTCTCCCGCAGCGAAGTCACACCTGCCGGCGTGAAGAGCGCCACCAGATCGTAGTCAAACGGTTTGTCTGCCGGCCAGGGAGTCGTCACCGTACGGTACATGATCGCCGGTTGCACCTCGATACCGTTTTCAGCGAACATGTCTATCTGGTCATTTGTATGGATATCCGACAGAACCATTAGATATCGCTCATTCGGACGGCGGTGCATCGCCGGCAACAGATCCTCAAACTTGTTTCCTGTCTCCGGGAAAAAGACCTTGCGCTTACGGTAATTGATGAACTTCTGCAAGTATAATCCCACCTGCTCCGAATTGCAGTAGTAATGCATCGTCTCGGGTACAGCCAGACGCATCTCCTCGCACAAACGGAAATAATGCTCCGCTCCCAAACGCGAATTCAGAATAACTGCCGTATATTCCAGGGGGTTGATATGTTGCTGACGAAACTCGCGCGCACACAAACCCTCCACGTGAATGAACTGATAGAACTCACATTGTACACCGAACTGCTCCTCCAGACGCGAATACGGATTATGAGCCGTCTCAGGACGCGGCTGGGAAAATAGAATCTTTTTTATCATAGAATAGTAATCAATTTGTCGGATAAATAATATAAGATGACTAACGGCAGCACTTCCAACGTGCTGATGTAGATGAGTAAATACAGGACGGCACGCGGGGTGTGAACGAACAACCGCCAGCTGCGATATGTCCAGATCAGCACAAACAGCAGGGACACGATGCCTGCCACCCATATGCTCACGGAGCGGTCACACAGCTTCAACAACACCAGTACCGCTACAAACAATACCGCACTCGCCAACGAAGCGATATTGCCATAATGCTCATATGCCGCTACCGAGTGCGCCGGTAACTGGAAGGTGTATTCTAACAGTACGTTGCAAAGCATCTTGAAGAGCAGCATCAGAAAGACTATGCCGCATATCGCCATGTATATTCCGAACGAGAACACACCGCCTCGATAGGCACACAGATAGATTGCCAGCCCCAATGTACCTATACGGAACAGAGAGATGAACAGTTGGCCCTGAATCGTGGTCGGAGACTCCTTGTACATCCGGTCGTTGCGCGCCACCAGCGAACCAACCGCCTGGCTGATGACGCCGGGCTGGAACCATTCACCCAAGATGCCGCACAGAAAGAGAACGAACAACGTCCATCCGACCCATCCGGCACTCATCGGGCTCATTATGTGCGCTATACTCTCCAAGTCTATAAACTTTCTACTAGACGACTTCTTTCAACTTTCAACTTTTACTGTTCCTCCCACAGGAACAATTTGTCTCCCCTGTGAATCAAGCGTTCTGTCTTCATCGAGAACACCTGTCCCTGTGCTACCTTGCTTGTCGGCTTACCGTCCTTATCACGCAGCCCGGACGCCGTACATTCCAGCACACCCGTCGTCTCACCGGTGATAAGCAGCGCCATGCCTTCTTCTATCGCATCCACCGCCTCCACAACAAACTCCGCCACACTCAGGTTCTTGAACACGTTCGTACATTTGGCGGCATACACTTTCTTGCGCGTCGCCTTGTTCCCGTACACATGCGTCCATTCGCCCAGACGCTGACCCTGATAGTAGCCGTCCCAGAAACCGCGGTTGAACACACGGCTCAGACGCTCGTTCCATTCGGCTATCTTCGGCTCGATGACCGCATCATCGGCATAGTCGCCGTTCTGCCATGCTTCCACCGCCTCGCGGTAACAACGAACCACCGTATCGACATATTCGGCGCCACGCGCACGACCTTCTATCTTCAGCACCCGAACACCGGCATCCAGCATCTTGTTGAGGAAATGAATCGTCTTCAGGTCCTTCGGAGACATGATATACTGGTTGTCCACCTCCAGTTCCAGATCGGACGACTTGTCCTTCACCGTATAGCCGCGACGGCACACTTGAACGCACGCACCTCTGTTCGCCGAAAGTCCGTAATTGTTCAGACTCAGGTAGCACTTGCCGCTCACCGCCATACACAGCGCACCGTGGCAGAACATCTCTATCCGAAGCAACCCGCCTTTCGGTCCGCAGATATGCTGCTCCTGAATGTCCCGATAGATAGACGCCACCTGCTCCATATTCAGCTCGCGCGCCAGTACGACCACATCCGCGAACTGCGCGTAGAACTTGAGCGCCTCCGTGTTGGCGATATTCAGTTGCGTACTCAGATGCACCTCCTGACCGATCCGGTTCGCGTATTGCATGACAGCGATATCGCTTGCTATAACCGCATCTACACCTGCCTCGTGCGCCTTATCAACAATCTCGCGCATCAACGGCAGATCCTCGGGATACATGACCGTATTGACCGTCAGGTACGTCTTCACACCCGCCTCACGGCAGGTCGCGACGATCGTACTCATGTCCGCGGTCGTGAAATTGACCGAACTGCGGGCACGCATGTTCAGGTGCTCGATACCGAAATACACACTCGTAGCACCCGCCTGAATAGCGGCTGCCAGACTCTCCCAACACCCTACGGGTGACATTATTTCGATACGCTCACATTTCACCTTTAAACTTTCAACTTTTAACTATCAACTTAAGCCTTCACCAAGTACTCTGCTATCTGGACGGCATTCAGCGCCGCTCCTTTGCGTATCTGGTCACTCACACACCAGAAACTCAAACCTCTCTCGTTACTTAAATCCTTGCGGATACGACCGATGAACACCTCATCTTTGCCGCTCAGGAACAGCGGCATAGGATACACTTTCTTCTCCGGTTCGTCCATTACTATGCACCCGGGGGCTTGTTCAAAAGCCGCACGGGCTTGCGCCACGCTGACGGGTTCTTCCGTCTCTACCCATATACTCTCGCTGTGGGCACGCAGAGACGGCACACGCACACACGTCGCACTGACCTGCACATCCGAGTGCATGATCTTGCGTGTCTCGTGGTACATCTTCATCTCCTCTTTCGTGTACCCGTTATCCGTGAACACGTCAATATGCGGAATGAGATTGAATGCCAGCTGGTACGCAAACTTCTCTACCGTCACTTCCTCGCCGTTCAGCACCTGCCGGTATTGTTGCTCCAGCTCCTTCATTGCCTGAGCTCCCGCACCCGACGCAGCCTGATACGTGGCAACATGAACACGGCGGATATGACTCAGCCGCTCTATCGCCTGTAATGCCACGACCATCTGGATCGTCGTGCAGTTAGGATTAGCGATGATGTTCCGCGGACGGACGAGCGCATCTTCCGCATTCACCTCCGGTACCACCAGAGGCACATCCTCGTCCATACGGAAAGCCGACGAGTTGTCGATCATCACTGCCCCGTAACGTGTTATATCCTCCGCGTACATACGTGACACGCCCGCACCCGCGGAGACAAAAGCAATATCGACGCCCTTAAAAGCGTCGTCATGTTGCAGCAAGCGTACTTCGTACTCCTTGCCTTCAAATTCATACTTTCTTCCGGCACTCCGTTCCGACCCGAACAGCCGTAACTCGCTTATCGGAAAATGTCGTTGGGCAAGAACCTGTAACAGTTCCTGTCCAACGGCACCCGAAGCGCCTACAATAGCGATTACCATATTATGCTAATGCTACGATAACGTCAGCTTCAGCCTCCTCGAAGGTCAGTTTACCCTCACGAGCCAGCCAGCCCAGAGCCAAAAACAACTCGTCGTTTTTCAGCTTGGTTGCTTTCTTCAGAGCTTTCAAACCTTGAGCTCCGTTCTGCAATGCACCCCATACGAGGCCTGCATTCTCACCGATTTTTGTAATCATAATACCTTAAATAATTTTATAGTGACTAATAGGGACGCACTTATAGGGGCGTCCTTCCCTATTTCTATCATTGACAAATGTCCAATAACCAATTACCAATAACCAATAACCACTAATTACTTACTCCTCCCACTTCTTGAACACCAGACAGGCGTTGTGACCGCCGAAACCGAACGTGTTGCTCAAAGCGTAACGGATATCACGCTTCTGCGCCTTGTCAAACGTGAAATTAATGCGGTAGTCTATCTGTTCGTCCACATCTTCCGGATCGTGGTTGATAGTAGGCGGAATGATTCCGTCCTTCAACGCCATGACGCACGTCATTGCTTCTACGGCACCGGTTGCCCCGATCAGATGACCTGTCATCGACTTGGTCGAATCCAGATTCATTTCATACACATGGTCGCCGAACACGCGCTGGATAGCCAGCACTTCCGTCACGTCGCCTAAAGGCGTACTGGTACCGTGCGTATTGATAAAATCAATATCCTGTGGGTTCAAACCGGCATCCTGGATAGCCAGACGCATCACGCGCTCCGCACCTTTGCCGTCCGGATCGGGGGCGGTCATATGGTACGCATCCGACGTCATGCCGACACCTACCATTTCCGCGTATATCCTCGCGCCACGCGCTTTAGCGTGCTCGTATTCCTCCAAGATAAGGCATGCTGCACCTTCGCCCAACACAAATCCGTCACGGGACTTGGAGAAGGGACGGCTGGCGGTGGACGGCGAATCATTACGCGTGGACAACGCGTGCATTGAGTTGAATCCGCCGATACCCGTATAGGTCACATCCGCGTCTGCTCCGCCTGTCAGCAGCACATCGGCGTGTCCGAGACGAATCTGGTCAAACGCCGAACCTACTGCATGAGACGAAGACGAACAAGCCGTGGAGACCGAATAACTCGGACCACCCAGACCGAAACGGATGGAGATCATACCGGCTGCGATACTCGGGATCGCCTTCGGAATCATAAACGGATTGAACCGGGGAGCTCCGTCTCCCTGCGCAAAATCAATAATCTCCTGCTCCGTCGTCTTCAGACCACCCATTCCGCTGCCCCAGATGACACCGATACGGCTGCGGTCCTCCGCCTCCATGTTCAAGCCGCTGTCACGCAATGCCTCATCCGCCACGTACAGCGAGAACTGCGCATAGCGGTCCAGCTTGCGGGCCTCCTTGCGGTCAACGATGGACGAAGGGTCGAATCCCTTCACCTCGCCCGCAAACTGCGTCTTGAACAGACTCGCGTCAAAAGCCGTGATCGGTGCAATTCCGCTCACTCCCTCTATCAGCGACTCCCACGTCTCCGGCGCGGAATTACCAACCGGCGTGACCGCGCCGATTCCTGTTATTACTACCCGTTTTAACTGCATAAATAATCGTCTCTCTATATACAAGTTACGAGTTTACAGTACGCCCGTAAACCCGTAAACAATACGTCGAAGCTTGTTACTTCGTTGCATTCTCAACATAAGCGATCGCGTCGCCTACTGTTGCAATCTTCTGCGTATCCTCGTCAGGAATAGAGATGCTGAACACCTTCTCAAACTCCATGATCATCTCTACCGTGTCAAGCGAATCAGCGCCCAGATCGGTCTGGAAGTTAGCGTCGTTCGTTACTTGTGACTCCTCTACACCAAGCTTATCAACAATGATTGCTTTTACAGTTTTTTCAATTTCTGCCATAATACTAATCTTTTAAGTTAAATTATGTGTGTTTTTTATAACTATCGTATATCTTAATTTCCGCATATTTCGGAAAAACGCCGCAAAATTACTGCTTTTTTCTGAATTACGCAAATTTTTTTGTTTAATTTTTACTTTTGTCACCTAAATATAGCACAATTTTACCCAAATAGGCTCCGCCTTTGCTCATTTGGCATACTGGAACCGAATCGCCGTCTGCATTCGCAACACGCAAATCGTCGTACAGTTTATGGGTGTGTCCGCCGACCACCACGTCGATTCCGCGTGTGTATTCTACCATCTCCACGTCACACACATCCCCCTTCGCTTTACCCATCGTACCCAGATGACTCAGACAGACCACCACGTCGCATCCCTGTGCCCGGAGCGTGTCCGCCATATGCTGCGCCGATTCATACGGATCCAGATACTTGATCGGATCGAAATTCTTCTCCGCAATCAGCCCTTTCGGATCGCAGCCAATACCGAAGACACCGATCTTCAGATTACCCTTCTGCACAACCGCAAACGGACGGATGACACCTTCGAGTGCCGTTCCGCGCACGTCGTAATTGGCACACACAATCGGGAACTTCGCCGTTTTCAACACCTCCGCTAAGGTGTCGATACCGTTATCAAACTCGTGGTTGCCTAACGTCACGGCATCATAATGCATCCTGTTCATGGCATCGATCTCCACGCGACCGTGATAGAAATTGAAATACGGCGTGCCTTGACAGAAATCACCTGCATCGACCAACAGCAGGTTCTTGTCCGCCTTGCGTTCCTGCGCGATAAGTCCCATTCGGCGCGCATAGCCGCACTGACCGTTCGACTTCGGTTCAACCTGCGAATGCGTGTCGTTCGTGTGCAAAATCGTCAGATGGTCCTGCGTACAGGACATCAACAGCACAAACGGACACAATACCATGTACAAAAGAATGTTTTTCATATCTATATCAAATTAAAACCTCTTCCCCAATTCCTCATCCGTCATCATCGCTACGATCGTTTTGCCATCCGGCAGACAACGGTACTGCGGCAACTGCAACAACCGCTTCACCAGATCGCGCATCTCGCTCTCCGACAGCGTCTGACCGTACGGTATCGCCGCTTGTTCCGCCAGAGACAGCGCAATCTGGCTCCGCCATTCCGATTGCGTGTCCGCTCCGCGCTCGCGTACCTGTTGCATTATATGGTGTAATAGCGGCAACGCCGACAGGTTGGACAACTGAGCCGGAACGCCCTGAACGGAAAAACTGTCGGGACTAAGCTGCTCGATGTCAAAACCGATAGCCCGCAAATCCTGCAGCAACGATTCCATCAACGCCATCTCGTCCTGCGGCAGAGTCAACACCTCCGGGAACAGCAACTGCTGCTTCGAACCCTGCATGTGCGCCAACTGCTCCATAAACTGCGCGTACAGCACAGCCACATGCGCACGATGCTGGTTGATCAGAACCAGCCCTCCTTCGCCCGGCATAAAAAGATACTTCCCGCTGTACTGCCACATCGGACAATTCTCCGCATCCTCCGGAAGGAGCAGGGTATCCGCCGGAACACACGTCTCGTCAGGGACGACGCGTTGCGGTCGCTCATGGGACAGACCCTCATACAGACTCTCCCAGTTGGTAGGCACACGGTCGGCATAGACCGTATTGCGCGTATGGAACGGGTTATACGTCGAATCACCACCCGTCTGCGGAGGACGGACCGGCGTTGTTGGAACAGCAGGAATATCAATACTGCCTTGCGTGTCAAAATCAATTGTCGAAGCCAGCGAGAACTTGCCCAACGACTCCCGAACCGACGCTAAAAGAATCTGGAAAATCGTCTGCTCGTCGGCAAACTTGATCTCCGTCTTCGTCGGATGGATATTCACATCGATCGACTCCGGAGCGATCGTAAAATAAATAAAGAACGACGGTTGGAAGTCACTCGGCAGCATGCCGGAATAGGCTGTCTGAACCGCCTTCAGAAAATACGGATGACGCATATAACGACCGTTCACGAAGAAATACTGCTCCGCTTTCTTGGTCGATGCCTCGGGTTTGATCACAAAACCGCGGATATTCACCAGCTCCGTATCGGTTTTCACATCCAAAAACGCAGATGTGTACGTATTGTTCTTCGGGTTTCCGAATACAGCCTCTATACGTTGTTTCTCCGTTCCTGCCGGTAATTCCAGCAAGACCTCGTCATTGTGAACAAACGTAAACGCCACTTTCGGATAAACCAGTACTATATGGTAAAACTCTGTCAGCAGATTGCGCAACTCGGTCGCGTCGGTCTTGAGGAACTTGCGACGGACGGGCACATTGAAAAACAGATTGCTGACTTTGATATTCGTTCCCACGGGGCACACGCAGGGCTCCTGACGGACCACATCCGATCCGTGTATCTCTATTAACGTGCCCACTTCATCTTCTTTCCTGCGCGTTGTCATCTCCACTTGGGCGACCGCACAGATAGAAGCTAACGCCTCGCCGCGGAATCCCATCGTCCGAAGCGAAAACAGATCCTGCGCCTCGGAGATCTTACTTGTCGCATGGCGCTCAAACGCCAGACGGGCATCGGTCTCGCTCATTCCCATTCCGTCATCTATCACCTGCAGCAAGGTACGTCCGGCATCGCGAACCAGCACCTGAATACGGCTCGAACCGGCATCCAGACTATTCTCCACCAGCTCTTTCAGGCACGAAGCAGGACGTTGGATCACCTCTCCCGCCGCTATCTGATTAGCCACGCTATCCGGTAATAAATGAACGATATCCATTCCTTATATATATAATAATAGGGATTTTTAGCAGGTACGCATGTTGCGCGTCCGACATGCTCCCGAGATGCGTTCGATTGACCGTCGGGTTGCTCTCGGCTTAACCTCGACTTAGTCTCGTGAATTTCTCGGTCACTACAACAGCACCCAGAACGTAAAGACGAGCATCCCGAGCACGATCAAGAGCCATAGCAGGCGCGATTGTTTCTTGCGGCGGAACTCGGTCATGTTCTTCTCGTGCTCTTCACGGAAAGCCCCGCGATGAAGACGCGCAAGTTTTTTATCCTTGCGCGCCTCCTTTTCCTTGTCAAAGTAAATGGGGCGATAGTCCCACTCACGGGGTTTGTTTACTTTTGGAAATAATACTGACATTATTTCAAGATAGCCTGGAACTCAGCCTCCTCAGCGTACTTCGCAAACTCGATATCCTGAGCGGCACGTGTTTTGAACTTCGCATCCTGCGCGATAGCCGATTTCAGACCAGCGTAAACAGCCTCTTTGTCGTTCGTACGTGCACCTACCACAGCTTTCAGATAAGCAGTTGTTGCATTCGGCTCCTTAACGTTGTCAAGGGTCTTGGCTGCTGCTGCATAGTCCTCATTAAGAATCTGCTGAACAGCGGCGTTGTTGGTAGCGTTCTCGCCATAAGCTTTCTTGGCTGCTGCATAGTCACCCTTCTGCGTGTAGAGGGTACCCATAGCGGCACTCAGGTTAGCCTTCGTTCCGGCAGCCTTGCCCAGATGCTCCTCGGCTTTTGCCAGATCGCCGTCTGCCATAGCGGCAATACCTGCGTTGTAGTTGACGTCGGGATCGTTCGGCTGGATCTCCAGTGCTTTCGCATAGCAGCGGCGTGCCTCAGCCACCTCGTCTGCCTCGAAATACAACTGACCCATTCCGTTCCATGCACGGTAGTCGTTATACAACTCTGCGGCTTTGTTGTAGATAGCCATCTTCTCTGCCTTGTCGTCCGTCAAGGTGGCAGCATAGAGCAGCTCCTCTACATTCAGTTTCGATGCGTCCTCTTTTACCAGCGCACGGATCTCGTCATCGCTCTTGCCGATCAGGTCGGTCGTCAGGATGAGACGGCTGCGGCGCAATGCCGGAAGGATCTCATTGGCGATAGTGCCGTAAACAGAACTCAGGTTCTTGATCTGTGCCTCGCGCTCCTCGGGATCCGAGTACATCGTCAATACGCGCAGTACCTGATCCTTGTCCTGCATGTTGCTCTGCTCCATAGCTTTCTGGAAACCGTCCCAGTCCTCTGCTGTGATGTTCGATGCGATAGCGGCATCCACTTTGTTCTTCTTCAGATCACGTTTGAGGAAGTCCTGAGCGGCTTTCTGACGGCTCTGAGCCAACTTGGCGTTCAGATCCATTCCACCATCGGGAGATGCGTAACCGGCAACCTCAATCTTGTTGATAGCCTTGTGATCATCTGTCTTGGCGTCCTTGATAGCAGCCTGCAATGCCTTTACAGCAGCAGAACCGGTCTCCGACGAACGGAGGTTGGCTTGCTGGATCATGAACTTGATGTCAGCCTCTGTGGACTCCTGGATAACACGCTGGAACTTGTCAGGCGTGCATGCCGACTTGTTGTCCTTTGCCTCAGCCAGCTCCGATGTAGCAACTACACCGTCAGCCACTTTCAGATCAGGAATCTCAATCACTTTCTTGCCAACCTTGGCGTCGAAACGCAAATACAGCTCCGACTTGCGCATAGCCGGTACATAGTCAAACGAGCAGCTCTGGGAATACTTGCCGCCGTTCTTGTAGTTAACGGTCTTGCCATTCTCTTTTGCCTTCTCACCTACGTACGTTACAGGCTCGCCCAATACTTCCTGACCGTCAAACTTGAGAACCGGAGTGACAACAAGCACACCCTTCTTCGCAAATTTCTTGGCGGGGAAAGTACCGGTAATCTCGGCATTCACCTTCGTTCCTACTTTCTGAAGGGGATTCGGGTTAACACTCAGTTGATCCGGATTCGGCAACGTTTTGTTACAGGATGCCAACAATGCTACAGCAGCAATGAGGCTAAAAAATAAACCTTTCTTCATATGCATATAATTTGTTAATTGGTTTTTGTTTTCATCTGTTTACGAAAATCCGCTGCAAAATTAGTAATAATTTTTGACATACGCAAGTATTCACGCTTTTTTTTTCAAAATGTACGGATTTTTTATACAAATGGACCTTATTGGACGGATTTCTATACGCACATACACGTTTCTTTAGGGAGAAAAAACAAAAAAGAGCGGTATAAACTTGTATATGTCATTTTTTTTTCGTACCTTTGCGCCCGATTTTGGATAAATAGCAGCATTTGAACATATATGCCCAATAAAAGAAAGATTATTAACGACCCCGTTTTCGGTTTTCTGTCTATACCGAACGACCTCATCTTTGATGTGTTGCAGCATCCCTATGTGCAGCGCTTGAGCCGTATTCGCCAGTTAGGGTTGTCCTATCTGGTCTATCCCGGAGCGCAGCACAGCCGCTTCGGACATTCTATAGGGGCGATGCACCTCATGCAGGAGGCGATTCATTCGCTGCGGCTCAAAGGAGTCGATATTACGGAGCACGAAGAGACCTCGGCGATGATAGCCATTCTGCTACACGATATAGGGCATGGTCCTTTCTCGCATGTATTGGAGCACACGCTTGTGGACGGAGTGACACACGAGGATATCTCCCTTCTCATGATGCAACGCATCAACGAAGATCTGGCGTCCTCGCACGCTACCGCTGAGCAGGGAGCGGCAGGTTCGCTTGATACCGCTATCGCGATATTCCGCAATGAATACCACAAGCATTTCCTCCACCAGCTCATATCCAGCCAGTTGGACGTGGACCGGATGGACTACCTCTGCCGCGACTCCTTCTTCACCGGCGTGCAGGAAGGACGCGTCGCCAGCGAGAGACTACTCAAGATGCTCGATGTACACGACGACAAACTGGTGGTTCAGGTCAAAGGAATCTACTCTGTCGAGAAATTCCTCGTAGCACGGCGACTCATGTACTGGCAGGTCTATCTGCACAAGACCTCCGTTGCGGCGGAGCAGCATCTGATCAAGATTCTCTCCCGCGCGAAGGAACTGGCTCGTACATCCCCCCTCTTCTGCTCGCCGGCGCTGCACTATTTCCTCTACAATCATATCACCTTTGAGGATTTTGCCGTTCACAGCGAAGCATTGGACCAGTACGCTTTACTTGACGACACGGACGTATTGTCCGCCATCAAAGCGTGGATAGGAGGCGAAGACAAACTACTCAGCGCTCTCAGCCGCTCCTTTGTCAACCGCCGCATCTTCCGCGGGGAGATGTTGACCGAACCGCTTTCCGAAGAGCAGAAAACGGCACTCAACAAACAATACGCACAAGCCTTGGGCATCTCCGAACAACAAGCGCAATACTGCTGGTCCGAACATGTATCCACCAGCAACACCTATTCGGAAAAAGCCGATTCCATCGATATTTTATACTCCGATGGAACAGTACATGATATAGCGAACGCCAGCGAAATACTTGACCTTGCAGCACTCACACGCAAACCCGTCAAACGCTACATCTTCAAGTATCGTCTGGAATAATTCATACTATTTATTTTATATACTCATGCAGTTCAGCGCACAACAAATAGCCGCACTCTTAGGAGGCAGACTCATCGGCAATCCCAATGCAATGGTTTCTGATGTCGCACCTGTCGAGAACGCGCAAGCCCACCAGCTGGCGTTTGTCACGGAGAGCAAATACCTCCCGTTCCTGCAGACCACCCAAGCCGGCGTGATCCTCGTCACCGCATCCTTATGGGACAATGACCAATCACCAACGACCAATCACCAATCATCCATCATATTGGTTGATAACGCCCGCGGTGCCATGGGGCAACTGCTCCAACTGGTATCCAAAGCAATGAACCCGGCGAAAAAAGGGATTGAACAACCGTCCTTCATCAGCGAAGGAGTGACCGTTCCGGACGATGCTTACATCGGCGCTTTCGCCTATATCGGCAAGAATGTGCAGCTGGGCGAAGGAGTGCAGATCTATCCCAATACCTGCATCGGAGACAACGTCACCATCGGGGCGCACACGATCCTCTATGCCGGAGTCAAGGTATATGCCCATTCGGTTATCGGAAAAGATTGTATCCTCCATGCCGGCGTAGTGGTGGGTTCCGACGGATTCGGCTTCGAACCCGACGAGAACGGAGTGAACCGGAAAATACCGCAGATAGGAAACGTCATCATCGAAGACGACGTGGAGATAGGAGCCAATACCGCCATCGACCGGGCAATGATGGGCTCTACCGTCATCCGGAAAAACGCCAAGATAGACAACCTCGTCCAAGTGGCGCATAACGTCGAAGTGGGAGAATCGACTTTCCTCTGCGGACAAGTAGGCATCGCCGGTAGCAGCAAAATAGGCAAACATTGTATCCTGACAGGACAGGTCGGCGTTGCGGGGCATATCGAAGTGGCGGACAACTGCATCTTCGGTGCGCAATCGGGCATCGCAAACTCGATTCGCAAACCCGGCATGTATATCGGTTCACCTGCCATCGACGCAGCGGTCGGAAGACGGGCTATGGTTGCATACAAGCAACTGCCCGACATCATCAAACGGCTCAATGACCTGGAAAAGAAATAACCTGATTTATCCACAATCAATCATTCATTATTTTGAAACAGCATACTTTAAAAGATAGTTTCACGCTCAGTTCCGTCGGATTGCATACAGGATTGTATGTCACGGCAACCTTCCATCCTGCCGAACCCGACACGGGAATACGCCTTCGTCGTATTGACCTTCCCAATCAACCCTGTTACCAGGCGTTAGCGGATTATGTGTCCGCTACCGAACGCGGTACTGTTCTCGAACGAGGTAAATGGAAAGTATCGACCGTAGAACACGCGCTCAGCGCATTGTACGCCATGGGCGTGGACAACTGTATCATCGACGTCAACGCACCCGAGATGCCTATTCTGGACGGTAGCGCACGCTTTTTTATCAAAGAGATTCAACGCGTCGGACTAACCGAACAAGATGCCGAGCAGCAGGTCTATGTCGTACGTGAACCGATCGAATATATATCCGAGCACGGACACATCATGCGTATCGACCCGTGCGACCACTACGAGATATTTGTGACTATCGCATTCAATTCCAACCTGCTCCGCGAGCAGCATGCTTCGCTTACCAATCTGGCGGACTATCCCAAAGAAGTAGCCGCAGCACGCACGTTCTGCTTCGTCAAAGAGATCGAACCGCTGCTGCGGGTCGGACTCATCAAAGGAGGAGACCTCAAGAACGCACTCGTCATCTACGAGACCGAGATGTCGCAGGAAGGGATGGACTATTTCTGCGACAAGATGGGACAACCGCATATGGATGCAAAAAAACTGGGCTACTTGTCTCCGCTCAATTATCTGAACGAACCGGCACGGCACAAACTGCTCGATGTCATCGGAGACGTAGCGCTGCTCGGATTGCGACTCCAAGGACGGATCACTGCCTACAAACCCGGTCACACCTTCAACACCCAGTGCGTCCGCCGGTTAAGAAACCAGATACTGAGTGAATAATAACCCGCAAATCATAAAATCGTAAATCGTCAAATCGTAAATAATTATGGTTTCTCCCTTAGCATATGTAAGCCCCAAAGCGCAAATCGGCAAGAACGTCACGATTGATCCTTTCGCCTATATCGACGACAACGTGATTCTTGGTGACAACTGTCATGTCTTTCCGCACGCCGTCATAGGCTGTGTCCCGCAGGACCTCAAGTTCAACGGAGAAGAGACATGGACCGTCATAGGAGACAACTGCGTACTGCGCGAGTTCGTCACCATCCATCGCGGCACGGCATCGAAAGGCAAAACGGTAGTCGGTAACAACAACCTCATCATGGCGTACTGCCATGTGGCGCACGATTGCATCCTGCATGACAACATCATCATGTCCAATGCCACCCAGTTGGCTGGGGAAGTGGAGATAGACGATTTCGCCGTCATCGGAGGAGGCACACTCGTACACCAGTTCTCGCACCTGGGAGCACATATCATGGTACAGGGCGGTTCGAAAATCAACAAGGATATCCCGCCCTATACCATTATCGCCCGCGACCCGATTGCCTTCTGCGGTATCAACTCCGTCGGACTAAACAGACGGGGATTCACACCCGAACAGATTCACACGATCCAGGAGGTGTACCGGCTCGTCTATAACAGCGGACTCAACACCTCTCAGGCGCTGGACAAGATAGAAGCGGAAATGCCGCAGAGCGCAGAGCGGGATATGATTGTGGCGTTCATCCGCAACTCCACCCGAGGAATAGTAAGAGCATAAAAATACAAACATATATGGAACAGGAAATAATCGTGCCGGAAGGCAAAGAAGAAAGAAGTCTCAATTTCATTGAGCAGATTGTAGAAAAAGATTTGGCTGAAGGAGTGAACAACGGACGTATTCAGACCCGTTTCCCGCCGGAGCCGAACGGCTATCTGCACATCGGTCACGTCAAGGCGATATGCCTCGATTTCGGTATCGCGGAGAAATACAACGGGGTGTGCAACCTCCGTTTTGATGACACGAACCCTGCCAAAGAAGACACCGAATACGTGGATTCCATTGAGCGCGATATCGCATGGCTCGGATTCAAATGGGGACAGATATACTACGCCTCCGACTACTTCCAGCAGCTCTATGACCTTGCTATCCGTTTTATCAAAGAGGGCAAGGCATATGTCGATGAACAGACAGCGGAGCAGATAGCCGAGCAGAAAGGTACGCCAACAGAACCGGGCGTGGCATCGCCCTACCGCGACCGTCCCATAGAAGAGAACCTGCGACTCTTCGAAGCTATGCAGCGCGGTGAGATAGAAGACGGCAAGATGGTACTCCGTGCCAAGATTGACATGGCGAACCCCAACATGCACTTCCGCGATCCTATCATGTACCGTATCATCACGACACACCCTCATCATCGCACGAGACGTCAATGGAACGTATATCCCATGTACGACTTCGCACACGGACAGAGCGACTATTTTGAGGGTGTGACGCATTCGATCTGTACGCTCGAGTTTGAGGTACACCGTCCGCTCTACGATTATTTCATCGACCAGTTCAGCGGGGCTAACTTCTGCGGTCTGAGCCCCTACGGACCGGACTACCGCCCCAAACAGCGTGAGTTCAACCGCCTCAATATAACCTACACCGTCATGTCCAAACGCAAGATGCTGCAACTCGTCAAGGAAGGATTGGTAGCAGGATGGGACGACCCGCGTATGCCGACCGTGTGCGGTCTCCGTCGCCGCGGTTACACGCCCCAAGCGATCCGTAACTTCATGGACCGTATCGGTTATACCAAGGTCGAAGGAATGATTGACCAGGGTCTGTTAGAGCACACTATCCGCGAGGATCTCAAAGAGACCGCTCCCCGTGTATGCGCCATCTTTGACCCCGTCAAACTCATCATCACCAATTACGAAGGCGAAGGCGAGACGCTCATCGCGGAGAATATCGACGGACACGAGGAACTGGGCACACGCGAAATCAAGTTCGGTCGGGAACTGTGGATCGAGCGCGGTGACTTTCTGGAAGAGGCAGACAGCAAGTTCTACCGCCTCAGCCCGGGCGGACGCGAGGTGCGACTCAAATCGTCCTATATCATTCAGGCTACCGGCTGCGAGAAAGACGCCGACGGAAATATCACTACCGTCTATGCCACCTATGACCCGAACTCCAAGTCCGGAACCGAAGGCGGCAACCGCAAGACCAAAGCAACCATCAACTGGGTGGAGTGTAACTCCGCCATCGATGCCGAAGTGCGTCTCTACGACCGTCTCTTTGCGGTTGAGAACCCGAGTGCCGAAGAAGGAGACTTCCGCGACCTGCTCAATCCTGACAGCCTCGTCGTTAAGACTATCAAGGTCGAAGGATCGCTCCGCAGCGAGATGCACGAACCCGTCATGCTCAACGGCATCGCACAGGAGAACCACTACCAGCTCCTCAAACAGGGCTACTTTGTAGTGGACGAAGATACCACTTCCGACCACCTCGTCCTCAACCGTACCTGCTCGCTCAAGGATAATTACCTTAAATAATGCGCACACGCGTCTATAACGGCAAAGAGCAGATCTTCTGCGAGTGGCGTCACCGCTGGGTACGCCTTACTCCGGAAGAGTGGGTAAGACAACAGTTGCTTCACCGTCTGGTGGAGCAACTCGCTTATCCCGCCTCCCTCATTGCCGTCGAAGTACCGCTGGACAAAATCACCCATGACCAATCACCAATCACCTATAAGCAACGCGCCGATGCTGTCGTCCATAACCGCCAGATGCAACCGCTGATGATTATTGAGTGCAAGGCGGAAACGGTGCCTCTCACCCAGCGCACGCTGGATCAAGCCGTTTCCTATAACCGCTCTTTCCACGTCCCTTACCTTCTCCTTCATAACGGTCCACAGTCTATTTTCGTCACCCTATCCGCAGACAACATCCTCCCCTCTTCCACCATCCCTCCTTATTCTGCGTTATAAGACTACATGGAAGGCGGGGACAATGGGTTGAGCGAGTGTACCTAAACGCTCATCGTTGGAGAAGGGAAAGACTTCGGGTGCTTCGAAGAGGTTGCGGTACTGCGCAGACCAATACCGGAAGTTGTGAGCGACGATTGGTCAGGTTGGTTGATGTAGATGAAGAACACGTTCTGATCGGGAGCGATGACACCAAGGCATTGTTCTCCTACAAACGCAGCGAGCAGGTCTTCATCCGAGATCACGAAATCGGCAGCGATGTCGGGGTACTGCGTTTTGAGGTCCACTTGGATGACGGCTATCATCGCCTCTCTTTCTGCGCAACCAAAGTCCGAAGAATAACACTTTTCCTTTCAATTTCCACTTTCTCGTACGATTTTCGCCAAAATCCTTGCATATATCGAAAAAAAGCTGTACCTTTGCAGCCAAAAGTTGCAAAGAGTTAGTTATATGGACTTTAAAATACTGAATTTCACTATCTTTTGCGTCAATAACGTAGCATCGTTTTTGA
>CAJOEJ010000016.1:41173-42257 GCA_905233375.1 Paludibacteraceae bacterium | reverse complement strand
AAAGTTAATAATTTGATCTATACCCTCTCCACTGAGGGGAGGAGAATAACAAAGCCATTTAAATGCCGGATAATATCCGGCGCAATGGACATAGAGGGGTTTTTATTGTTTGACATAGATGACCTGTTGTCCGGTGGGATTCTCCATGTGCCATCCGTCTTGTTCGGCGGTGGTGCCGTATTTGGCGTAATACGCGGCGAAAGAGAGCACTAAGGGGCGCTGGGCGCGATACGTTCTTTTTAAGGCAAACAACGGATTATAATCAACAAATTCTTTTCTTTCTTTCTTTTCTTTTATCACTTGATAGACAAAATCTTGTTTTTCAGAAGAGAAAGAATCCCATAATTGTTGACACTGCCTCAATACCGGATTGTATTTCTCATCCGGATTCAGGATCGATATTATTTCTTCGAATGTCTTCATAGAAAGAAAGAATTTTTTCTTTTTTATTTTTCTTTGGTTACTTTCTTTTATTGGTTTTCTTTTTACTCGCGCTCGATGAACGGGTCGTAGTACTTGTCGGGCTCGCGGGCGGCAAGGTCGTGGGGATCCACGACCCTGAACCGCTTGCGGAACTCCTCCAAAGGGATGTAACGGCTCATTTGCTCAGGAACGCGATGGAGAAACCAAGGTTGACACATTTGGGGTGATCAATAGCCAACTGGGCAACGAGTTGATCCGTTCTCTCTTTTATGGTATCCATCTCGTCCATCAACTGCTTGTATTCGATCAGGTTAGGATCATTGAGCCGCTTGGATCTCCAATCGGTTTTGTCGGGTCGTTGCACGCGGATCTTGTAGATTTTATCATCGTACATACAGACCACCGTTCCTTTAAAATCCCTGGTCTCGGGATCGGCGTTCAGCTTCGCCTGCAGTTCAGCCGCCGCCGTGGGGCGCAGTTCGTCCACTTTGCTCTTGATGTCAGCCAGTTTGGCAGACTCTTCGCAAAACGGTTTGATACTCTTTTTTGCTTCATTCTTAGCCAAAGTGATGGCTTTTACTTGTTTCTTTGCCATAATGATTAAATGGTTTGATGTCGTCGGATGCCGTTTGACATCGTTGGACGGTTTAAAAATTATGGC
>CAJOEJ010000016.1:0-41112 GCA_905233375.1 Paludibacteraceae bacterium | reverse complement strand
GATTTCTCTGATTTTTCGCTCTCCGAGTCCCCAGATTCTGCCAATGAAGATGTCGGCATCGGTGTACGAATAACTGAACCGGGAGACTAACTGGTTGCGAACTTCTTTTACGACGTAGTTTCTTTGGGCATGTCGTTGTGCCTCATCTTGTTTGTCTTTTGGTGTCATAAGTTTGTAGATTTGGAACAATCCACAAAGGTACGACAAATAAACGGAACGCTCAAAGACAAAAAAAAATCGCAGTCATCTATGATGGCTGCGAAAAAGTAAAAAATAAACATTTTTTATTTGTTGCCTTTTGCTCTGTTTTTACACCTGCCTACTTTGCACTTCCAAGTTGAACTTAGGGGTGCAGGATAAAATCTCTGCAAACGGACGAAGGTTTATTTTCTGTCATTAGTGTCGGCTATAAAAAAAACAAGTGCGTGGTTTCCCAATCACGCACAAGCTTCGATTCTCATTTCAGAGAATCCATCTACTTACTCACTATTATTTACAGAAACCTTATGGGCTCCCCCATAAGGTGGGGTGCGGTCTCTGTTACTTGTACAGATACCGCTTGATGGAGCGCTTGGGAGTCTTTTCAAACTCCGAAGCCACTAATTCTATACTACTGATCTGGCTGTACTGCGGAAGATCTCTGTTGACCGCTACGCGGTTCTCCTCCATCAGTTGTACCAGCGTTTTGCCGCCTAACTGTTTCTTTCCTTCATTGGAGGTGTCGGGGAAGACAAGCGCCACCAGTTTGTGGTCTCTGTCCACGACGATGGACTCCACGATACAGGGCATCGAGTTCAGTTTGTCCTCCAGTTCCTCGGGGTAGATGTTCTGACCCGAAGGACCGAGAATCATGTTCTTCGAGCGTCCATGGATATAGATGTTTCCTGCTTTGTCGAGTACGCCAAGGTCACCGGTGCGCATCCATCCGTCTTCGGTGAAGACGGCTCTGGTCGCCTCCTCGTTCTTGTAGTACCCCTTCATGACGTTGATACCCTTCACTTGGATTTCTCCGTCCTTGCGTGTGGGATCCTCGCTGTCAATGCGCACGTGGCATTGCGGCAGTTGCTTTCCGCAGCTATGGAAGGCGTATTCCCACCAGTCCTCGTAGCTGATCAGCGGACCGCACTCGGTCATGCCGTAGCCGACGCAGTACTGGAACTTGATGTCATGCAGTACCTGCTCCACTTCGCCGTTCAGCGCCGCACCACCGATGATGAGGTAACGGAGCTGTCCGCCGAAGGTCTTGTCCAGACCCTCTTTGACCTTGCCGCGTATGATATTCTTGAGGAAGGGTGTTTTCCACATGATTCTGGCAGCGCGGCTGCTAATCTTGGGCAGTACACCTTTCTTGATGATCTTCTCCACCACGAGTGGCACCGTCAGGATCATGAACGGTTTGACTTGTGCAAACGCTTTCATGAGCACGGTGGGGGTGGGCGCCTGGGTGAGGAAATAGACCTCGGCTCCGTCGCACACCTGATAGAGGAACTCGTACATGAGTCCGAACATATGTGCGATCGGCAGCATGGACAACACCTTGTCACCGGGTCTGTGGGGAATGCGCTGGCATCCGAACTCGACGTTACCGCTCAGGTTCAGATGGGTCAGCATGACCCCTTTGGGATTGCCGGTCGAACCGGATGTATAGTTGATGACCGCTATGTCATCGTAGTTGTCTATGGGGAACTGTATATCCTTGACGGTCACCCCGTCCGGATAGGCTTTCTTGAACGCCTCGTCTGCTGATTCGAACGCTTTGCGTGTCTTGTCGTCCGCTTCGACGATGGTCATGTCGTCCATGAAAATGGTCGCTTTGAGCCCTTTCATCTGGGTCGGGTCAATCTTCTTCTTTACGTTCGGACCTATATACAGCAACACCGCTTCGGAGTGATCCACCAGGGAGTAAATCCCCTCCGCTGTAAAGTCCGGCAGGATGCTGACCACCACCGCTTTGTAACTCTCCACGGCGAGGAACAGGAGTCCCCAGTTGGCGCAGTTACGACCGCAAAGCGCAATCTTGTCTCCCTCCTTGATGCCCATTGCGCGCCATGTGACGTGCAGCTTGGCGATGCCCTCAGCCAGTCCGGCATACGTGTAGGAATTGACTCCGTCCAAGTCTTTCATTGCGAGACATTCCCAGCGATTCCGCATGGTCTCCTGTAAGTACGACAAGTAATGTTTTGTTGCCATATAATTTGTTGTCAATTCTTAAATCTTTTGCAAAGATAATACTTTTTTTTCGAACATTCGTTCAAAAGTGGTATTTTTTTGCTATATTTTTAACAAATGGTGCAATTCCGAATATGTTTTTTCCAATAATGAAAAATCCATTTGTGTTTGTCCGAGTCCCGAGTCATAGCTGTTCTTGATATGTGCGAACATGAGCGCTATCTGATCCCGGTCTATATCGCGCCGTATGAGTCCCGCCCGCTGGTCCTTATAGACGGCTTTGCGCCACAGTTCGATTTCTTTGAGTGCGAGCCTCCGGGCTTTGCTGCGAAGCGAGGGAAAGCGGCTGTAGGCGGTGAACATGAGGTTGTTGACGTTGGACGTGTTGACGGATTTGTTGTCGAACGTAAGCAGTGCTTCTTCGAGTGTGTGCAGGTAGTCCATCATCGTGCCGATCATCTGCCCGATACCGGCATCGTCCGGCACGCCGGCGAGTATGCGCTGCTTGGGTTCCAGAAAATAGCGCTCCATGCAGGTGACAAACAACTCGTCCTGATCGCGGAAATAGTAGTACAACGACCCTCTCCCTATGTCCAGGGCGAACTGCAGGTCGGTGATGGTCACGTTCTGGTAGCCTTTGACGGCGTACAGCTCCATCGACTTGCGGATAATATAGTCGCGGCGGTCTTTCAATTGACGATCTTTTTCTCGTACTCGTCCAGGGCTTTGTTCATGATGGTACGTCCCTGTCCGATGATCTCTTCGGCTTTGTCGAAGTCAAAGGTGTTGTATGCGTACTGCCTCATGACGGCATGTATGTCGGGCGGAGTGAGTCGCAGCGCCAGGAGCGTGTTCTGCTGGATCTGCATGTCGCTCATCCGGTCGAGCATGTTGAGGAAACTGAAATTGCGTCCGAGGTCTTTCGCTCTCCGCAGCCGGATGGCGTCCACGCGTTTGCCCAGTTCGCACAGCTGTTTCTCCAGTCCGTCGGGCACGTCGATGCCCCTTGCTTCGATGTCGGCGATCCGTCCGGCGACGTCTATGGGTTCGTAGTCGTTCTGTACGGGCATAGCGTCTTTTCCGCTGATGTCCGCCGCGACGAGGATGTCTCCTTTTGTCCGCTCGACTGCGTGCAGGGGCAGCGGATTAAGGATGCCGCCGTCAATAAGCAGCCGGTTCTCCATCTGAACGGGTTTGAAGAACAGGGGGATGGAGATAGAGGCGCGTACGGCTTCGAACAGGCTGCCGGTGCGGAAGATGACCTCTTCGGTGTTCATCATGTCCGATGCCACGATAGAG
This sequence comes from Paludibacteraceae bacterium, assembly GCA_905233375.1. GTDB lineage: Bacteria > Bacteroidota > Bacteroidia > Bacteroidales > Paludibacteraceae > Colicola. Next base: position 37,644 of record CAJOEJ010000016.1, on the reverse strand, counting down.
CAGGGGATAGGGAGCTCCTCGATCGGACGATCCGGTACCACTTTCTGCAGCTCCTTGATGATTTTCTCCCCTTTGACGAGCGAGTTGCCGCTGAGCAGGTTGATATCCATCATGCGGAGTATCAGCTGCTTGTCCACCTGCAGGAACCACTCTTTGGCTTCTTTGAGTTGTCCCGCCGCGTACATGCCGGCGATGATGGACCCCATCGAGCAACCGGCTATACTGGTGATGGTATAGCCGCGCTCTTCGAGGGCTTCAATGGAGCCTATATGCGCCAGACCGCGTGCACCGCCCGAACCCAGGACGAGCGCTACGCGCTTATTGGTTATTGGTGACTGGTTATTGGTCATCAGACAATTTTAGCGGGTTGTAACTTCTCGCGGATTTTGATATAGATGACCGTCTCTTTCTTGGCGAAGGGAGTGCGGACGTATCCCATACCGATCCCCACCTTGGTGTCGGGCAGCATGATTCCGGAGGTGACGTTTCCGATCACGTTTCCTTCGGCGTCACATATCTCGTATCCGTTACGCGGGATAGCGCGCTCGAGACACTCGAAATGCACCAGTTTGCGCTGTACGCCTTCTGCTTTCTGCTGCTTGAGGAAGTCGCGGTCAATGAAGTCCTTGGCATCCAGTTTGGTGATCCATCCCAGTCCTGCTTCGAGGGGCGAGGTCGTGTCGTCGATATCGTGACCGTAGAGGCAGTACCATTTCTCCAGACGCAGGCTGTCCCGTGCGCCGAGACCGATAGGTGCCAGTCCGAACGGTTTGCCTACTTCGAACAGCGCGTTCCATATCTCGATACCGCGTTCGGCAGGGAAATAGAGTTCGAATCCTCCTGCACCGGTATAACCCGTATTGGAGAGGATCACTCCCGGCACGCCTGCAAAACTCCATTCGCGGAAGGCGTAGTAGTCGATCGACTTGAGGTCGGCGTCCGTGAGGAGTTGCAGCAGTTCGGTCGCCTTCGGACCCTGTACCGCCAACTGTCCGTACCGCGAGGATGCGTTCTCCAAAGAGAGAGCAGCTCTTTGCTCTTCATCCTTTGTCCATTGTCCTTTGTCCCTTTGTACATTAACCCACTCCCAGTCTTTGTCGATATTGCCGGCATTGACCACCATGAGATACTTGGTGGTGGAGTACTTGTATATAATAAGGTCATCCACGATGCCGCCTTTACCGTTGGGCATGCAGGTGTACTGCGCCTTGCCGGCGGGAATGACGCTCAGGTCATTGGTGGTGATATACTGCAGGAAATCGAGGGCTTTGTCTCCTTTCACCCAGAACTCGCCCATGTGGCTTACATCGAACACGCCGACGCCTTCGCGGACGATCATATGTTCCCTATTGATACCGGTCGGGTACTGAATAGGCATGTTGAAACCTGCGAACTCAGCCATTTTTGCGCCTAACGCAATGTGTATATCCGTAAACGGAGTTGTCTTAAGATTTTCCATTTGTCATTTACCATTTAATCGTTTATTGAATCATTTCGCCATTTGCACGATTTGCAGAATGACTTGCATGGCTTTTTCCATGGACGGTACCGGCAGGTATTCGTAGCGGCTATGGAAGTTCTCCCCTCCGGCAAAGATGTTGGGGCATGGCAGTCCTTCGAAGGACAGGCGTGCTCCGTCCGTTCCGCCCCGGATCGGTTTCACTTTGGGTGTCACGCCAACCGCCGTCATCGCCTCTTTGGCAAGGTCGATAATGTGCATGACGGGTTCGATCTTCTCCCGCATGTTGTAGTACTGGTCGCGGATCTCTATTTCCGCCGTTCCTTCGCCGTACTCGGTGTTGATCTTGCGTACGAGGTGCTCCAGCTCGCGTTTGCGGTATTCGAACTGGGTGCGGTCATGATCGCGGATGATATAGCGGAGCGTGGTCTCTTCGACCGTTCCTTCCATTCCGATGAGGTGGTAGAATCCTTCGTATTCCTGCGTGTGCTCGGGTGTCTGGAAACGCGGGAGCATGACGGCTATCTGGTACGCGATGCGCATGGAGTTGCGCATCTTGTGGTACGCGCTGCCTGGGTGTACGTTCACTCCGTGGACGCGGATGACACAGCTGGCGGCATTGAAGTTCTCGAACTCCAGTTCGCCGACCGCTCCTCCGTCCATCGTGTAGGCGAAAGCGGCGCCGAACTCTTTGACGTCAAAATGATCCGCTCCGCACCCGATCTCTTCGTCCGGCGTGAATCCGATACGCACTTTGCCGTGCCGGATCTCCGGATGCTGGATGAGGTGCTCCATGGCGGTCACTATCTCCGCGATGCCGGCTTTGTCATCTGCTCCGAGCAGGGTCTTGCCGTTCGTGACGATGATGTCCTGACCTTTGTACCGCAGGATCTCGGGGTAGGTGGCAGTTGCCAGAACGATGCCTTCGCTCAGCTCGATGTCGTTGCCGTCGTAGTTGGTCACGATCCGCGGCTGGACATGCCTGCCGCTGGCATCGGGCGATGTGTCCATGTGCGCAATGAATCCGACGACGGGATGACCTTCTTCCGTAGCCGGAAGAGTTGCCGTAATATAACCGTTATTATCCAAAGCGATTTCCGCCAGTCCGATGGAACGGAGTTCGTCCGCCAGATAACGGGCGAACTCCATCTGTCCGGGAGTGGAAGGCGTCATGCCGGTCTTCTCGTCACTCGTCGTGCAGAAAGACACGTACTTCAAAAAACGTTCTACTATATCCACGGGAGAATTTACAATTTAGAATTTACAATTTACAATTCCGGTTTATTTTCCGCCGAAGGCAGAGAGCAAAGTGCTGAGTGCGCCGGCGTACTGCGCAGCCGTGCTGGCATAACCGGCTGCTGTGGTAGCCGTGTTCTGCGCCTGGGTCGTGGCGTTCTGAACGCTCTCGCTGCTCTTGACCATCTCCACGAGGCTGTTTGTTACGGTCTCGACGTTGTTCTGCGTTACCAGACCCAGCGACGATGCGATCATGCCTTTGCCGAAATCCTTGAGGTAGGTCTTGTCGTTGTAACTCGTTTTCAGTCCTTCGCAGTTAGCCACCAGCGTCACCGTGTTGAGGACGTTCTGCATGTTCTTGTAGTCGAACTTGTTTCCGTCGGCTTTGTACTGTTTGTACAGCGCCATCAGTGCCGTTCCGGCATTTTGTCCGGCACTCTGTGCATTGGTCGCTACGGACGTCGTGGTCGTTGTCTGGGTTGCTGTACTCTGTTCATTGGTGCTGCTCTTCTGCAGCATGCCGCAGCTGGTCATCATGATGGCGAAAGCTGCTACAATCATCATTTTTTTCATAATACTATATTCATTAAATTAGTGTCGTTGTCGGCAAACGCAAGAATATTGTCGCACACGTTTTCGCACATGGCGATGCGTCCTTCCCATGTACCCGTTCCCGTGTGCGGACTGAGTACCACATTGTCCATCTGCAGCAGTTCGGCGGTTATTTGCGGTTCGAACTCATATACATCGAGAGCCGCCCCCGCGATGATGCCGCTTCGCAGCGCCTCCACCAGTGCCTGTTCATGCACGTGCGCGCCGCGCGCAGTATTGATAAGGTACGCACTGCGTTTCATCATCCCCAGTTCGGGCTTGCCGATGATATGATGCACCTCCGGCGTGTACGGCAGGTTCAGACTCAGATAGTCGCTGTCCTGCAGCAAGGTCTGGAAATCTACGTATCGCGCTTCGCCCGGTATCTCAAGCGGTTTCCTGTTATGATAGATAATGTGCATGCCGGCGGCTATTGCACGACGTGCCAGCGCTTGTCCGATCCGCCCCATTCCCAAGATTCCCAATGTCTTGCCGTATAACGAATGGTTGAGGTTGTTCATGACGCCGAAAACGGCTTTCCCGGCACGCACGGTGCGGTCGAACTCGCTCACGCGCCGCGCGATGTCGGTCATCAGCGCAAACGCAAGTTCCGCCGTCGGCTCGATGACCGGTTGCGGCGTGTTCGTCACGCGTATGCCCCGCTCCCGGCAAGCGTCCAGGTCGATGTTGTTGTATCCCGCACCGAAATTGGCGATGAGACGCAGACGGGGCATGCTATCCATCATCTCCCGGGTCACGCGGTAGTCGAATGTGCTCACCAGCACCTCCGCCTCCGGACAGCAGACCACCTGCCCCGGCTCGGGAAAACATAATGCGTATTCCGCATCCGAAAGGCGTGCGAATCCCTCTGCGGGTAATATGGTAGTGAATGCAATTTGCACGTTTGTCAAATTTGGTGCAAAAATACGAAAACTTTTTGATATGAGCAAATAAAAGTGTACTTTTATGCGTTTTTTTCGAATAAACGTACGAAATAACGGTTTTTAACAAAAAAACGCATAAAAATTTGCATATGTGCGTTTTTTTATGTATCTTTGCAGCCGCATTTTATGTGAACATAAAAATACACAAGATATATGGAATTTAAGTATGCACCGATGTTTCAGCTCGGCAAGGACGAGACTGAGTATTATCTGCTGACGAAGGACTATGTGTCCGTTAGCGAGTTTGAAGGACATGAGATACTGAAAGTGGCTCCGGAAGCCCTGACGCTCATGGCGCAGCAGGCGTTCCATGACGTTAGTTTCATGCTCCGCCGTTCCCATAACGAGCAGGTGGCGAAGATTCTGCGCGATCCGGAGGCAAGTGCGAACGACAAATATGTTGCGCTCACTTTCCTGCGCAATGCGGAAGTGGCTTGCAAAGGTCAGCTGCCCCTCTGCCAGGATACCGGTACGGCGATTATTCACGGCGAGAAGGGACAAGAGGTCTGGACAAAGCCTACCCCCAGCCCCTCCCTAGAGGGAAGGGAGATGAGTGATGAGGAAGCGTTGAGTAGGGGTGTGTTTAATACGTACACGGAGTGCAACCTGCGTTACAGCCAGAACGCTCCGCTCAATATGTACGACGAGGTGAACACCAAGTGCAACCTGCCGGCGCAGATAGATTTGGAGGCGACACATGGTGCGGAGTACCGTTTCCTGTGCGTGACCAAGGGTGGCGGTTCGGCAAACAAGACCTATTTGTACCAGGAGACGAAAGCGCGCATCCAGAATCCGGGTACGCTCATTCCGTTCCTCGTGGAGAAGATGAAGAGCCTCGGTACAGCCGCTTGTCCTCCTTATCATATCGCCATCGTCATCGGCGGTACGAGTGCGGAGAAGAACCTGCTGACGGTTAAGTTAGCGAGCACGCATTACTATGACTCGCTGCCCACCTCGGGCGACGAGACGGGTCGTGCGTTCCGCGACGTGGAACTGGAGAAACAGTTGCTGCAGGAGGCATACAAGATCGGTCTGGGTGCGCAGTTCGGCGGCAAGTACATGGCGCATGACGTACGTGTTGTCCGTCTGCCGCGTCACGGAGCAAGTTGCCCGATCGGTTTGGGCGTAAGCTGCTCGGCGGACCGTAACATCAAGTGCAAGATCAACAAAGACGGTATATGGATCGAGAAACTGGACAACAACCCTGCCAGCCTCATTCCGGAGGAACTGCGCCAGGCAGGTGAAGGCGATGCCGTACGGATCGACCTGAACCAGCCGATGAAGGACGTATGCGCTATCCTGACACAATATCCTATCGGTACGCGTCTGAGTCTGAACGGTACGATCATCGTCGGTCGTGACATCGCCCATGCGAAGATTAAAGCGCGTCTGGATGCCGGCGAACCGATGCCGGAGTACCTCAAGAACCATCCTGTTTATTATGCCGGTCCGGCAAAGACCCCTGCAGGCATGGCGTGCGGTTCGATGGGTCCGACGACCGCCGGACGTATGGATCCGTACGTGGATGAGTTCCAGGATCACGGCGGTTCGCTCATCATGCTCGCAAAGGGCAACCGTTCGATAGACGTGACCAATGCATGTCAGAAGCACGGCGGTTTCTATCTCGGTTCGATAGGTGGTCCTGCCGCTATCCTCGCGCAGAACAATATCAAGTCCATCGAGTGCGTCGAATATCCGGAACTCGGCATGGAAGCCATCTGGAAAATCGAAGTGGAGAACTTCCCGGCATTCATCCTCGTGGACGACAAGGGGAATGACTTCTTCAAGCAGCTCAAGCCCTGTGAGGGTTGTACCATTTTGTAATGTAAATGTCCGAGAAAAGACGTAAATATCGCCTGGCTCTGCTGGAGGATCTGACCTTGCGCGAAGTGTTTCATTTCCGCGTAAGCCTGTTGGGTGCTATCAGCGTGCTCACGATCTCGCTGGTCGTCATCATTCTGCTGCTGTCCGTGCTCATTGTCTATACGCCTATCCGAAATATCTTACCCGGATACAGCGAGAGTCTGCGCCAGCAGTTGATTCAGGAGTCCGCCCGTGTCGATTCGTTGCAGAGCACGCTGTCGATGCAGCGCCAGTATCTGGAGGTCATCCGTCAGATCACGGCGGGTGATATCCAGTCCGACAGCGTACAGCGTCTGGACTCGATGGAGATGGTCATACGTGCGCAGATGGTGGAGGAACGCAATGCGGTGACCGATGCCTTTATGGCGCAGTATGAGCAGAAGGAGCGTGACCGTCTGGTGCTGCTGGCATCGTCCTCCAACCCTATCCGTCAGCTCTACCGTCCGGTACGCGGGGCGATCATGTCTCCTGCACGACCCGACCAGCGCGTCTATGCCACCACCATCCGCACGGCGAAGAACGAGAACGTGTTGGCGGTGACCCGTGGCACGATTCTCTCATCCGAAAGGATGGCGGATAACACGTTCGCCATCGTGCTGCAGGCGGGTTCGTTCGTCGCCGTTTACCGGCATGTGGGAACCGTACTCAAGCCGCAGGGAACGAACGTGGAGAAAGGCGAGTCTGTCGGTTTGATGGACGGTGAACATGATCTGGAGATCGAACTGTGGGAAGAAGGACAATTTGTGGACTTTGAGGAGAAAATAGTATTCTGATGAACTTGACAAAGCAGCTTTGTATATTAGGTAGTACGGGTTCGATCGGTACGCAAACCCTGGATGTGGTGCTTGCTTATCCCGACCGTTACAGCGTGTACGCGCTATGCGCCCACCGGAGTATTGACAAACTGGTCGAGCAGGCGCAGGAGTTTCATCCGGAGGTGGTATGCATTGCGGATGAGAGTCTGTATGACGAACTGAGCCGTCGTCTGGCATCCCTCGACTGCAAAGTGTGGGCAGGTGCAGACGCGGTCGCAGAGGTGGTGACGATGCCTTCTATCGACATCGTGGTCGCTTCGATGGTCGGTTATGCCGGTTTGCGTCCGACGATAGAAGCCATCAAAGCCGGTAAGACCATTGCCCTGGCGAACAAGGAGACGTTGGTGGTGGCGGGTGAGATCATCTGCGCATTGGCTCAGCAGTATCACACGCCCATTCTGCCTGTTGACAGCGAGCACAGTGCCATCTTTCAGTCGCTTGTCGGTGAGGAGCACAGCGAGATAGAGAAGATCCTGCTGACCGCGAGCGGCGGACCGTTCCGCACGTTCAGCCTGGAGCAGATGAAGACCGTTACCGCTGCCGATGCGCTCAAACATCCCAACTGGGACATGGGTGCGAAGATCACCATTGACTCCGCTTCGATGATGAACAAAGGGTTTGAGGTCATTGAAGCCAAATGGCTGTTCGGCGTGGATGTGGAGAGGATCCAGGTGCTCGTTCATCCGCAGTCTATCGTCCATTCGGCGGTCCAGTTCACCGACGGCGCTGTCAAAGCCCAGCTCGGAGCGCCCGACATGCGCCTTCCCATCCAGTACGCCCTTTCGTTCCCCGAACGGCTGGCGAGTGACTTCCCCCGTGCCGACCTGTTGCAGCTGGCAAGCCTTACATTCGAAGCACCCGACCCGGCACGTTTCCCCAACCTGGGGCTGGCGTACGAAGCGATGCGCCGGGGAGGAAACATCCCCTGCGTACTCAATGCGGCGAATGAAGTCGTTAACCTCGCTTTCCGCGAAGGACGATGCGGATTCCTGCAGATGAGTGACATCATCGCCGAAACCATGGTGCGTGCGCCGTTCATACAAAAGCCGGCATACGAAGACTACGTCGCTACCGACAAGGAGGCACGTATGATCGCTTCGCAATATTTATAATTTTTAAATCCGTAATTTTTAATTCAATTACATTGTGATACAAGCAATTCAACTCATATTGGCGCTCTCGTTTCTCGTGATGATTCATGAGTTAGGGCACTTTATGTTCGCACGCATTTTTCATGTGCGTGTAGAGAAATTCTATCTCTTTTTTAATCCGAAGATCAGTCTGATGCGTGCCAAGAAATTTGACGGCAAGTGGCATTTCAAGTTCTTTGCTCCCAATGACGACGAGGAGTGGGAGGCGCATCCGGAGACGACGGAGTGGGGTATAGGCTGGCTGCCGTTCGGCGGCTATTGTGCTATCGCGGGAATGGTGGATGAGACCCATTCGAGTGACGATCTGGGATCAGAACCGCAGGAGTGGGAGTTCCGTTCCCGACCCGCCTGGCAGAGACTGCTCATTATCATCGGCGGTATCCTGGTCAATTTCATCGGAGCCATCGTTATCTTCATTCTGCTGTTATGGCACTGGGGGCAGACGACACTGCCTTTGCGCAATGTGACGAACGGTCTGTATTACTCCGAACTGCTCCGCTCGGAAGGGTTTGAGCAGCAGGACCGTATCCTGACCATCAACGGTGAGGAACCGGAGTATCTGCAGGATGTCGTTCAGGCGTTGATCATCGACGGAAAGCGGGAGGTGACCGTGTTACGCGGAGCCGACACGGTGATGCTGACGATGTCGGAGGATTTAGGAAACAGGTATCTCGCCAAGCAGAACCAGTTCGACAAGGCGGAACGCGAGAAAGCCCGTTCGGACAAGAACTACCAGAAGCAGAAATACACGCTCATAGCGGAGTGGGTTCCGTTCGTGATAGACAGCGTGTTTCCCGACAATGCCGCCTATCAGGCAGGACTCCAGCGCGGCGACAGTGTGGTGGCTGTCAACGGAGAACCGGCTTTGTGCCAGTACGAAGTAAGGCAGGCACTGCATGCGTATATGTGCGATTCGGTAACGATCGACTATTACCGTGCAGGAGAACGCCGACAAGCGCGCCTGTTCATCGGAGACCAGGGCATCATGGGAGTCACCATCAGGTGGATTTACGACTACTACGCTTTAGAGCAGGTGAACTACTCCTTCGTGGAGGCTATCCCTGCCGGAATCCGCTACGGATGGGATATCTTGTCGATGTATGTACGTCAGTTCCGTCTTGTGTTCTCCAAAGAAGGAGCGCAATCCCTCGGAGGCTTCGGAGCCATCGGTTCGATGTTCCCCAACGTATGGAGCTGGTACACGTTCTGGCATATGACGGCATTCCTCAGTATCATCCTTGCTTTCATGAACTTCCTGCCTATCCCCGCTTTGGACGGAGGATATATCCTGTTTCTGTTGGTGGAGATGATCACCCGCAGAAAACCCAGTGACAAGTTCCTCGAGAAAGCCAATACGGTAGGATGGTGGTTGTTGATAGCGCTGCTGATTTTTGCCAATGCGAATGATATCATCCGGTTCTTCTTTTAGATGACAGATGGAAAAGGATTTTTTTGTACATGAGTCGTCCTATGTGGACGAGGGGTGTCAGATAGGCAAAGGAACCAAGATATGGCACTTTTGCCATATTATGAGTCACTGTGTCATCGGCGAAGACTGCAATATCGGTCAGAACGTCGTCATCTCGCCCGATGTGGTGCTGGGACGTAACTGCAAGATCCAGAACAACGTGTCCGTTTATACAGGTGTGCGCTGCGAGGATGATGTTTTTTTGGGACCCTCTATGGTCTTCACCAATGTCATCAACCCCCGTGCGGCAGTGAGCCGCAAGGACGAGTACAAGCCGACGATCATCAAACGCGGTGCGTCGGTCGGTGCGAACGCGACCATTGTGTGCGGACACACGCTTGGCGAGTACTGCCTTATCGGCGCCGGTTCGGTAGTGACCAAGGACGTACCGCCCTATGCCCTGATGGTCGGAAACCCTGCCCGGCAGATCGGATGGGTCAATGCCCACGGAGACAGATGCGCTTCGCTCGAAGAAGCACAATTGTAAATTGTAAATTGGAAAAGGTTTTATGATACAGAGAGTACAAACATTATATTTGCTGGCGGTTGTAATTTTGGGTATAGCCCTCGTCTGGCTGCCGGTAGTGGAATTTATCACTTCTGCGGAGATCATTGATCAAACAGACGATCAATTGGTAGAAACAATCCGCACATGGGAACTCAGACCATCGGGCGTAAAGGTGGTTTACTGGGTGCAAGACACGGAGGCAAGCTATGCACCTGTACCTGTTCAAGGAGTATGGGGGCTGACGCTGGCAACGCTCCTTATCCCGGTGTTGGCTTTGGTGGATATATTCCTCTTCAAGAAGCGTCTGCTGCAAGCACGGCTGAATATCTTCTCCGTCATGTTTTGCCTTGGCTGGTATGGCGTGGTGGCAATTTATATATGGCAGGCGAAACTGGCGCAGGGAGTAGAGTGGTATATCCAGCCATGGGCTTGTATTCCGTTGGTTTGTATGGTGTTCACCCTGATGGCTACACGCCGTATCCTCAAAGACGAGGCGCTTGTGCGTGCTGCTGACCGCATCCGATAATGCATACGTTATGAATATTTTGACGATTCTGTTACAGACCCTGACGGCAGAGGAAATTCAGCAGCGTCAGGATTCCATTCGCGAAGGAGCCAAACAAATGGTCGCTCTCGCGAAAGAGGACCCGCATGGTTTTTGGGAGATGGCGAAAGATTCCATGATTTCGTTTGGAATCAAAGTGCTTGCTGCATTGGCTATCTTTGTGGTGGGAATCCTCCTGCTCCGCTGGATACGCAGCCTGCTTCACCGCCGTTTTGAGCGCCGCAAGACCGAACCGACGATAGCCTCGTTCATCATTTCGTTCATCAATATATCCGTCATCACCCTGCTGGTAGTGGTGTGCGTCAGCACGTTAGGCGTGGATACGACCTCTCTGGCGGCATTGCTCGCAGCCGGCGGTCTTGCCATTGGTATGGCATTGTCCGGCACGGTGCAGAACTTCGCCGGAGGAATCATGCTGCTGGCATTCAAACCCTTCAAAGCGGGGGATCTGATAGAAGCGCAAGGAACATTAGGCAAGGTGGTGGAGGTCAATATCACCGCTACGAAGATTCTGACACCCGACAACAGGGTCGTTATTCTGCCGAACGGCGCGCTGTCCAACGGCATCATCAATAACTACAACGGTCGTCCGTTGCGCAGGGTGGAGTGGCTCGTAAGCGTGTCGTACGGCGTGGATGCCGCCAAATGCAAGGAGGCGATAATGGCGGTTCTGAACAGCGACAAACGCGTCCTGCAGGAGAACACGGATATGAAGGAACTGTATCAGGAACTCAATATTTCCGCTTATCAGTTATCCACTGTCAACTACCGCATGGACGCTATTCCGGCTCCGTTTGTGGCGCTCAAGTCGCTCAATGAGAACGATATAACGTTTGTCGTACGTGCGTGGGTGCGTGCCGATGACTATTGGGACGTGTTCTTCGCACTGCAGGAACGCTTCTATACCGAACTCCCGCCGCAAGGATTCACCTTCGCTTATCCGCACGTGGATGTCACGATGCTAAATCAATGACCAGTGACCAGTTACCAATGACCCATGTATTGCTCGGCAAGACGCTGACGGAGTTGCAGGACATAGCGCTAAGCGTTGGACTGCCTAAGTTTGCCGGCAAGCAGTTGGCGCAATGGCTCTATGTGCAGCGTGTGACATCGTTTGACGCCATGACCAATATATCGCTCAAGGGACGCCAAGCGCTACAGGCAAACTATGTCATCGGTCGTCATGCACCGGTTCGCGAGGCGGTCAGTGCAGATGGCACCCGTAAATACCTGTTTGAGGTACAAAGTGACAAGGTACAAGGTACAAAGGAGACGACGCAGTTCATTGAGTCTGTTTACATTCCCGAAGAAGACCGGGCAACGCTTTGCGTATCTTCTCAGGCGGGATGTAAGATGGGATGCCGGTTCTGCATGACCGGAACACTCGGTTTTCACGGTCACTTGTCCCCGGCTGATATATTGAACCAGATCTTTGAGACAGACCAATTGGCTCTCGCCCGTCAGCAAGCCCCTCTCTCCAATTTGGTTCTCATGGGCGAAGGGGAACCGATGGACAATATCGACAGCGTGTTGCGTGCCTTGGATATCATGACGGCGGATTATGGCTGTGCATGGTCGCCCAAGCGTATCACCGTCTCTACGGTCGGTATTCCGGCAATGAAGCGGTTCATAGAAGAGAGCGAATGCCATCTGGCGGTGTCGATGCATAATCCGTTTGCAGTAGAGCGGTCGGAAATCATGCCGACGGAGAAGATGTATTCTATCACCAAAGTAGTGGAACTGCTCAAACAATATGACTGGTCACATCAGCGGCGTGTCAGTTTTGAATATATTTGCTGGCACGGGGTGAATGATTCGATCCGTCATGCCAAGGAACTCATTCGTCTGCTCAAAGGGCTGGACTGCCGCATCAACCTCATCCGTTTCCATGAAGGCGTGGGCTGCAAGTTCCCCGCTTCGGACGAAAAGAAGATGGAGTGTTTTCGTGACTACCTGACGGATAACGGAATCACCACTACGATCCGCCGCTCGCGAGGCGAAGATATCCTTGCCGCCTGCGGCATGCTCGTCAATGCCCTGAATAATTAAATCGCCCAATCGTAAATCGTCCAATCGTAAATTAAATTGATGTTACTCTCTGAAATCAAACAAGTGATAGGTACAGTCGGTCAGGTGGAAGGCGAAGACAGCCTTTCAATTCAGTACTTGCTGACGGACAGCCGCGAACTGAAATCCGATGATGCGGAGCGTGCGGCGCATACGCTCTTCTTTGCGATCCGGACCACGCACAACGACGGAGCGCGTTATATCCCGGAGTTGCGTTCCAAAGGGATGAAAGCGTTTGTGACCGGTGACGCCGTTGCTGCGCTGCAGGTATTGGCTGCCTATGTGAGAGCGCAGTTCGATGGTCCGGTCATCGGTATAACGGGTTCGAACGGCAAGACGGTGGTCAAGGAGTGGCTGTACCAGTTGCTCAAAGAGGACTATACGGTCATCCGTTCGCCGAAGTCCTATAATTCGCAGATCGGGGTGCCCTTGTCCGTGTGGCAACTCACCCAACTCACCAATGACCAATCTCCAATCACCAATGACCAATTACCAATCACCAATAATAAGCCCTCTCTTGCTATTTTTGAAGCGGGAATCAGTCAGCCCGGCGAGATGGAGCGCCTGGAACCCATCATCCGTCCGACGATAGGTGTGATCACCTATATCGGTCATGAGCATGACGAGAACTTCGAATCACTCGAGCAGAAACGGGCGGAGAAGATGAAACTGTTCGTTCACACGCCGACGGTTATAGAAGATCCGACCCATCAGAATGTGCGTACCTGTGCGGCGGTGATGCGTGCTTTGAAGTATGACGAAGAAGTGATCTCGGAACGTATTCTGCGCCAGACGCATGAGACAGTGATGGAAGTAAACCTGTCGGCACTCATTGACAACGTGCGGTATTTCCGTTCGTTGCTCCGCCCGGAGACCAGACTGGTCTGTATGGTCAAGGCGTTTGCGTACGGCGCGGGAAGTGTCGAGGTGAGCAAAGCGCTGCAACAAGCCCGGGTAGCCGATTATTTGGCGGTTGCAGTAGCGGATGAAGGAGTGGAGCTCCGCAAAGCCGGCATCACCCTGCCGATCATCATCATGGATCCGGAGGTGGCCTCGATGGATCTGATTTTAGAGAACACGCTCGAACCGAATGTGTATTCGCACCAGTCCCTCAAAACGGTCATCGCTGCCTGCGAGGCGAAAGGGCTGGAGAACTATCCGATTCATATCAAGATAGACAGCGGCATGCATCGCCTGGGTTTCTACAAGGAGGATTTACCGTGGCTGCTTGACAAACTGAATCACCAGCGTTGTGTGCGTGTCCAATCCGTCTTCTCTCATCTGGCGGGCAGCGACGAAGCGCAGTTCGATGATTTTACGCGTGCGCAGATAGCCTATTTTGATGCGTGCGCGGAGGAACTGAAAGCCGGTTTGGACTATCCCGTCATCAAGCATATCTGTAACTCCGCCGGTATTGAGCGTTTCGCGCAAAGCCAGTTCGATATGTGCCGTTTGGGTATTGGTATGTACGGATTCTCGTTTGCCGGCGCTCATCTGCGCAATGTGTGTACGCTCCGCACGACCATCCTGTCCGTGAAGACGGTTAAAGCAGGCGAGACCATCGGGTACGGCAGGCATACAACCCTGCATGAGAATCGCGTGATAGCAGTCATCCCGATCGGGTACGCGGACGGCTTCGACCGCCGGTTCTCCAACTACGGCGGAGAAGTGTGGGTGCGCGGCAAGCATTGTCCGGTCGTAGGAAACGTATGTATGGATCAGGCGATGATCGATGTTACCGGAACGGATGCCCGTCCCGGCGACATCGCGGAGATATTCGGCGACAAGATGCCGATTCAGCAATTAGCCGATAAACTCGGTACGATAACGTATGAAATTCTAACCTCTGTCAGCCGTCGTGTCCAGCGTCTCTATTTCTACGAATAATCTGGTGATCGGCTATCAGCCTGTTTCCAGTGTGTCTTCTGGCAGGCAGGTCATTGTCCAGTCCGGTTTGAACTTCTCGCTCAATGAAGGTGAGCTGGTGTGCATGTTAGGTCCGAACGGGTGCGGCAAATCGACTCTGCTGCGCACGCTTGCAGGTTTGCAACCGCCATTGGGTGGTTCGTTTATGCTCGGCAGGCAGAAGTCCGATGCACCCAAGAGCGAGTTGTCCAGGCAGGTGGCGTTAGTGCTGACCGAACGGCTGTCGATGGATCATACCACCGTGCATGATGTGGTGTCAATGGGGCGCTATCCGTACACCTCGTTTCTGGGCGGACTGACGGAGGAGGACGAACGTATTATTGCCGGGTCGCTGGAAGCGGTGGGATTTGACCTTTCTTCGTTAAATACGCACCAGTCCCTTTTCAATGCCCACAGCGATGGAGAGAAACAGCGCATCTTGATCGCGAAAGCCTTGGCGCAGCAAACGCCCATCATTCTGTTGGATGAACCTACCGCGCATCTGGATCTGCCGCACCGCATTCTGGTGCTACGGTTGTTGAACCGCCTGGCGCACGAGCAGAGCAAAACGGTGGTCATCTCCACCCACGAACTGGATCTGGCATTGGCGTTATCGGACAAGATATTGCTTATGCAGCCGTCCGGAAACGGACACGAGGCACGGTTCTATCTGGATACGCCGGATCGTTTGCGCGCATCCAATGCCTTTCAGGAAGCCTTCGGAATGGATATCTTCAATCCGTTAGGTTGATTTACAGCATTTTGCTTAACTGCTCGTAGTACTTGGGTGAAACGGGTACGGAGCATGGAGCAGGGGTGTCCAGTTCCGCCTGGATGATTCCTTCTTTGTCTCGTCGCAGCACGGTAACGTGTCGCGGGTTTACGAAGAACGAACGCTGGCAGCGGATGATCCCGTGTTTGTCCATCAGTTCTTCTATACCGCGCATGGATTGACGGAGCAGATATTCTTTGGGCTTTTCCCCATCCATGTAGTGAATGCGCACGTAGTTCTCCTGCGCTTCGACGTAAAGAAGCACCTGATTGGTTATTACCAGTTTGAGCCTGCCCGTATTGTCGGCAAAGCGTACCAGATCCTCTTCTTTCATTTCCTCATCGGGGCGAATGAGCGATATGAGCAACGCAAAGATGACATAGGGATAACTGAGTGTGGCGGCGGCGATACGCAGACATTGTCCCAAAGCGGGGAAATACCCATACGTGCGATGTACCAATGCCATATAGAGTGCGGCAAAGCAGGCAAACACGATCAGTTCCGCCAAAGACCACAGGCTGTATTGCCACCAGTTCATATGCAGGTGAGTGCGTACGGCTGTCATCGGAATACGCGATGCGCACAATACCCCGATCAGAATACACATCAACATCAGCACGTTGAACACTGTACCCAAACCGGCATCAAGGAACGAAATCATCCATTCGCTCTGATAAACCAAGGTGAATCCCAGAAAGAATACCGGGATGGCTATGACGTGTAGTAAAAGCGTCGTGACGGATAAGATGGAATCCGGAATTTTATGCATAATTTAGTCTCTTTTATTGATGTGACGAAATCCGTAATACCCGATTTTCGTCCCTATATAGGCATTTTAGTCATCAAAATGACCTGTTTGGTCAATATTTTCTATTCTCTATCCCACTTGTTTGTCCATGTGCGGAAAAGGCAGTAATTTTGCACCGGATTTGAAAATGAAATGTATAATCTATTAAATTCAAAACGCATATGAAAACGGTAAAACGAATTGGAATGGATGTGTTAGTGGCGCTTTATTTTGCCCAACTGCCAGTATTGATTGCTTATCTGGTAGTAAATCTTTAAATGTTTAAATCTTTGAATTGTTGAATCTTTATAATAATATTACTCCTATGGACAAGACTGTTTTTATTCAACCCCAGAGCGGCTTGCAGTTTGACTGGAAAGCTATTTCTGCTAATCCGAGTGGCACCTATGCACCTCAGTTGGATCTGGTAGCATTCAAAGCCTTGTATACCAATAAAATCGCACAAGCGCGTGCATGTGGTCAGGAACCGGTGCTTATCAGCCTGCCTGTCATGGACTGCGACCGTTATTTCGCCTATATCACTCGCGGTATGACTATTCAGGAACGGAAGAACCTTCTGTTCTGGCTGGGCGGTACGACGGAGCGTTTGCGCAATCTGCACGATATGTATAACCTGGCGCTCTTCCGTCTGGCTGCGGTTCATTGTGTGCATATTGTGGATATCACTTCGCCTATGCTGGCACATGTGCATTACCAAGAGTTGCTGGACCGCGACGGTGTCACTCTCTCTGAGCAAGGCGAAGCGCTGGTCGCTTCGGAGTGCAGCAAAGCGAAGATGCACGAGGCAGCTTAACTGCCTCGCGCCTTGCTTTTAGCGTCTCTTGTTTGCAGCTTTTGCGTTCTCGCGGGCTACACGTTGTTGCTCACGTTGCATCGCTTCCAAGCGGGCCATGAAGCCGGATTTGGGTTTGCCGGCTTTTTTCTTTTTGTTTGCTTCCATCTCCGCCAGCATCTTCTTGTCATCCAGCGTCCAGCGGAAGATCATCGTCTGGAAGATGGTGAAGAAGAGCGACAGGAGGTAGTAGTAACTCAGACCAGCTGCGTAGTCATTGAAGATGAACAGGAACATCACCGGCATGGCGTACATCATGTATTTCATGAACTTCATGTTCGGGTCGGTAGCCTGCGACTGCATGGTGATATAGGTATAACCGATATTGCAGATGGTCATCAGCAAACAGAAAAGCGACAGGTGGTCACCCAGGAAAGGTATATTGACGCTCCAATGGAAAACAGCGTCGTATGTGGAGAGGTCATCCGCCCACCACAGCGATTTGCCACGCAGCTCGATGGCGGTAGGCAGGAACCAGAACATAGCCATCAATACGGGGAACTGGAACAACATGGGCAGACATCCCGACATCGGGTTTACACCGGCTTGCTGGTACAGTTTCATCGTCTCCTGCTGGCGCTCCTGCATTTTCTCCGGCGGATATTTCTCGTTGATAGCGTCTATCTGCGGTTTGAGCGCACGCATCTTGGCGCTCGATTTGTAGGATACAAACACGAACGGCAGGATGATGAGTTTGATGACGATGGTCATGAGCAGGATGACGATGCCTATATGCAGTCCCCATCCGGTAAACAGGTCGAACATCGGAATGACGAGCGCCGTATTGATCCAGCTGACGATTTTCCATCCTAACGGCACGAGTTTGTTCAGGTACAGCCTGTCCTCTTTCTCCACGTCCTTGTCATATGCCTTGAGCGTGTGGTAGTGGTTCGGACCTAAATAGAACCGCATTCCGGTAGGTGTCTTGCCTGTCAGGTCAAACGGTATAGAAGTGTGGGTCGTATATTGCTTGATATATCCCGAGTGCTTGCCCTGCAGCGTAGAAGCGAACTCGGACGAAGCGAAGGCGTCATCCGCGATGAGGACGGTGGAGAAGAACTGGTCTTTGTATCCGATCCATTTGACGCGTGCCGACTCTTTCTCCGAGTCATCCTTCGTCTCGCTCAACTCCTCCATCTCGCCGCCGACCAGCATATATTGCAAGCGCGCATAGCGCTCCTCGAACTTGCGTCCCTGCTCCTGTTGCGGAATGAGTTGCTTCCACTGCAACTCCAGCGAGTTGACATTCTGCGCCAGTTCGGATTGCATATTATGCGGTGTGACGGACAGGTGTACCATGTAGTTGTCCGACAACTCATAGGCGAAGTCGAGCCATGCATCGGGTGTGCTTGTCGGAAGCCGCATGATGAGCACGTTCGGGTTCTCTGTCTGTACCGGCGTGAAATAGAGGTTCGACGTCTGCAGAATACGGTTGTTTGCCGTGATGAGTGTCAGTCCGAACGCACTCTCTTCTCCGCGGAAGAGGCACAACGGATTCACCGAGTCTCCGTTCGCGTGGTACTCTAATAACTCGGCACGTTCGATACGTCCGCCGAGGGTGTTGAAGGTCAGGCGTACATGATCATTGGCGAGTTGTACATGTTTTTCCTCGCCCTGTGCGGCAGGTGCGAAAGTGCCGTACGCTGCCTGAAGGCGTTCCTGCTGTTCTTCTGCGGTAACGTATACCGCCTCTTCGCCCGTTGCCTGACCGGCGACGAACTGCAATGAATCAGAGATCCGTTGTGCTTCCACTTCCGCCATGTGTACGAGGCGAAGCGAGTCTTGTACCCGTTGACGTTCCGCCAACTCCTCTTTGGAAGGGCGGTTCAGCATCGTGAAGCCAACGATGATTGCGGCTATTAACAAAAAGCCGATCCAAGTGTTTTTATCCATTCTGTTTCTTTGTGATTTATATTTGCTAATGTATTGTTTACGTCTTTTTCAGTTTGCCGAACATCAGTCCGATATATAATCTCGGACCACTCGGCGTGAGGAAGTTGCCCCAAGTCACTTTCTCTCCCACTTGTGTCAAACCCGTGTTCTGTATATTGAAGGGCAACATATAATCTATCCGGATCAGGATCGCCATATGATTCCCGAGGTCTATCTCCATGCCGATATAGGGGTCGAGATAGAAGAAAGGTGTCTTCACATAGCTGGAGTTGTAAATTGTGGAGCTGACCGTGTCGGTGACAGGCGTGTTGTCAGGCACATAGAGCCGTTTCATCGCACCGCCTCCGATACTCATACCTATCATCGGGCGCGTCTTGCCCCAGTTGCCGTAGAAGTCGCACATGGCGCCTCCCCAGCCGGTACGTATGTTCGAACCGGTATTCATCAGCGGCAGGTGGCTTACGTGTCCTTCGGCTCCGAGATGAATATGGTTGATGAGGTGGATGCGGAGCGTGCCGCCGAATCCGTAACAGAGTCCGGCTTTGGGCAAGCCTTTTACATAGTCAATACTGCCCAGACCGGTGTTGCTGAACACCGTTTTGGGGTTGTCGGAGAAGAGGTAGCCGCCATGCAGCATCATTCCTCCGCTGAAACCGGTAAACACATTGGATGACCGGCGTTCTTTTTTTTGTAAGGATGGGGCATCGGCATCCTCCTGCCCCTGCGCCGAGAGGCACAAGGGCAGAAGAACCAATACCAGTACAATCAATTTTTTCATTCTGATCAGATAATATCAAATGCTACGTCCATCATGTTGGTGAACGAGTTCTGGCGCTGCTCGGCGGTCGTGGCTTCGCCTGTCAGGATGTGGTCGCTGACCGTACAGATGACGAGTGCTCTCTTTCCGGCACGTGCCGCGTTCATATACAGCGACGGTGCTTCCATCTCGTCTGCGAGCACGCCCATCTTCGTCCAGTTACCCTTACGCTCGTCCTCACAATAGAAGATGTCGGCGGAGAATACGTTACCTACGTGGTAGGTGTATCCGCGTTTCTCGGCTGCTTCCACTGCTTTGCGGCACAGTTCGAAGTCTGCAATCGGCGCATAGTGTCCCGGCAGGTTGTACTGTGCGTCCCAGTTGCTGTCGGTACAGCTGCCCTGTGCGATAACGAGGTCGCCGAGGTGGACATACATCTGGCGTGCTCCGCACGAACCTACGCGGATGATGGTGTCAACATCGTAGAAGTTGAATAACTCATAGGTATAGATACCGATGGACGGAATACCCATACCGTGTCCCATGACGGTCACTTGTTTGCCTTTGTATGTGCCGGTAAACGCCAGCATTCCGCGCACGTTGTTCACTTGGACGGGGTTCTCGAGGAAACGCTCTGCCATGAGTTTAGCACGCAGCGGGTCACCCGCCATAATCATTGTTTTCGCAATCTCTCCGTACTGCGCACCGATGTGCGGAGTAGGACAATTCTCTTTTGCCATAATAGTGTTTTTTAAAAGGTTAATTATTTTTGTTGTTTTCGTATTTTTCGTAATCTACGTAAACTACATTTTATCCGTT
This sequence comes from Paludibacteraceae bacterium, assembly GCA_905233375.1. Taxonomy (GTDB): domain Bacteria; phylum Bacteroidota; class Bacteroidia; order Bacteroidales; family Paludibacteraceae; genus Colicola. The sequence continues at coordinate 17,191 of CAJOEJ010000016.1, read as the reverse complement.
CCACTTATACCACTCGATTGCTTTTTCGAGGTCTTCTGGTGTGTCGATGCCGATGGTCGGGATGTCCGTCAAGGCTGCACGGATACGGTATCCGTTCTCGATCCATCTCAGTTGTTCGAGCCGTTCGGCTTTCTCCAAGGGGGATTGTTCGAGTTTTGTTATCTTGTCCAGCACATCGGCGCGGTAGGCATAGATGCCTATGTGGCGGTAGTAGGGTCCGCTCTCCGGAATCACTTTGCGTGAGAACATACGCGCTATACCCGTTTTGGGGTTCCAGTCTACTTTGGGCGTGTTGGGGTTCTCGAGGTCCTCGCGGGTGTCCTTGTCGGTGAAGGGGCGTATGAGCGTTGCTATATCGGTATCTTCCCGGTCAAAACATTTCATCAGCGCCTCTATCTGTTCAGGCTGGATGAAAGGTTCGTCGCCCTGTATGTTGATGATGACGGAGTCGTGGTCGTTCTGTTCGCGCCACATGGGTGTCGTGATCGCCTGATATGCCTCCAGACAGCGGTCCGTGCCGCATGTATGGTCCGCCCGGGTGAACACCACCTTGCCGCCGAACGCCTCCACCGCATCGTAGATACGTTCGTCATCCGTGGCGACGACTACGGTGTCCAGAGCCTGGGACGCCTGTTCATAGACACGGCGTATGACCGTCTTGCCGCATATCTCCGCCAGCGGTTTGCCTGGAAAACGGGTCGAGCCGTATCGCGCCGGTATGATTCCAATAAATTTCATGTATGTTCTCTGTTTATAATATCAAATTTCAGCCCGTTCTATCTTGGATAGCAGCGTGATAGCTCCGGCGATTGTTTTTACGTTCATGATCGTGCCGTACCTTCTGCCTGTTTTGATTCCTTTCTTGTCCGTTTCTTCGTGGAGCGCGCAGCGGTCGGGACGCGAGAGGACGTATTGGATGATGTTACCGAAGGTGTCGGACTGCCAATACGCATCTTTGTGGGTGACGAAATAGACGGTCATCCGTTCGCCTTTGAGCAGTATCTTCTCTATGCCGAGCCGGCAACATATCCATCTCAGTCTCACCACATCCAGCAGTTCTTCGGCGGGTTGGGGCAGTACGCCAAACCGGTCGATAAGCCGTTTGCGGAACTCGAGTAACTGCTCTTCGCTGCGGAGGTTGTCCAGTTCGCGGTAGAGGGTGATACGTTCCGACACGTTTTCGATATACTCGTTGGGGAAACAGCACGGCAAGTCCGTCTCCAACTGGCTGTCGCTACACCATTGACGAGCCTCTCCTCGTTCCTCCCCTGAAGGGAAGGAAGTGTCTTGAGCCCCTCCTTCCAGGGAGGGGTTGGGGTAGGCTCCCATCTCTTCTTTGAGTTCCTCGACCGCTTCGTTGAGGATGCGCTGGTAAGTCTCATAGCCGAGGTCGGCGATGAAACCGCTCTGCTCCGCGCCTAACATGTTTCCCGCTCCGCGTATGTCCAGATCCTGCATCGCGAGGTTGAATCCCGCTCCTAATTCGGCGAACGTGCTGAGTGCCTCGAGCCGTCTCCGTGCATCGGAAGTGAGCAACTCTTTGTCGGGCGCGATGAGGTAGCAGTACGCCTTGCGGTTCGACCGTCCCACACGACCGCGCAGCTGGTGCAGATCCGCCAAACCGTACTGGTGGGCGCTGAAGATGAGGATGGTGTTGACGTTCGGTATATCGACTCCCGATTCGATGATCGTTGTCGAGAGGAGGATGTCGTAGTCGTAGTTGATGAACGCCTCGAGCCGTTCCTCCATTTCGCCCGCCGGCAGTTGTCCGTGCGCAATGACGATACGCGCTTCGGGGCACAGTCTGCGGATCCGGTTTTCGATACGGGGCAACATCTCAATGCGGTTGTTGACGATGAAGATTTGTCCGTTCCGGTTCATCTCCAGTTCAATCGCCTCTTTGATAATATCCTCGTCGTCGATGGTGATCAGTTCCGTCTGGACGGGATAGCGGTTCTGCGGCGGGGTGGTCATGATACTGAGATCCCGCGCACCTAACAGACTGAACTGCAGCGTTCTCGGAATCGGCGTCGCCGTCAGTGTCAGGACATCCACGTTTGCCCGGAGGCTCTTGAGTTTCTCTTTGGCTGCCACGCCGAATTTCTGCTCCTCGTCGATGATGAGCAGTCCCAAGTCATGCCATTTCACGCTCTTGCCGATGAGTTTGTGGGTTCCAATGAGAATGTCGATCTTGCCCGCTTCCAGTTCCGCTAACAGTTCTTTGATCTCTTTGGCGGTCTTGAGACGGCTGATATATTCGATCCGAACCGGCAGGTTTTTCATCCGTTCGCGGAAGGTGTTGTAGTGCTGCAGGGCGAGTACGGTGGTGGGCACGAGTACGGCGACCTGTTTGCCGTCCGTTGCCACTTTGAATGCCGCCCGCATGGCTACTTCTGTCTTGCCGAATCCCACGTCTCCGCAGACGAGGCGGTCCATCGGCATGGGGCTCTCCAGATCGCGCTTCACGTCGGCAGTCGCTTTTGCCTGATCGGGCGTGTCCTCGTAGAGGAACGACGCCTCTAACTCATGCTGCATATAGCCGTCGGGCGAGTAGGCGTATCCTTTCTGCTGCTTGCGGGTAGCATACAGGCGGATGAGATCGCGTGCGATATCCTTTACCTTGTCCTTGGTCCGCTCTTTGAGGCGTTCCCACGCGCCGGATCCCAGACGTGCAATCGTCGGTTCGGAGCCTTCCCGCCCTTTGTACTTGCTGATACGGTGGAGGTTATGGATGCTGACGAAGACACATGCCCCGTCGCGGTAGTTGAGTTTGATCATCTCCTGCGGCTTGCCGTTCACAGGCGTGGTGACGAGTCCTCCGAACCTGGCGATACCGTGGTCCGTGTGGACGACGTAGTCACCTATCTGTAGCTGGTTGATCTCGCGCAGCGTGATGATCGCTTGTCCTCTGCGGGCATTCTCGCTCGCCATCGACACGCGGTGGTAGCGCTCGAAGATCTGGTGGTCGGTGTAACAGCAAATCTTCAGCTCGTGATCCACAAAACCCTCGTGCAGAGTGGCATTGATGCCGGTAAAGGAAATAGCCTCTCCTCGTTCCTCCCCTGCTTCCATTATCGCCTTCAAGCGGTCCAACTGCTTCTTCTGCTCCGCAAGGATATAGACGTGGTAGCCGTTTCCGATATGCTTTTTCAGGTCGTCCGTGAGGATGTCGAACTGCTTGTGGAAGACAGGCTGCGGTGCGGTGTTGAAGGCGATTTTGGTATAAGTGCCGAACGTACTCTTGTCGTTCAGTTCAATGGTTGTCTTGTCGGCAACGGACCATCGGCAGTCCGCCTTCAGCCCCTCCACCTTGTATGTGACCACAGACCAGTCGTTCGACACCCAGACGGTTCCTTCGGGCAGGTAGTCCGTCACGAGTGTCTGTGTCCTTTGTGCATTGTCATTTTGTACATTAGACGAGCCGACGATTCCGGCAGACTCGATCCGGCTCTTCGAGAGCTGGTCCTCGATGTCAAACTCGCGGATACTGTCAATCTCGTTGCCGAAGAAATCGAGCCGGTAGGGGATGTCGTGGCTGTAGCTGTATATATCGACGATGCTGCCCCTGACGGCGAACTGACCGGGCTGGAACACAAAATCAACCCGTTCGAATCCGAGTTCGATCAGTTGCTCCGTCAGTTCGGACTGCTGTATCTGTTCGCCGGTATGCACGCTGAAAGAAGCGTCTGCCAGTTCCGCTTTTCCGGGAACCGCCTCAATGACGGCTTCGGGATAGGTGACGATGATAAGTTGTTTCTCCTTCCCTTCGGGGAGGGTTGGGGTAGGCTTACTCAACGCTGTCAGCGTCTCGGTGCGTTGGATCTGCGCGGCTTCATCCACCGCACGCCTTTTCTGCGCCGCCGGAAAGAAAAAGACCTTTGTCGATGAACCGTTGTCCTTCTGCCCGTTGAGCGACTGCAGGTCGCCAAACAGGTATCTCGCCGTCTCGTCGTTGTCCATGACGATAAACAGCGGTTGTGTCAGGGCGTTCAGAACCATCGGACGGGAGGAGGCGTACAGACCCGAAAGGAGCAGGTGGGTTTGCCCGCCTCTCGCCATCTCGCGTTGCACGGCTTTGATCTGCGCGTGCTCGCGGAAGAGTGTCTCCAAGTCTTGTATGCTCATCGCCATTTCTATATATATTTGCGCACGTATGTACAAAGCGTACGCGCGCACACCTCCAAATTGGGCACAAAGGTACAACTTTTTTTTGACATACGCAAATTTTTGTGCTTTTTTTGCAATTTTATTTGCGTGTATCGGCAAAAATGCAAAAAATCACATTATTTTAGCCCAAAAACTTGCCGATGTCGGCAAAAATATGTACCTTTGCAGCGGATTTTGAAATAAAATATGCCGATTATGGAACATATATCCGTCATTCAGTTTTTGTTCAATATATTTGCATAATCGAATAAAAAGTAGTATTTTTGCAGGAGTTGTCGGGGTGTTCAGTTGGATAAATGAGGCATAAAGAGTATATATACTATAGTATATATAGTATTTTAGCGTAAGTGACAGAATTTTGGCTCCATCCTTGGGCAATCCTTGGGGGATCGTTGGGCGATCTTTGGGTCGGATCTGGTCGAGACCATTTCCCAGGTGATAAATCGCCCATATATGGTCGATACAAAAAGAAAACGCCGAAGGGGAGATGCCGGGATGCGATCCCGATGCAATAAACAAAGGGGAGGGCGGTGTTTCTAACCGGGACACGCACAAAAAAAGCCTCCGGATGGAGACTTTTTTTTGTGGTGCCAACGGGAATCGAACCAGTGACACAAGGATTTTCAGTCCTTTGCTCTACCAACTGAGCTATGGCACCTCGCTTGCACTAATACTCGCACGACTTCGGGCAAAGCCCTCGTGGTAGTGCTACGCATTGCGCGCTACGCTCTTCGGTCGGAATATCGTTTCACTAGCATTTCTCCCGATTTGGGAGTCGCCGAAAGTTACGTCCGACACAAAAGCGGGTGCAAAGGTACTGCTTTTTTTTGACATGAGCAAATTTTTTTGCATTTTTTTTTGAAAAACTTGCATTTTTCGTAAAATTTTTGTACTTTTGTGCCGAATTTTGGTAAAAATATGGAACTAAACGTCATTGCATACGCGCACAACGGTCATTCGGACAAGTTCGGTATTCCCCGTCAGAGCAGGGATGAGAGCCCTATCTTGACCCGTATCGTTTTTGAACCCGAATACAGCGTTCCGGAGGCTTTTCGCGGGATAGAGGGATTTAGCCATTTGTGGCTGATATGGGGATTTGGTAATGTACAAAGGGACAATGTACAAGGTACAAAGGAAATTAATGGACAAAGGGACGATGTACAATGTACAAAGGAGGGACTTTCGTGGAGTCCGACCGTGCGACCGCCGAGATTAGGCGGGAACAAACGGATGGGCGTGTTCGCGACACGCAGCCCGTTCCGACCTAATGCGTTGGGAATGAGCAGCGTCAAGCTGATAAGGGTGAACCCCTCCCCAGCCCTCCCCTCAAGGGAGGGAGAAAAGGAGCAAGGGACAAAGGGGAGTATTGAGCTGATTGTGAGCGGGGCGGATTTGCTGGATGGGACACCGATCTATGATATCAAACCGTATCTGCGTTATTCGGACAGCCATCCCGATGCCGTGGACGGTTTTGCAGCCGCAACGGAAAACTACCGTTTGCAAGTTATTTATGACGAATTGCTCATGACCGGTGACGCATCGCTAATGACCCATGATCACTCACCCGTGACCCATGTCCCGGAGGACCTCCTCCGGGATATCGAATATATCTTGTCGCAAGACCCTCGTCCGGCTTATCAGGACGACCCGACCCGCGAATACAGAATGGACTATGGCGGCTGGCGCGTGACGTTCTGTGTGGGAAATGGCGCGGTTTGCATTAAAAATATAGAAAAAATATAAAAATTGTGCGCGTGTGCTTGCGTATGTAAAAAAAAAGTAGTATCTTTGCAGAGTTTTTTGCAGGAATGCTCCAAAAACGCAACTAATTTAAATTTATATACAATGAAAAAAACATTCTTTTCTGTTTTGTTGTTTTTCTGCTGCACGGTAATGGGGTTCGCGCAGAGTTACGGAATTTTAGTCAATGACACGGTGTTTTTCGCTGCTTCTTACAGCGGCAAGGATCAGGCGACGGGTACGTTTGACGAGTATCTTGCCCATGTGAAGTTGGCAGCGGGTGACCAGTTCAAACTATGCAATGCGTCCGCCGGTGATACTTGGACGGTAGCGCTTGATCAGTACACGGTAAGCGGTTTTACGCTCAACGAGGCAGCCGGTTATTATACGACGACCAATACCGGTTGCTATAATTTTTATATCAAGCTCAAGTACGGTCAGGACCAGTTGTATATCGGCGCTGGAACCGGTTGCGGCGAAGGTGAGCCGTATGTTCCGAAGGAGCCGTGTGCGGAGTCGTTCGGTCTGCTGGTCGATGGCGAGTATGTAGCCGGAACGAAGAACACCGCCCAGACGGAATGGACGGAGTACATGATTACAGGTCTGCAACTCAATGAAGGTCAGTTGCTTCAGGTCTATGACACCTGCAACCAGACAGCGTGGGTCATCAGCAAGTATTCGGATACCAGCTATCAGTTCCCGATTGAGAACGGCAAGTACAAAGTGGCGGAGAACGGAACGTATGATTTCTATATCAAGTTTGTCATGGGCGATGACGAGATGCATATCAACTGCAACAACTGCCAGATCATTCCTTACCGTGGCGCTGTTCCGAGCCAGTGCGGCGACGTGCTGATGCAGGGATTCTATTTCGATTCCTATTCGGTTGATTCGGCTCATGCGGGCACGGAGATATACGGTGACACGCGCTGGAAGACGCTGTTGGCGCAATCGGGTGAGATAGGTGCCTATTTCGACCTTATCTGGCTCCCGCCCAGTGCTTATGCCAGCGGAACGGGTTATCATCCCAAACAATACTCGAACCAGAACAGCGACTGGGGTAGCCGCTCGGAGCTGGAGGCGCTGATCTCCTCGTTCCATAACAGCGGTACGAAAGTGGTAGCCGACATCGTGATCAACCACGTGGAGGCGATGGCAAGCTGGTGTGATTTCGCCGTTCAGGACTTCGGCGAGTACGGTACGTTCGTTCCGGACGGTTCGTATATATGCAGCACGGACGAGATGAACGACCCGGCGAACAAGAAAGAAGCCGGCGAGTGTTTCGGAACGGCAACGGGTTCGCCGGACGACGGCGCGAACTGGGAGGCAGCCCGCGACTGGAGCCACGACAAGGTATATGTGCAGAACATGTTCAAAGCCTACCTGAACTGGATGAAGAACGTGATGCATTTCGACGGCTGGCGTTACGACAAGGGTGACGGTTTCAACAACTGGCACATGGACAACTATAACAAAGCTTCGGAGCCGTATATCGCGTTCATGGAGTACTGGAGCGGTAACGACGAGATCATCGGCGGAATCGAGCAAGCGAACCGCAACGTGATGGCGTTGGACTTCCAGACCAAGTACAGTGCATTTGACGGTATCGCGTCGTACGACTACAGCCGTTGCCAAGGCAGCGGACTGTTAGGTCGCGGCTATTCGAAGTATGCGGTGACGTTCGTGGACAGCCACGACTGGTTCCTGCGTGACAACGGTCAGGAGTTCGGCGGCAACGGCAACTCGATGAAACCGCTGCTCAAAGACCGTCTGTTGCAGGCGAATGCGTTCCTGCTGTCGATGCCGGGCGTTCCGTGCGTGTTCTATCCGCACTGGTACAAATACAAAGAAGAGTTGAAACCGATGATCAATGCGCGTCACCTGGCGGGTGTTCACTCGGAGAGTGCCGTTTCAGGCGAAGAGGCGGAGCATGACGGTTACAAGGCTGTCATTCACGGCAAGAACGGCGACCTGATTCTGTGTCTGGGTAACAAGACCAACAATAACTATACCGCCCAGGGCTACCGCAAGATCGTGTTCGGTAACGGATATGCCATCTGGACGAACGCGACGGCGGATGTGGCTCCGGGTCTGATCGTGACTCCGAGTGCAACGTTCTCGGATCTGGAGGCAGGTGTTGACGTGACGATGCAGGCAGTAGGTGGTAGCGGCAACGCTGTTATCTACTACACGACGGACGGAACAGACCCGACGACCGAGTCGAGTGTCTATAGCGCTCCGCTGAACTTCAAGGAGACGACGACGCTGAAGGTCATGGCGGCTTGCGGAACGGCACAATCGAAAGTGCAGACTTATACGTACACCTATCGTGAGCCGCTGGCACGCGGTATCCGTGTACGGTTCAACAAACCGGCAGAGTGGGACAAAGTGTATATCTTCGCATGGATTCCTATCAAGGATGAGACCGGCAAGGTCATTGACGCGGAGAATATAATGGGTGCGTTCCCGGGTGCGCGCGTTTATCAGGATGTAGAGGGCTGGTACACGTACGAGTTCGACGCATCGCTGGATTCGGTGAATTTCCAGATCAGTTCGGGAACGGATTGCGGCGGTATCAATGTGAAGTCGAACGACCTGTTCGCCGACTATGATGTATGTTACGGCTGGCGTGCGGGCAAAGAGACCTCGAGCGCCGAGGAAGAGCTGTTGGATTGTGAGACGGTGCTTCATCCGGACTTCGATCTGGAGATCGTTCCGGAGAGCGGCTATTTCCACGATTTGACGGAGGGTCAGGAGGTGACGATCCGTGCTATCGGAGCACCGAACGCGATGATTTACTACACGACCGACGGCACGGAGCCGAGTACGGCATCCACCATGGCGCAGGGTGAGGTGAGCTTCACGGTGAACCAGACGACGACCGTCAAAGCCTATGCCGCAGTGGACAAAGAGCGTACGGAGACCTACACGGCTACCTACACCTACAAAGCGCCGCAACAGGGTGCTATCACGGTCAAGTTCGTACAGCCGGCAGACTGGGAAGACCTCTATATATACGCGTTCACGCGCGTGAAAGTGGGAACCAAGTACAAAGACACCCCGTACGCGCTGGACGGCAAGACGACCAAGTGGCCGGGTATCAAATGGACGCAGACCGACGGTATATGGCACACCTTCACGATGCCGGAGGAACTGAAGGAGATCTACGTCATCTTCAATATCGGTTCGAACCAAACGCAGACCCAGGATATCTTCGTGGATGAGAACACCTGCTATGTATGGGCTCCCGACTGCCGTCAGGCACTGGTGGATGCGGACTGCGACGGTGTAGTAGAAGAGGGTATTGAGAACACGAGCGTTCCGATGCTTGACCTGAGCGAACCGATGTATAACATCCTCGGTCAGCGTGTGAATGCGGATTATATCGGTGTCGTTATCCAGAACGGTAACAAATTCTTGTTAGTCAAGTGATTATGAAACGACTGATGTCAATTATGAGTGCCGTATTGCTCGCTCTTAACCTGAGCGCGCAATATGGTATTCGTGTGAACGGTTCGGATTTCTACCTTGCTTCGTACGACGGAGCGGATCCCTTCGGAGAAGGTTTCGAGCAGTACCTGGCGCATGTCTATCTCCATTCGGGAGACTACTGCCAGCTGTATGACTCCGAGCACAATGCGGCATGGGTGGTTCCTCTGAATACCTCTTCTGTCGGCTCGTTCACGCTGAACAATGACCGGTATCTCTGTTCGCAGGACGGTTGTTATGATTTCTATATCAAGCTCAAATACCAGCAGGACCAGTTGTATATAGGGGCGGGAACGGATTGCACTTCGACGCCCCAGGAACCGGGTTCGGATACGCCGCAGGACTATACTACCGCCGTGCCGTCCGAGTGTACGGACGTGATGCTGCAGGCGTTCTATTGGAACAGCTATTCGGACGCGGGATACGGAGATACGAAGTGGCAGACATTAGGCAGCCAGGTGAGCGAGATCGGGCAGTCGTTTGACCTCGTGTGGCTCCCGCCGAGTCATGAGTCACAAGGCGGGTTGGGGTATATCCCCAAATGTTACAGCTCGCAGTCGAGTACGGCACTGGGCAAGAAATCGGCGCTGCAGAGCCTGATAGCGGGGCTGCACAACAATCATGTCCGTGTCATCGCCGATATCGTCATCAACCATTGCGGAAACAATAACAATTCCTGCGATTACAAGGCATTGGATTTCGGCGAATACGGTCAGTTTGCGCCTCAGAGCACCTGGATGACCTCGAATGACGAGGGCGTGACCAGTTATCACTGTACGGGCGGATCGAACGCGGATGACGGTCAGCACGAAGCCAACTACGGTCCTGCGCGCGACTGGGACCATAAGAATCCCAATGTGCAGGCGATGTGCAAGGCGTATCTGAAATGGATGAAGAACGTGATGCTGTACGACGGTTTCCGCTATGACTACGTCGGCGGATACCATGTGAGCCACATCCATGACTACAACTCCGAGGCGAAACCGTATTTCTCGGTCATCGAGTACTGGGTGGGTGATGCGGCGGAACTGAAGACCCGTATCGACCAGGCAAGCCAGAACACGCTGGCGTTTGATTTCGCGCTCAAGTACAACGCGCTGCGGGACGGAATCTATCTCAAGAAATACAACAAGTTGCTGAATGCGGGAATGCGCGGAAAAGGGTACAGCAAGTATGCCGTCACCTTTGTCGATAATCACGACACGTTCGCCCGCGGCGAAGACAATGAGGATGTAGGGAAGAAACGCGACGGCTCGAGTATCAACGACAAGAGCCTGATGATGCGTACGAATGCGTATATATTGTCCCTTCCGGGCGTGCCGTGCGTGTTTTATCCCCACTGGGTCAAATACAAACCGGAGATCCAGGCGATGATCCGTGCGCGCAAAGCCGCAGGTATTCATTCGGAGAGTACGATGACGGAAGAGGCGGGAGAGAACTACTACCGCGCGACGGTTCAGGGCAAGTACGGCAGTGTGATCCTCTGGTTGGGCACCGCCGCCGGTGACGCCGCTCCGCAAGGTTATACGAAGGCGGTTCAGGGAACGGACTACGCCATGTACTACCGCGGCGACGGCGCTCCGCATCAAGGTCTGGAGAATGCCGATGCGGACCACGCAGGCGAGAAATTCCTCCGGAACGGACAACTGTTCATCCGCTGTGGAGAGAAGGTGTATGACGCCTACGGAAGAGTGGTGGAGCAACAAATAAATCGTTAAACTGTTAAATTGTGATAATATGAAGAAGATTTTTACCTTATGTGCTGCTGTGTTGTTTGCAGCAGGTCTGTTGGCGCAGAGTTACGGCATTCTGGTCAACGGAACATCGTATTATGCCGGAGAGCAGGTTGCCGAGTTTGACGGCTTCACGCAGTATCTGGCGCATGTGCCGGTAGTGAGCGGAGACCGTTTGCAGTTGTGCGATTATGACAACAAAGCGACGTGGGTGGTATCCCTTGACGGCGCATCGCAAGGAGGTTTCATCGTGAATGAAGACCACTATGATGTCACCGCTGAAGGATGCTTTGATTTCTACATCAAGCTCAAATACCAGCAAGACCAGTTGTATATCGGTCAGGGTACGGCTGAGTGCGGCGAAGGCGTGCCGTACAGTTCCGGCAGTACGCCCGGAGGAGACCCCCAACCCGGTAGCGGTGCCAAAGACTATTTCCTGAAAGGGTTCTGTAACGGCGCCGACATCACCACTCCGACCGCAGAGGAGCAGTTCGAGGAAGGAATACTGAGCTATACGTTCACCGGTGACGACAACCATCTGGGCTATTTCTTCATCCTCGTTTGCGAGCAGGGACAGGTGGTAGGCGACTGCTATATGACGTCTGAGTTCACCACGGACAGCCATTGTACGCTGGTGAAGGAGGATGCAACCCATGTGCAGAAACTGGCAGTACAGGAAGGAACGGTTACGTTCTACCTCTATGACAACGGTGACGGTTCGCTGGAGCTCTCGACGGAGCCTCTTGCCGGCAAGACACTGGTAGGCACGCAGACGCAAGGCATCGAGAACACCACCGTGAACAAGAAAGCCCACAAGGCAGTCATCGACGGCCGTCTGGTCATCATCCGCGGCGACAAGATGTTTGACGTGACCGGCAAACAATTATAATGAACGTACGCCCACACGCGTGAAAAACACTAAATAATTACACATATGCGCAAACTATTGTTAGGAATAGTAGTACTATTCGCTTTAAGTGCAGCTGCACAAGTAACGACGGATCCGGCTATTATCCCGGTCGGTTCAACCGCACAGGTAACGATCAAGTTCGACCCGACCAAAGGGGACGGCGGAATGAAAGCCGCTACGGAATGCTATATGTATTCCTGCGTGGAGGTGGATAACTCCGGCAAATGGGAGTACCAGCTGGCAGCCTGGCCCTCCAAGTCGGACAAGACCAAGATGACCAAGGTCGCTGACCATTGGGAGATCGTTATTCCGAATCTCTATGAGTTCTACGGCGTTCCGGCGGGCAAGACGATCACCAAGATCCTTGTGCTCTTCACGGACGGCAAGAACAACGGCAAGGTAGGTCGTGGTCCCGGCGGACAGGATATAGTTATCATCATCGGCGAAGAGACCGTTGCGGATATATGGGACGGCGTGAAGGACGTTGAGCCGGTCACCGGTACTCGTCCGGCGGGTATTGAGCAGGGTATCTATTACGGCGAGGACGGCACTTCGGTCACGTTGTGTACCTACGCTGCCAGCAAAGAGGCGCCGGCAAGACGCGTCTTCCTCATCGGCGACATGACCAACTGGAAACTCAAATCGAACTACCAGCTCAAGCGGGACGGCAACTATTTCTGGATCCAGTTGACGGGACTCGAGCCCGGCAAGGAGTACGGATTCCAATACGCCGTCGAGCGTGCCGACACCGTTCACAAACAGATCTCCGACCTGTTCTCCACCAAGGTGATCCACCCGGACGACCAGTGGGAGCCGCGTACGGCAGACCCGACCCTGATGCAATATCCGAAGGTAGGTGCGGACGGCTACGTGACCGTTATCCAGACCCAAAAACCGGCGTTCCAATGGAGCGACGCTACGCTCAATTTCCAACGCCCGGACAAGAACAACCTCGTTATCTACGAGTTGTGGGTGTATGACTACACCGCCAAACGTACGATAGAGGGTGTCATGGAGCGTCTCGATTACATCCAGCAGTTAGGTGTGAATGCAATCGAGCTCATGCCGATCTGCGAGTTTGACGGTAACTACAACTGGGGTTATTCGCCTAACCACTATTTTGCTCCCGACCGTGCGTACGGCTCGGAGACGCAGATCAAAACGTTCATCGACGAGTGCCACAAACGCGGCATGGCGGTCATCATGGATATGGTGTTCAACCATGCTACGGGTCTCAACCCGATGAACAAACTCTATCCGTGGACCTCTAACAATGCCTCCAAGACCGAGTTGCGTCTCAACCCGTGGTTCTGTACCGAGATTCCTCACGATGACAATGTCTATGAGAAATGGAACCACGACTTTGCGCCGGCACGCGACATGTTCACCCGCGCATTGCAGTACTGGATCAAGGAGTACAAGATCGACGGCTACCGAATGGACCTGAGTCACGGTCTGTGCGGTTGCGGTACGAAGTCAACGTACGACTACAGCAAACTGATGGATAACATCTCGCATTACTACAATAACGGCGTGCTGGCAGCAGCCAAGCAGGGCAATGTGTTCCCCAACGGCGAGCCGTACTTCATCCTCGAGCACTGGGGACCGAACATGGGTGAACAGCGTCCGGCGCTGGTAGAGCAGGGCATGCTCTGCTGGCAGAACACCGCAAATGCGTATATGCAGACCACGATGGGATGGCTCAAGGAGGGCGACAGCTTTGCCGACGCCAACAAGGACGGATATGTATCCTACTGCGAGAGCCACGACGAGGAGCGAATGCAGTACAAGGCAAAACGCTGGGGTGCAGGCGATATAGCAACCGATGAGGCAACCCGTCTCGGACGTATCGCGGAGAACGTAGTGATGAACGTGCTGCTCAACGGACCGCATATGTTGTGGCAGTTTGAGGAGATAGGTTTCGACTACTCCATCAACAGCGATATTGACCACTGGGTAACGGGTCAGGAGAAGAATGACTACCGTTGCAATATCAAGGTGCGTCCCGAGGTTTGGGGATATTTCAGCGATGCGAATCGTATAGCGGCGTATCAGAAGTGTGCGCAGGCGATTCAGCTGCGTACGAAACTCATGCCGCAGGTGTTTGCCGGCAACCCGACCAACCAGTCGCTCGGTTCGGGCAAGAAAGTGCGTTTCGTACAGTGGGGCAGCGATGTGTTTGTCATGGCGAACTTCGACATCGCAGCCCAAGAAGGCGGGCTGCCTTCCGGCACATGGTACGATTTCTATGCAGGCGGTACGCAGGTTTCCGGGAACGTGACGCTCCAGCCGGGTGAGGTGAAGATCTACACCGGTACGAAGCAAACGCTTCCGACCATCAATACCAACCTCGAGAGCCTGCTGCCTGTCGAGAATGTACAAAGTGACGAACTGCAAAGTACCAAAGTGCTCCGTGACGGTCAGCTTCTCATCCTCCGCGGAGACAAGGTCTATACGGTAACAGGACAACTGGTCAAATAATCTTTACACTTTCAACTTTACACTTTCAACTTTAAAGTGTACATCGCGATAGCAGGAAATATCGGAGCCGGCAAGACAACGCTGACCAAGATGTTAGCCAAGTATTACGGGTGGGAGCCACGCTTTGAGAGCGTGAGCTTCAACCCCTACTTGGAGGATTATTACGGCGACATCAAGCGCTGGGCGTTCTGTCTGGAGACCTATTTCCTGAAAGAGCGGTTCAAAGACATGCTGGCGGTTCAGCAGTCCGGACACACAATCGTTCAGGACCGCAGCATCTTCGAGGGGGTACATGTGTTCGTCCGTAACAACTACGAGCGCGGCGACCTGTCCGAACGCGATTACAACACGTTCATGGAGCTGTTCGAACTCATGCAGTCCCAGATGAAAATGCCGGATATGATGATCTATCTCCGTAAGTCTGTACCGTCCCTCATCGCGCAGATCCAGAAGCGCGGACGGGACTACGAGCAGACGATGCAGATAGACTACCTCACCGACCTCAATGACAAATACGAAGAGTTTATCTTCCATCATTACAGCGGTCGCGTGCTGGTCATCGAATCCGACGGAATGGATTTTGAGAACAACCCCGCCGACTTCCGCCGGGTGGTGGACAAGGTGGATGCCGAGTTGTTCGGTCTGTTCAGCGAACAAAACTGGACATCATTAAAACATTAGAACATTTAATCATTTAACCCCTCTCAGGCTAAGAGGCGCCCTCTGATCCGGGGATGTGAACCACGGAGTGTTTGCAGACCCGCGAAGTGAGGGCATGACAGAGCGCTATACGAGCGAAACTCGCGAAGTCGCGCAAGTCATAGCCCGCACGAATGCATATTGCTATAGCAGGAAACATCGGTTGCGGCAAGACGACCTTGACCAATATGTTAGCCAAACACTATGGTTGGGAACCCCGTTTCGAGAGCGTGGAGTATAATCCCTATCTGGAGGATTTCTATGCCGATATGGCGCGATGGTCGTTTAACTTGCAGGTCTATTTCCTCAACAAACGTTTCAAGGATGTTGTGGAGATAGGCAAATCGGACAAGTATATCATTCAGGATCGTACCATCTATGAGGACGCACGTATCTTTGCTCCGAACCTGCATGACCAGGGCATGATGTCCGACCGCGATTTTGAGAACTATCAGGATCTGTTCGATCTCATGACCTCGCTGGTCAAGATGCCGGACCTGCTCATCTATGTGCGTGCGTCAGTTCCGACACTCGTCTCACAGATTCAGAAACGTGCCCGAGGATACGAGCAGTCCATGAAACTCGACTACCTGCAGGGACTCAATGACAAGTACGAGAACTGGATTAAGGAATACAAGGGCAAACTGCTCATCGTGGAGGGCGACCGTATCAAGTTCGGCGACAACCCCGAGGACTTCCGCTGGGTCACCGACCGCATCGATGCCGAGTTGTTCGGTTTGTTCCCCTTTGAGGCTACCGAGCAGACAGGTAAAGAAATCTGAAAAGAATCCCCAAAAGAGCGTTTCAGCGCTCTTTTTAGGGCTAAATAGGGCACTAATTCAATAAAAATGCATTTTTTTTGCATTTTTTTTGCAAAAAATTTGGTCATGTCAAAAAAAAGCAGTACTTTTGCACCCGCTTTTGAGAAAGCCTGCCGAATTGTGTAATGGTAGCACTACAGATTCTGGTTCTGTCTGTCTGGGTTCGAGTCCTGGTTCGGCAACATAAAAAAGACATCCTTTCGGGTGTCTTTTTTGTGCCGATGCCGTACTCTCCCCAGGTTCTTATTTCGTTCTTTGAACTCAAACGATTATTGATTTTGTCAATTTTCGAGTCCTGGTTCGGCAACAAAGTCTCCATATTGGAGGCTTTTTTTGTGCCGATGCCGTATTTTCCCTTTATTTTATGCCATTTCCCATAAAATTCACATTTTCTTCCGAAAATATTTGCATATTTCAAAAAAAAGCTGTATCTTTGCAGCGTATTCTATTTTCGTACTGCGTGGAATGACATTTTTTGTGTAGTCCACGTCCGGGAGATGTCCTAATAGTGCGGGTGGGATACAGGACATAATAAAATAGCGTCTTACGCGCTTTGTTTTGACTCATCTGAATCTGGTAAATTCATTAGTAACAAAACATTGCGACACTAAGATGCCTATCGGTGTATATTATCGTGTGCGCGTATGTGTACGCGTACCTACTAATATATACGGCGTGGGCTACGGTGTTGCTGTTTGTTACAAAGGCAATACCAGAGCCTAGATGAGTGGAACGGCAATAGTGCAGTCCCGCTTTCCTTTTTTATAAGCGGGAACACTTACGGTGGTCCGCTTTTATTTTGTTCCCTTTTGAAATAGTGGTTTGTGCATAGGTGCGGTCTCATATCTTTTTGTATCGCCAGAAAAGTTTTTTCATAAAGCGCACCTATGCAGCCACTTTGGAATAAGACGATAGCAGGTCGAGGTAATACCGGGAGCAAGACGAGATCAAACCGACGGTCACTCGAAGGCATGTGCTTACGTCATCGGTACAAAGTCGATTCCGGGACGCGACCCCGGGATGCTGAATACAACGAACGAAAATAATTAACAATTACTACTGGTGCGTTAACTTTTTAGTTGCACCTATTAAAATGTTAATATACAATATATTACAAGCGTTCTTTGATTTTTTGATTTAATTTGGCTATC
>CAJOEJ010000015.1 GCA_905233375.1 Paludibacteraceae bacterium | reverse complement strand
TTCGGTAGACATTGTTCCAAAGTCTCGCTTTCTTCAAGTTAGTCATATTGGTGAAACAATACGAACCTACATGCTGTGCTCCTTCAAATATATCGTCCATATAAACTTCGTCCACTTGGCCGCGGTAATTATTCCAAGGTACTTCAGATAGGCTTCTATAATCCTTAATGGCAGTGCTTTTACTGATGTACATCACTCTGACACCGACTCTTTCTTCCGGTACAAAATCTCCAGAAGTCAGCTTTTTTATTGACCAACCATCACCGGATGCAATCACTGTAGCTGCATTTACGCTCAATCCTGCCATCAGCATCACGAGCAATAAAGAATAGAATTTTCTCATAATCTATTTTACGCTTTTGTTTTGATCCAAGAAATAAGTCTGGTCCCCAATGCCGTGAGCAAGCCCATCAGCATTCCTTTCATGACCTGTTTCTTCATTTGTTTTTGTTGCTCATCCGCCATTTTCTGCGCATTTTCCTGAGCCTGTCTGGCTTGTTCCTGCGCGGCAGCAGCCTGCTCTTGCGCCTCGCGCTCAGCAGCTTTTACTTCTTCGTTTTCCATATTCGTAATTTTTATTCGTTAATAATCCTGATTCGTCCGTGCGGCTCGAGGTAGTCATTGGAGATATGTCCTCCGAGGTTGTTCTCGAGGAACTGCACGAAGATATCGCGGTAGAGGACATCGCCGCGGTATATGACCTTGCAATCCTTGAGCATATCGTAGAACCCACCTCCGGTGACGCAATAGTCGATGGTCGCGACGGAATAGGTTCGTTCGGGTTCAATGGGCTCGTAGGCTCCTGATTCCTTGTTGAGCACCTCGACGTCGGAAACGGTTTTCGTAGCCGTGTGTACGGTAAACCGGATACCGGATACCTGCGGGAACGATCCGTCCTCGACGGGGATGAAGGAGGTGTTTTTCTGCAGGAGGTCGATGATGCGCTGCCCTGTCGCCTCCACTATCCAGAGGTTGTTGTCATAAGGCAGTATGTCCGTTATGTCTCCGTACGTGAGGTCTCCGGCGTGCTTCTCCGTGCGTATTCCTCCTCCGTTCGCGAGCGCTATGTCCGCCTTGGAAATGATCCGGTAGGCGTCGGTGACGAGGTCACCGAGGTTGGTCTCGGCGAGACGCACTTCCTGGTCGCCTTTGTCGTTGAGGATGCGCAGTTTGACATCGCTATGGCATACCACTCGCTGCGTCTTCTCGCGCATGAGGAGGTTGATGCTATCGGTGACGGCTTTGGTGAGCGCGTTGCGCTCCGCTATCGTGCCGTAAGGCAGCAGTTCATGGGTCATGCGTCCGTTCCGGATCGTCATCTTGCCGATGTTGGCGAACTTGGTACCCGTCTCGGAGATGAACACGGGTTTGCCCGCCGCATTGCGCACGGTGTCATGGGGAATGACAGAATGGGTGTGCCCGTCGAGGATGACATCAATACCGGTGGTACGTTTCGCCAGCTCGTGCGAGTTCACGCCGGTACGATCAGGGTCTTCGCCGAGATGACCGAGAACGATGACATATTTGGCACCTTTCCTGCGCGCCTTGTTGACCGTACGCTGCATGACGTCGAAGAACTCTTTCTCGCGCAGGTCGTACGCCTGTTCGTCTCCGATGAAGAAAGCTCCCGTTTCGGTATAGAACGTGCCGGGCGTGGTAGCTCCGACGAACGCAATCTTCGTGCGTCCGAACTTCTTCATAACGTAAGGCGCGTACACGTACGCATGCGTGCGCCTATCGTATAGGTTCGCGCATGTGACGGGTGCGCCTATGTACTTGAGCAGGGAAGCGGTATGCGCCACGGGGTAGTCGAACTCATGGTTACCGAGCGCTATCGCATCATAGCCGACCGTGCGCATGATATCCGCCACGTACTGGCCTCGTGAGATCGCGCCGGCAGTACCGCCCTGCACAAAATCGCCACTGCTGGTCACCGCGACGTAGGCTGTGTCGGCAATCGCATCGCGGAGCCCCGCGAGCGTCTGATAGCCGTCCACGGCGCAGTGCACATCGTTCTCATAGAGGATGACGATGCTCTTCTCCGGCGCCGCCCAGGCGGTCATACCCATAACGAGCATGACCACCGGGAGCATATAGGAACGTACTCTGTTCATCTGACTTAAACGTTTTGGCAGGTTTTAGAACGCTACTTCGGGTGCGTTCTGCGAGCCTTCGTCCGCCTCGAAGTACGCCTTGCGCTCGAAGCTGAACATGGAAGCTACGATGTTCCCCGGGAAACGGCGGATAGCGGCATTGTATTCCTTTGCACAATCGTTGAACAGATTACGTGCATAGGCGATACGGTTTTCGGTACCCTCCAGCTGGTCAGCCAACTGACGGAAGTTCTCGCTGGCTTTGAGGTCCGGATAGTTCTCCGCAACGGCGAAGAGTCGTCCGAGCGCCTGACTTAGTTCGCCCTGCGCAGCCTGGTACTGCGCCAACTGCTCGGGGGTTGCATTCGCGGGATCAATGGTGATCTGCGAGGCTTTAGCACGCGCTTCCATCACTCCGACGAGGGTAGCCTGCTCGTGTGCCGCATAGCCTTTTACCGTAGCGACGAGGTTCGGCACGAGGTCCGCACGGCGCTGGTACTGGTTCTCCACCTGTCCCCAGGCGTTCTCTACGTTCTCCTGCATGGTAACAAACGCGTTATAACGTCCGATAGCCCATACAACAATCATGCCGAGCACCGCTACGACAATGATCGTAATCAAAGTTCCTTTTTTCATACTTGTACGAATTTTAAGTTATCTATTTTCAATTATCCACTTTCACATATCAGAAGCTTCTTCCCGCTCCACCACCGGAACTGCTTCCACCGCCCCATGATCCGCCACCACCATCGCTGTCGGAACCGCTACCGCTACCCAACAAGCGTTTACGAGGCAGAACTACTCTCACCTCCTCAACGGCTCCGCAGCACTGACAGGTATAGGTGTCGATTCGTTCGCCGTCATGGAACTGGGTGGCATACCGCACGGTCTCCTCCTTCGTCACCAGGGTTGTGAGACCTCCGCACGAATCACATTTGCTGTATTTGTACTTCTCACGGCCGTCATATTTGCCGGTTTCCTCCGCTCCGCAAGACGGGCAACGCCATTTGACGAAGGCAAAGACATGCAGGTCCTGCTCTTTGAGTTGTGTTTTGCTCAAAGTCATGGGCACGCTCTCCATCTCGGCGCCGCACTTCTTGCACTTCATGGGCTTGACCTCCGGGTGCTTTGGGAAGAAACGGTAGAAGAGATAGAGGAAGAGCATCGGCAATGGGAAGAGGAAAGAGAGACAGCCCATTCCCATCTGTGCGTCGTCGGCTCTCTTGAGGACGTTCTCCGCGGGTTGTCCGGGCTCGCCGTGCAGGCGTTTGTACCCCAGGTATCCGAGCAGCGCCATGAGGATGCATCCGATAAAGATCCACCCGAGCAGCACATCCGCCACGATCGTGTTCTCCGGCGTCCATCCGAGCATGAGTTCGGAACGGTTGTCCGGCTTCATGAGGAAGTCCTCCATATCCCTGCAGAGGGACAACATGCCGGCGTTGAAGTCATTTTCCGAGAAGTAATACAGGTTGTCGTCCAGGAGCTCGCCGCACTTGCCGTCGGTGAGCATGCCTTCGATACCCTTTCCTGTAATGATCTGTATGTCGCGGTTGCCGCGTGCGAGGAAGATGAGCACACCGGTATTGCGCTCCGCGCTACCGATTCCCCAGTAGTTGAACAGTTTGAGCGCGAAACCGTAGGCGGAATAGTGGTTCTCGTCAAACTCGTCAATGGCAACGACCGCCAGCTCCACGCCCGTATTGGTGTTGAGGCGCGTACAGAGTTCGTTCAACTGCTCCACCGTCTCGGGTGTCAGCACCGAGTCAGGGTTCGCCACATAATAGTTCTGACCTTGCACCTTCGGCGAGGGCACGGTCTCATGCGTCCAGACCTCCGCGCGCGTAAAGAAAAACGCGCAAAGACCCGCTACGACCAGTAACAAACGTTTCGTTTTCATTCTTCTTCCATTAGATTTTTAGTTTCCCATGTAATTTTCACATCATGATCCGGCATGACGAAATGATAGCAGTAGCCGTACTGCTCGTTCAGATAGGAGGCATTCATCTTCTGCCCGTCGCAGAAGAAGGTGTAACGCACATCGGTCGCCTGCATCTCCAGATTAAAAGCCACCGTGTCCCCGACAGCATATAATCCCGTAGGGGTTTCGCCCGTAATGACATCTTTGAATGCCCAGTTGAGTCCGTTGAAATCAACGGTGTAGATTTGTTTTTCCATAGATTCGGGATGTTTAGGTGTCATCGCAGTAAGCGTGACAACGAATAACAAAAAAGGCAACACCTGCCACAAGACCTTGCACCGCCGGTTACGCTGCGAAGGGTTCGTACTGCCTGTCCGACCACCGTTTGCGGTATTTAGATGAGTAAAATTGAACATATCTGTAATAAATTATCGTGGCATAATGAATACGGCGCAAAATTACGCAATTTTTTTGACATATGCAAATATTTTGGCAAAAAATTGCGATAAAAAGTAACTTTTAGGCTATAATAACGAAAAAAAATGCTGTTTGAGCGGTTCAATGGTGTACCGCGCGGTGTGCTGATCGCTGCGAGAGGCGTTGCTGGCGGCGTGTCATGGAGTCGGGACGATAGCGGTTGCAACGCACATCTTTGCCCGTTATCAGCTCGTACCACACGCATGCAGCGGTATAACGACCGTAGGAATAGTTCAGGTGATAGCCGTCGCGGCACATGGTGTCCCCGAGTTTCGTGCGGCGCGCCCGCTGGATTGCCTCGCCGCAGGGCAAGAGCAGGCAGTTGACCTGCAAACGGCTGAAGACCTCCTGCACGTAGCCGGTACACGCACATATGCTGTCCCACATCTCCTGCTGGTCGGAATGGTAGCGGGGATAGGCGGGATGCTTCGCGTCGCGGCTGTACGCCCAGGTCTGCATCCAGCACAGTTGTGCCCGGGGCTGGTAAGCGCGTACCGTGTCCACCAGGAGGGAGAGCCAGGGTTCGTACGTCGAACGGATACCGCTGTCGTGGCTTGCCTGCTGCAAGGAGATAAAATCGTACCGCCCGTCGCGGAGTGCCTGACGGAGGGAGATCGTGTCTTTTATAAGCCTACCCCCGACCCCTCCCTGAAGGGAAGGGAGATTAGAACAGACTCTGTGGCTGTATGATGCGGTGTCTTTGAGCAAAAACTGAGCATGTTGCTGCAACGAACAACCGCCGTAATAGAGGTTATGCACCTCCACCTCTATGCCTTTCTCCGCACAGAGAGGAACGAGTTCCTGCTCGACCGCATCCCAGGAGAACGAGTTGCCGATACACAGCACGCGGATGACGAGCAATACAGTTGAAAGTTGAAAGTTGAAAGTTGAAAGAAGCATGACGGTTGAAAGTTTCTTTTAATGGGCTTCGAGCCAGTTGTGTCCGACGCCGCATTCGGCGATAAGGGGCACCGAGAGATGGACGGCATTCTCCATCTCGGTGACTACGATCTCGCGTACGCGGTCCACCTCGCCGAAGGGCACGTTGAAGTTGAGTTCGTCATGCACCTGCATGATCATCTGCGCCCGGAGCCCTTCCTCTTTGAGGCGGCGGTGGATAGAGACCATCGACATCTTGATGATGTCCGCGGCTGTTCCCTGGATGGGTGCGTTGACGGCATTCCGTTCGGCAAAAGCGCGCACGGTCGCGTTCTGCGAGTGGATGTCCGGCAGGTAGCGTTTGCGACCGAAGAGCGTCTCGGCATAGCCGCGCTGACGAGCTGTCTCTTTTTGCGATTCGATATACTGAATCACCCGCGGGAAGGCAGCAAAATAGTCGTCGATGAGCTGTTTTGCCTGCGTACGGGAACAATCCAGTTGCTGGGCAAGACCGAACGCCGAGATGCCGTATATGATTCCGAAATTCGCCGTTTTCGCCTGACGGCGCTGGTCCTTGGTGACCTGCTCAATGGGGAGACGGAAGATCTTGGCTGCGGTCGCTGCATGGATATCCTGCCCGGAGCGGAAGGCGGCTAACATATGCTCGTCCTGCGAGAAATGCGCCATGAGGCGTAACTCGATCTGGCTGTAGTCGGCGCTGAGGAACAGACATCCTTCGTCCGGTATCACCGCCTCGCGGATCAGTTTGCCGCGTTCGGAACGGATGGGCAGGTTCTGCAGGTTCGGATTCGAACTGCTCAAACGTCCTGTCGCCGTCACCGTCTGGTTATAGGTCGTGTGAATCTTTCCATCCTGCGCTATATAGCCGGGCAAAGCGGATAGGTAGGTGTTGACCAGCTTCTGGGTGGCTCTGAAATCAAGGATTTTCCCGACAATGGGATGTCTTTCTTTCAATGCGACCAGTACCTCTTCGGAGGTCGAGTACTGTCCTGTTCTGGACTTTTTCGCCTTGGTGTCCAGTTTGAGTTTGTCAAACAGTATTTCGCCCACTTGTCTCGGGCTGTTGATATTGAAGGTCATTCCCGCCAAGTCATATATCTGCTGCTCGAGTCCGTTCAGTTCCTCCGAGAGGATGCCTTCCGCCTGTTTAAGTTTGTCCACATCGATCCGCACTCCCGCCGTTTCCATCTCGCGCAACACTTCCACCAGCGGAAGCTCGACCTCGTTGTAGAGGTTCCACAGATCGGCATCCGCCTTCAATGCGTTCCAGTCCGGCTCCTTGTAGGGATTAAACGCGACCTCGGGGTTGAGGAGATATTGACACAACCGCGCCTCGATGGAGTCATAGGTGACTGGTGATTGGTGATTGGTTATTGGTGATTGGTTATTGGTGATTGGTGATTGTTCACCGAAGGCGGCGAACAGGTCCAGCTGATTCGGGTCGGCGGGCTTGGAAGGCTTGGCTGCTTTGCCGGTTTTGGGAGCAACCGGTTCCGTCTGAGGCTGTATTTTCTTGAGGAGCGTATTGAACTCCAAGTCCCGATAGAGCGCCACGAGCGCCTGCATGTCGGGTTCTTTGCAGGACAAGAGCGCTTCGTCCAGGTCAATGGGCACATCGGTGCGGATGGTCGCCAGGAAACGGGAGAACTTAATCTCCTCCACCTGCGACTCAACCTTGGTACGCAGCGCACCTTTGATCTGGTCCGTATGAGCGAGCAGGTTGTCAATACTGCCAAACTGCTGCAATAGTGCGACGGCGGTCTTCTCCCCTACTCCTTTGCATCCGGGGATATTATCGCTGGCATCGCCCATCAGTCCCAACAGGTCAATGACCTGCTCCTTGCGTTGCAATCCGTACTTGTCGCACACCTCTTTGGGTCCCATCAGTTCGAATCCGCCCGTATGGCGGGGACGGTACATGAACACATGGTCGGAGACGAGTTGTCCGTAGTCCTTGTCGGGCGTTGCCATATAGACCTCGAACCCTCTCTGCTCGCCTTGCACGGAGAGCGTGCCGATGACATCATCCGCCTCGAAACCGGGCACCTCCAACACGGGTATATTCATGGCTTCGAGCAATGATTTGATGACGGGCACCGCTTTGCGTATGTCTTCCGGCGTCTCGGGCCGCTGCGCTTTGTACTGCTCGTACGCCTCATGGCGGAACGTTCCTCCGGCGGGGTCGAACGCCACGCCCAGATGGGTCGGCTGGATCTTGCGGATGAGGTCATCCAGCGTGATCGCAAAACCAAAAACCGCGGAGGTGTTCTCCCCTTTGCTGTTCATACGCGGCGCACGGATGAAAGCGTAGTACGCGCGGAAAATCATTGCGTAGGCATCGACTAAGAGTAGTTTTTTCATAGGTTCATTTAGCGTTTGGTCGTGTATCGGGAGGTGCTACCACGCAATGGGCGGCAGACCGTTTTTCACCAGGTAGTTATTCGCAGCGCTGAAATGTCCGCACCCGTCAAACCCGCGATAAACGGACAAGGGAGAAGGATGGGAGGTCTGGAGTACGAGATGCTTGCGGCGGTCGATGAACTGCCCTTTGCGCTGCGCGTAGGAGCCCCATAACATGAACACGATATGTTCACGTTCGCGGTTCAGCGCCTCGATGGCGGCATCGGTCAGTTCTTCCCATCCTTTGCCCTGATGGCTTCCGGCTTTGTGCGCCTGAACGGTCAGCGTGGCATTGAGCAGGAGCACTCCCTGCTCCGCCCAGCGGCGCAGGTCTCCGCTCTCGGGGATAGGCAAACCCAGATCGCGGTGGATCTCTTTATATATGTTCATCAGCGACGGCGGTATAGCTACCCCTTCGGGCACGGAGAAAGACAAGCCCATCGCCTGTCCGGGTTCGTGATAGGGGTCCTGACCGATGATGACCACACGGACCTTGTCAAACGGACAGGAATCGAAGGCATTAAAAATAAGACCCGCCGGCGGAAAGCACCGACAGGTCGTATATTGCTGGCGCACATACTGAGTGAGGAGTTCGAAATAGGGTTTGTCAAACTCCTGCTGCAATACGCGCTGCCAAGATGGGTCGATTCGAACGGTCATGTATGGCGGATGAGTTTAATCTACAATCAGCATGGCGTCGCCGTAGTCCCCGAAGCGGTAGCCTTCTTCGACCGCCACCTCGTAGGCGTGCATCGTCTCTTCGAATCCCGCGAAGGCAGCCACCATGAGCAACTGGCTCGACATCGGCATGTAGAAATTGACGAAGAAGCTGTTCGCCGCCGAGAAGCGGTAAGGGGGATAGATGAACTTGTTCGTCCATCCGTCATACGCCTTGAGCTGTCCGTTCGTACCGGCGACATGCTCCATCGCCCGCATGACCTCCGTACCGACGGCGCATACACGGTGCTGGTTCTCCTGCGCCTTGTTGACGGCATCCGCCATCTGTGCGGACAGGATGATCTGCTCGGACTCCATCTTGTTCTTGCTCAGGTCCTCCACGTCTATCTCCTTGAAGATTCCCAGGGACACGTGGCTGGTCATGAAAGTGGTCTCGATGCCGTGAATCTCCATCCGTTTGAGCAGTTGTTTGGAGAAATGGAGTCCGGCGGCAGGTACAGCGACAGCACCTATCTTGTCGGCAAAGACCGTCTGATAGCGCTCGTTATCCATCTCATTCACAGGCAGATCATGGAAGACCGCCTCGTACTGGTCCTGCGTCTCGGCGTTCATCGGACGATGGATATAGGAGGGTAGCGGTGCGCTTCCCAGAGCATACAGACGGGGAACGAACTCCTCGTTGTCGTAGTCCGTGAGGAAACGGAACGTACGTCCGCGGCTGGTCGTGTTGTCGATCACCTCCGCCACAATCGCCGGATCGTCGTCAAAGGTCAGTTTGTTACCTATACGGATCTTGCGCGCCGGGTCAACGAGCACATCCCAATAGCGGGTGGCATGGTTCAGTTCGCGCAGCAGGAAGACCTCAATGAGGGCGTTCGTCTTCTCCTTGTGCGCCCACAGACGGGCAGGAAAGACCTTCGTGTCATTGAACACAAACAAGTCCCCCTCATCGAAATAATTCACCAATTCGGCGAGCTTCTTATGCTCCACTTCGCCCGTAGTACGATGGAGAACCATTAATCGCGCCTCATCCCGATAAGAGGCAGGGAACTGGGCAATTTGTTCCTCAGGCAGTCTGAACTTGAACTGGCTGAGTTTCATATCATTCGATTTGTACATAGTCTTATTTTGTTTCAGTCAAACGGTCATTGGGTTCGAAACCGTTTAATTCCTCTAAAAAGCGTTCCACGGTCCAGCAGTCTTCGACCCGCGTGTCCCCGACGCGTGTGCGGCGCAGGGCGGTGAGATGCGCGCCGGAACGGAGCTGCTCGCCTATATCGCGTGCCAGGGCGCGGATATACGTGCCTTTGGAGCAAACGACGCGGATGGTCAGCTGCATCGTATCCGCATCGAAGGACAACACCTCTATCTCGTCGATGACGAGCAGTTTGGGTTTGAGTTCCACCTCTTCCCCTTTGCGGGCGAACTCATACGCCCGTTTGCCGTTGATCTGGACGGCGGAGAAGACAGGCGGAACCTGCCATTGTTCGCCGAGGAACTGCGGAATCGTCTCATCGATCAGTTCACGCGTTATGTGTTCCGTCGGATAGGTGGCATCGACGGGTTTCTCCAGATCGTACGAAGGCGTCGTCGCCCCTAACTGCAAGGTGGCGATATACTCCTTCACATCGTACTGGAGCCGGTCTATCAGTTTGGTTTTCCTGCCGGTACAGACGATAACGACACCGGTAGCCAGAGGATCCAACGTACCCGTATGACCTACTTTGAGTTTTTTCGTGCCTATCTTACGGCACAGATTATACCGCACCTTCGCCACCATGTCAAACGAGGTCCAATGGAGCGGTTTGTCAAACGCCAGTATCTCTCCCTGCTCAAAATCCCACATATCAGCACACAGTAGCGATGATCGCCACCGAGCCCACGATAGCGCAATAGACGGCGAACCAGACGAGGCGCTGGCGGCGTACCACCTCGATCATGAACCGGCAAGCGAGACAGCCTGTAACGAACGCGGCGACGAATCCGACCACCGCGGGCAGCAGTGCCAGATCGCTCGTCATATCCCCTTTCCACAGTTTGAGTCCGTCCAGAAAGGCTTCGCCCAGAATAGGGATGAGAACCATCAGGAACGAGAACTGCGCCACGCTCTCCTTCTTCACACCGCAGAGCAGTCCGGTAGCGATCGTCGCTCCAGAGCGGCTCAGTCCCGGCAGAACGGCGCATGCCTGGGCGATACCGATGACAATAGCATCCTTGTAGCCCACTTCATGCCCGCTCCGGGCACGCTTGTACTGCAACCACTCGCTCAAAGCCAGCAGGCAGGCGGTGACCAGCAGACAAACACCGACGAGCAACAGTCCGTTACCGAAGAACGCCTCCACTTGGTCCTTGAAGAACATGCCCACCACAAAAACCGGAATCATGGACACCAGAATCTTGGCGACATAGTCCTTCTGCTCGTTCCAACGGGGCGTTGTGAACGTACCGGCAAACAGTTGCGCCACCTCACGCCACAGAACGACCAGGGTCGATAGAACCGTAGCCACATGAACGAGGATGGCAAACGTCAGGTTCTCCTCCCCCGAGGTGCCCAGCAACGCCTGACCGATCTCCAAGTGACCGGAAGACGAGACAGGCAGGAACTCGGTCAAGCCCTGCACAATGCCCAATATCAATGCGTCCAACCAGCTCATTTCTTCTTAGCGCGGAACAAGATGGCAAAAATCATACTCACAAAACCGAAGAGCGAAATCATCGGCCCCACCGTAATACGGCGGAAGGAGAAGATATCCGGGTTATACACTTCGCCCGAAGGTTCACCGACCATCAATGCAAATCCCAGCACGATGATAGCGAACGAAACGGCGATCAATATCAAATTCAACTTGGGTAATGTCTGTTTCATAGAAGCATTCTGTTTTCAGTTTTCAGTTATCAGATCTCGTACAACGAGTTATTGTCCATGCGGATGTACCTGCCGGTAGCGATGAGCGAAGCAAGCAAAGCAATCAGCACACCGGAGCAGAGGACAACGGCAGAGACAAAGGTGACATTCTGCCATGTCAGCGGGAAGAGCAACACGCCGACCCGGAAATCGATGTAATAGACCACAGCGCTCAGGATAGCCAGCGCAACCAGTCCGGACAGGAAGCCCATGAGCATATTGCGTCCCACGAACGGACGGCGGGTCACCCACGAGGTGGCACCGACGAGCGTCATCGTATTGATCAGGAAACGTTTGGAATATATCTGCAAACGGATTGTATTGACTATCAACACCATCGAGACAAG
This sequence comes from Paludibacteraceae bacterium, assembly GCA_905233375.1. Lineage (GTDB taxonomy): Bacteria > Bacteroidota > Bacteroidia > Bacteroidales > Paludibacteraceae > Colicola. Next base: position 35,949 of record CAJOEJ010000015.1, on the reverse strand, counting down.
CAGCAACACCAGTGCCACCCCCAGCAGAATGAGGGACAACTCGCTCACATTGCTGCTCAGGATATCCGCCAGGTCGCGTGGATAGATCACATCTTCCACGTACGGCAGGGATTTCAACCGCGCCTCTATCAGCGCCAGACTGTCCGGATGACTGTAAGCGTCGGTCGGGTGAATCTCATAACTGGCGGACAAGGGGTTATAGCCCAGGAACGCCGTCGGGTCCTCACCCAGATAGGCAATATGCTCCTCCAGCGCCTGCTCTTTGGATACGTACGCATACCGGCTGTACCGCGTCTTGTCCAGCGCGAGCATGGTGTCCATCCGGGCGCATTGGGCGCTGTCCGCGTCGGCAGAAAGAACCGCCGTAACGGTCATGTTCTCACGCATGCGCGTAATAAGAGAATCGGCGGAGAGTAGTATAATACCCTCCAACCCGATCAGACACAACACTAACGAGACGCTTACCGCCGACGTTAGGTAGGAATTACGAAAATGATGCTTGTGCATTTAATATTCCCAGAGATCTTGTTCGAAATTCAGCAATTCGGTAGCAATACGATCCTGCTCCCTCTTTATCTCCTCATACGAACCTTTATAGTCCGGAATCCAGCGGTTGTACATGTTGCCTTCTCCCACGATGTACGAAGTGAACAGACGTTTCTGGAAGAACTCGTCAAAGGTCACACGCTTGGTCTCGTTGCGGTTCGGGATAGCATACTGCATCGCCATATACGGACGTAACTGGTCGAACGGAATCCAGAACATGATGGACTCACGCAACATCGCCATGACCTGGGTCGAGTCCTGCGTGGAGATCTTCACCGGATGAAGCGGAGCAATCGCCATGATCTTGGTATGAAGACGCGAGGTGTGCTTGTCGAAGAATACAACCTCCTGGATCAGATACTTGATCTGGTTCTTCACCACGTCTTCAAACGAGAACGGATTAAACTTCATCATATCGGTAATACTGTCATAGTTGACGAGCATAGCGTTCGATCGTGCCACATCGTAGAAGTCGTCATCGTCCGTGTGGTCCTCCGTCTGGTCCACCACCATCATTGCGTCACGCGGGATCTGATGCTTTGCAAACGGCTCGGTCTTCTTGAAATCCGGCTTGATATTCTCGGTGTTAGCGGGATAGATCGGCATGCCGTCCACCACCGCCTCTACAATCACTTTGAACAAGTTACGGTAGTCCGGATCATCCGGTTTTACCGGGAAATAGAGCTGGTAGTTCTGCTTGAAACGCATATCGATGATACGATATACGTAACGCGACCAGATGACATCGTCGATACGGTGATCCACCATGACGATGGTGTCATGCGCCTTGGAGAACTCCTCCGTCTGGATACGCGACACGCCCATTTCGTCGAAGAACGAAATCACTTTATGCTGAGCCTGTGCCGTTACGACACATAACGCCAAACAAGCGATAATACTAAGTTTCTTTATCATAATTGTTTCGTATTAGTTCACTGTTAAAATCAGCGGCGACAATTTCAACTCCTGTCCGCCGGGACCCGCTGCACGGATATCCTGCAGAATGACCATACCGCCTTTTTTCAACTTGTTGATCTGGTTCAACTGCTCCTGGGTGAATTTGTTTCCTTTCACCTCGGACGAACGTCCGTTGATGAAGATAAGGAAACGGGTCACCTTGAACGGCAGATCCAACAGACCGTCAGGACCATAAGATGCCGCCACTACGCCGGAGGTATTGGACAATGCGCTGAGAGGGATGTTTCCTCCGGACGCATACTCCCTGTCTTTCACGCTGAAATAAGCATTCGGCGACGGGAGTTGTTTAACACGATACTCCTTGCTACCCATCGGCTGCATCTTACCGTCCAGTTCAGCGGAGACAGAGATGGTCACACTCTTGGCATTGTCACCGGGTTTGATGACCCACAGACCACCCTGCTGCTTCACCTGCGCACCGTTGACGCTCACTTTGACCTTGTCGTTCGACACACCCGGAACGGAGATCGAGAACTTGTTGTCATAGCCGCGGTACATGATGTTGAGGTCATTGTTGGAAATGGTCACAGCCGGCTCGCCTACGCTGTACTCGCTGGTGAACGGCAACTGGTCCATCTCGCCCGTAGCGGGGTTCTGGTATGCAATCCAACCGGAGTATTTTTTCTGACCCAGACCCGAAGCAGTCACCTCGTACAGACCCTGGTCGTTGATACGCTGACCATCGATGTAGTACTCCGGTGTCTGCGTGGAGTCGATAGCCGCCAGAATAATCTTGGCGCTGTACTTACCGCCGCGAATCACGTAGTTTGAGTTCGGGATCACGTATGCGTTCAGCTTGTTTACACGCAGGTCACCTGCATCCGTCTGGTTGCGGAGATACTGGATCGTCACATTCTGCGCGTTGCGGATATCGTTCTGCAACTTCGTCAGCAAAACGACCGATGCCCCCGAAGGCATGTCATGGAACATCTGGTATTCCCATGAAATCATCTTGTCTCCTGACTCCTGTTTGTCGCTGGTGTCGAAGATCGTATTGAACTCGTCGGCTTTGTTCGGATCCAATTCGATCAGGTACTCGCGATAGGCAATAATCATCTCCTTGAGTTCCACACCGGGTTTATCCGCCTTGTCAGGCAAGGCATAGTGCGTGGTAGCGTCACGGTTGTCATTACCTATAATCACACGCGCTTCCGGGTCGGCTTTCGAAGCACCGTCGGTAGCTACTGCAATCTGGTATTTGAAGTTCTGGATATAATTATACAAACTATCTGAACGCTGGGTCAATTCAGCTGCTTTGTCGTACCAAGGACCGTTTTTCTCGGGGTTTTCGTTACGCGAAGCAAGGAACTGACTCATCATCTGCTGGTTACGAGTATCCGTCGTTTCGAGCGTCGAATGCAAACTATCATCCACCAGCTTGAAAGCCTTCAAGATATCTGTACTGACGTTCAACGCCAACATGGCGGTGAGCACCAGGTACATCATACCAATCATTTTTTGTCTCGGGGTTTCCGGACAGTTTTTTGCTCCACCCATTTATGAAGTGTTTTATTTGTTTGTACTTACGTTCTATCAATCAAGCACTTATGCGAGTGCGCTCAGCATATTACCATAGATGCAGTTGAGGTCAGCCACCTGTTTCTGCAGCTGCTTGGTACCGTTAGCGAATGCCACTTGAGCCTCCGTAGCCTCTTTGGCAGCAGCGGCTGCCGCTTTCTGTGCTTCCATCTGGGCATTGACTGCCTGCAACTGGAGTTCGTAAACAGAGGTGAGCGAAGCGAGTTTCTGACCAACCTCGATCACACCCTGCTTGTATGCCTTGGTCTCCTCGGCTACATTCTGCATATCGGCGGTCACCTGTGCGTAGTTCTGCGCCAGGTTGGCGGTAGCAGCGGTATAGGTGTCGGTAGCAGCGCCAGCAGCGGTCAGTTTGGATGCATACGTCTCGGTTGCCACTTCAGCAGCCGCGAGTTTCTCACCCAGTTTAACACCCGTTTGAGCCACTTTACCCAACTCGGACAACTGCGTAGCCGTCTTCGCCAAGTCAGCGATACCGTCCTTTAACGCCTTGAGATCCTCTTCTTTCAGACTCGGTACTTTCGCACCTGCACCTGCATTTTCCGCAGCGGGTTGACCCGGAGTCGGCATGCCGGTTGTAGTCGGACCGCCGACTACGCCTGCGCCCAACAAAGAAGGACGGGCCTGTTTTGATTTCTCTTCCAACAACTCCGGTTTGGTTCCGTACTCCAGCAACTGCGGGAACACGTTCTCCCAGTGGAACTCAGGATGCGGATGATCCAGCGTACCCATCAAGAACAGGAATGCCTCGGTAAACATACCGATCATAAGCACCTGACTTGCACCCGGCCAGTGAAGAATCTTAAACAACGCACCAATAATAACGACCGAAGCACCAGCGGAATAGATGATGTTTACGATTGTTTTACCTTTGTACGATTCATACGCATGCATGAATTTTGCACCAAAACCTTGCTTTGCAGCATTTTCTGTAGCCATAATGTTTATCTGTTTTTAATATTTTAATCAATAGAACTTTTTTCGGTTTACACCTTATATATTTATTAATCGCCTATGTACGCGCGAACGCAACGGAAGCCGATATACGGACGGCTCTCATACTGATACTCATAAGTGCGTACACCGCATTGCATGAAGTAACTGATATCCTTCCAGCTGCCGCCCTTCACAATCTTGCGTTTGAGGATGTCCGGATCCGCTTTACGAGCCATGTAGCTGTAATCGGGGTTGAGGTCGTGGATATACACGTTCGCAGAGCTCTGATAAGCCGAGTTCGTCCACTCCGACACGTTTCCTGCCATGTCGTACAGACCGAAATCATTCGGACGGAACTGCGCCACCTTCATCGTGGTCGTACCGGTATCATCGTTGTAAGCGCCACGGTAGGGCTTGAAGTTCGCAAAGAAACAACCTTTGGAATCGCGTGCGTAGTTGCTGCCCCACGGATACATAGCCATCTTTCGACCGCCACGTGCCGCATACTCCCACTGCGCCTCCGTCGGCAGACGGTATTCGTTCGCCTCGGTGGGGGAATAGGAATTGAACAGTTTGGTACGCCAGTTGCAGAAAGCATGCGCTTGCTCCCATGTCACACCAACCACCGGATACTCGGCGTAACCGGGGTGTTTGAAGTACATGTGCAGCAACGGATCGTTGTACGAGAACTGGAAGTCACGCGCCCAAACGAGTGTATCGGGATAGATACAGATGATCTTCTCAGTCAGCAGGTCTTTCGGCTCCTTGAGCGGACGATAGATGGTCGAGTCCTTGATCTCGCCTTCATCGTTAACCCAGAACGTATCCACGCGAGCGGTGGCTCCGGGAGGATAGGTACTGGTAGCCACATCGAATTTGTTCCGTTGCGGCAGCGCCTCGTCCATATTCACCCAGTTATAACGGTAATGCAGATGGTTGGTATTGAAATGACCATCCGAGTAATACAGCGGAGACAATGCATCCACTACATCCTCCTCCTTGCTGTTCCAAGGAATTTTCTTGCGCCAGTTCAGGGCGAAATGCTCCTCATCGAAGTCCTCGTCCTTGGGCTGGATGGCATAATCGGTCATTCCGGCAGCCACAAGGCGGGTCAAAGCAATCGAGTCGCGCACCCAGTTTACGAACTGGTGGTACTCGTTGTTGGTGATCTCCGTCTCGTCCATCCAGAACGCATCCACGGTCACCATCAGGATGTTGTCCGGCTGCTCGAACACAGCGGACTGCGTGTTCGCACCCATCATGAAGGAACCTTTTTTAATAAATAACATACCGTAAGGATTCGCCTCCTTAAAGTTAACCGACTTGTTTGATCCCACGAGTTCGCCCGCCGGTTTGTTACAACTCACCAAAGCAATCGCCAAAACTGCTACCGGTAAAATCTTTGCAATTTTCATATATGTTTGTTTTTTCATTTTCGCGTTAAACGCTTGTTTAACTATAAGTATCGAACCGATTTGTACTTGTTGGTACGTTTCGGTTTCAAAATGTCAAATCCGTAGGACAGGTACAACTCGTGACTTCCGTAACTCTCGAGGAGCATTTTGTTGGTCGGCAGTTCGCAGCTGTAACCCAACTGGAGTCCGCTGATGATATCTATTCCCAGCAGGATGTTCACGCTGCCCGCAATACGATATCCCACTCCCCAGCGATACCGGTCCTTATAGACACACATCAGTGTAAGGTTGACGTCCCAACTGGCAAAATCGCTCATTACCAACGCGCTGGGTGTCAAGACCCATTCGCGGTAATTTTTCAACCGGAAGCGGTATCCTCCGGTCACGTACATCGTTCCCACCAGGGTCATCTGCTTGGTCGAGCCGTCAGCACCGTCACTCCAGTCCATAACCGGCCGGGTCAAGTGGCTGTAACTGGCACCTACCCACCATACAGGAGTGCTGTAATACAGACCTAGTCCCATGTCAAATTTCATATCGGACTTGCTGGCGGAGGGGAGTGCCGGGTCAGTCGCCTTATGGTAGTCATCCCCCATCCGGCTGAGGTTGACGGAGTCTCCCTTGAACCCCACGTTCACAAATCCCAAGTCAATGCCGGCACTCAGATACCCTTTACCTATCTTGTGCCTGTATGCGTACTGCGCGTGAAAGGACTGATTGGTGAACAAACCGAACCGGTCGTTCAGAAACCGTATTCCCGCGCCATGACGCGTTTTGCCGATCACAAAAGGTGAAGCGAAGGAGAACCAAGTGCTCATCGGAGCGTTCGTGATGTCCACGTATTGCATCCGGTGAATGCCGGTCACTTTCATCAAATCGCCGTCTCCCGCCGCTGCAGGATTAAATGCGGTTGGCAAATACATATATTGTCCCATTTGAGGGTCAAACTGCGCACTCGCAGTCCACACGGCAAAGAGCCCCCACAAAAGTACAATATATCGTTTCAAATTTCAAATCTCCAATTATCTTAGTACTCTTCCTCGTCAAAGAAGAAGTCCTCGTCCATTGTCGGATAGTCCGGCCATATATCGAGAATGCTCTCGTATTGCTCCTCGTCGTCCCCCTCCAGCTCCTGAAGGTTCTCCAGCACTTCGGCAGGAGCACCTATACGGTTGGCATAGTCCAATAACTCGTCTTTCGTTGCCGGCCAGGGCGCATCCTCCAATTTAGAAGCCAGTTCAAGTGTCCAATACATACTTTTTTATCCTATAAAATACACGTTAATCGTATCACAAACGAGCCCAGTATGGGCATAGTTTTTCAAAATATCGTGCAAAAGTAGTAAAAAGTTTCGAAACATGCAAATCTTTTTAACATTTTTTTACTATTTTTGACGATTTTTACACTTTTTATCACTTTTCCGTCAATTTTTCCACACAAAAGTCTTTTTTCCAGGTCCAATCAGCGTCTCCATCCGAGTGTGTGACGAGTCGCGCCGCAACGAAAAAATAGTCGCTTAACCGGTTCACGAACTGAAGGGGTGTTCCAGACACTCCGGCTTCGATCATCCGGCGCTCTGCCCGGCGGCAAACCGTACGGCATATATGGAACCGGCACACGGCTTCGCTACCTGCCGGCAGGATGAATCCCTGCTGTTTGGGAAGACGGGCTTGCATCGCGTCCATCCACCGTTCCAGGTCATAGACATCTTCTTCGGAGATCCACTCGCCGGGTGCTTTGCTCAGCAGCGCGCCGAGGTTGAACAAACGATGCTGGATCCATTCCAGCTCCTGACCCATCGGGTCTGCCCCCACGGAGAACCGGAGCAATCCGACCCAACTGTTCAGTTCATCCACAGTTCCGTACGCTTCGATGCGTGCGTCACATTTACTCACGCGCTGACCGTTTGCCAGCGAGGTCTGACCTTTGTCTCCGGTTTTGGTATATATCGGCATAGAAAACTGTAATTAATTGTTCATATTCTCATTCTATAGTGGCGTTTGAGGTAGTGAGGATCGACAAAGACGAGTCCCACATGCCACCAGTCCATGGTCGTGGTAACGTGCGGATCGCTCTGGATGGCTTTCCATGCGCGTTCCATCTCGCGGGAGTGGTGGATATCATCCAGAACGATGACCCCTTTCTCCGTCATGCGCGGCAGGAGAAAACCGACATACCGCATCGTGGCTTCATAGGTATGGTTGGCATCGACATAGACCAGATCCAGTTGTTCGCGCGCATGCGATAATAAGGTGTTATCAATATTGCCTTCCACACAACGGATATTCTCCACCCGCAAGGCTTGCCAAACACCTTGAGCCACACGGAGCACTTCACCGCTCCCCTCCATCGTCGTGACACGGTTCCGACCGTCCGGCATTGCCAGATAGGAAGTGGAGATGCCCAATGAAGTGCCCAACTCGAGTATCTCCAGCGGACGTTGCATCTCGTGACCTAAGAAATGAACCAGCCGGAACAGAAACTGACCCACTTGGGGACTCTCCAGATGCCCTTTAGCGATATCGCAGACGCGGCGTTGCACGTGCAGACCCTCTTTGGAACCGCCTGATCCGTAGTCCGTCACGTCCAGCACATCGTCGCAATGCAGCAACATCTCTCTGCGGCGCTCGATGTCCGCAAAGCAGTAGAAAGCGTTTGTATCGCGCAATACAAAGCGTACCAGATGGAACAGCCACGGCGAATGAATCGCTTCGCCCGTGGTATTCCACGCCGTCAAACAATGCTTAATATAGCCCCAAATACGATGCATAATCTGCTATACGAATGAAAAATCGTGCAAAATTACTATTTTTTTTGCATATATCCAAAACTTTTTGTAATTTTGCAGCATGATTTTGAATTATATTTGGATTTCGCTCCTTTTGCTTGCCGTTTTAATGGGAATTGTGCAAGCGGTTTGTTTCGGAAACGCGGATATCTTCTCCGTGATTCTGAACTCGACGTTTGACAGTGCGAAGACGGGTTTTGAGCTGTCATTGGGGCTGACGGGTGTGCTGTCTTTATGGATGGGAATCATGCGTATAGGCGAGCAAGCCGGCGCGGTCTATTCGCTCGGCAAGGCGATCAACCCGTTTTTCAGCCGTATTTTTCCGCAGATACCGAAGGATCATCCGGTTTTCGGATCGATGCTGATGAATATAGCGGCGAACATGTTAGGTCTGGACAATGCGGCGACGCCGATGGGTCTGAAAGCGATGACGGAGCTGCAGGAACTGAATGAAGACAAGACGAAAGCGTCCAATGCGATGATCATGTTCGTGGTATTGGGCGCATCGGGTCTGACGCTTATCCCGACGACCATCATGGCGTACCGCGCACAGTTGGGTGCCGCCAACCCCGCGGATGTGTTTCTTCCGATACTGATCGCCACGTACGCAGCTACGCTGGTAGGACTTTTGAGTGTTTGTATTGCGCAGAAAATCAAGTTAAAAGACCCGGTTGTACTGGGTACGGTCATCGGTCTGACGGGCTTGGTCGGATTGCTGGTATGGGGTGCCACACGGCTTGCCCCGGAGAAACTGTCCGTGGTCTCGGGTGCTACCGCGGCGATATTGCTGTTAGGCGTCATATGCTGGTTCGTGATTCAAGCCATGTGCCGGAAAATCAACGTCTATGACGCATTCATCGACGGCGCGAAAGGCGGTTTCCAGACTGCCATAGGAATCATCCCCTACCTCATCGCTATCCTGGTGGCGGTAGGTATGTTCCGCGCGAGCGGCGCGATGGACCTGCTGGAACACGGTTTGGCGTATTTGTTCGGCTTGTGCGGCATTAATCCCGACATGGCGGGGGCCGTACCCACGGCGTTGATGAAACCGCTGAGCGGAGGAGGAGCACGCGGACTCATGCTGGAGGCGATGACAACGCACGGAGCCGACAGCCTAGTCGGACGCTTGTGCTGCATCCTGCAGGGCACAACGGACACGACGTTCTATGTGTTAGCGGTCTATTTCGGTTCGGTCAATATCAAAGACACACGCCACGCGGTAGCATGCTGTTTACTGGCAGATCTGGCAGGTGTCGTGACCGCGTTTGCCATAGCGCCCATTTTCTTCGGTTGATAGCATAATGCATTCAGTATAAGATGATTAAATATATTGCAGACAGTATTGAAATGCCGGCTTTGGACGAGCGGAAAGTGAACCGGTGGATCAAAGCGGTAGCGGCGGACTACGGTTTTACCGTAGGCAACATCAACTATATCTTCTGCTCGGACGAACGGGAACTGGAGGTCAACCGTCAGTTTCTCGGGCATGACTACTATACCGATGTCATCACGTTCGATTATTCGACGGCATCGACGCTGAACGGCGACATCTTCATCTCGCTGGACACCGTCCGTTCGAATGCGGAGACAGTGGGTTGCACGTTTGAGCGGGAACTGCTGCGCATCCTCATCCACGGCGTGCTGCATCTGACAGGTCAGGGAGACAAAACGCCGGAGACCAAAGCGCAGATGACCGCCAAAGAGGAACGGGCGCTGCAAATGTTCTAATAACGGGCGTTTTTTGCCACAAAAACGACAAAAAACGTTTTTTTCGGGGCAAAGACTTGCATATTTCATTTTTTTTGCGTACCTTTGCACGCTTATTTTGTGATGAATGTTTGAAAAGGCGTGTAAATACGGATTAATGGTATTGTGCGTGTGCGCATTGGCGAGCGCTCGTGCGGATGAGCAATTCTATCTGTGCGAGTTGGGGTTCCAGGCGGGATGCGGCTACTATGCGGGTGATGCCACGCCGCATATCTTCAACCATCCGCGTGAAGCGTACGGGCTTTTTTACCGGTATAAGTTCACCAGACGCTGGGCGATTCAAGCCAAAGTGTCCGGTCAGCGTATCACGGGCAACGACTTCACCATCCGCGGAGAGAAATTGGACACTAAATGGCAGACCCAGCTCATCAACGCAGATGTGACGGCGGAGTTCAATTTCTTCCGGTTCGGTTCGAGCGGGAACTACGATGCCCGTATCCGTCCGTACACGCCGTATATCTTCATCGGTCTGGGGGTCGGTATGTATAACGGCGAATGGTGGATGCCCGGTTCGGAGAAGCACGGCGTTCAGGCGACAGCCTATGTGCCGTTGGGCGTCGGATTCAAGTGGAAGTTCAGCGAGCATTGCGGGATGAACGTCGCCTGGCAGCACAATATCTACATGGCGGACAATATCGAGTGCCGCGACGCGCTGGACAACAAACACCAGCTGAACGGATGGAACTGGATGAACTGCGATGTAACCGGCATGCTCACCGTGGGCCTGATGGTGGAATTTGCCCCAGCGCCGAAAGCGTGCAGGATTTGTAACTGGTAGAAAAGTTAAAAGACAATGGATTATAAGGAACAAATAGACAGCTCGCGTTTGCCGCGACATATCGCCATTATCATGGACGGAAACGGCAGATGGGCGAAGAAACAGGGTCTGGCTCGCATGTTCGGGCACAAACAAGGTGTGGAGACGGTGCATAATATCACCGTTGCCGCAACGGAATTAGGTGTCGAATACCTGACGTTATATACGTTCAGCACCGAGAACTGGAACCGTCCCAAAGAGGAAGTGGATGCGTTGATGACGCTGCTGGTGGATACCATCGTCAAAGAGACGCCCACGCTCATGAACAACAACGTGCGCTTGCAGACGATAGGCGACATCGACCGGTTGCCCGAATCGACCAAGGCGAAGTTCCTCGGCTGCATTGAGCAGACGAGTGCGAACACGGGGCTGACAATGGTGATCGCCCTCAGCTACTCGGCGCGCTGGGAGATCACACGGGCGGTACAGAAAGCGGTGAGCGAGGCGCAGAAAGGTGCCTTGCGACCCGAGGACATCAACGAGCAGCTCGTCAGTTCCCTTATGACCACCGCTTCGATGCCTGATCCCGACCTCCTGATACGGACCAGCGGTGAGTACCGCATAAGCAATTTCCTGCTCTGGCAACTGGCGTACAGCGAGTTGTATTTCACCGACTGCCTCTGGCCCGAGTTTACAGAAGAGGAGTTCTACAAGGCGATCGTTGACTACCAGAAACGCGAGAGACGGTTCGGCAAGACATCCGAACAGATTAAAAATTAAACAGTACAATTGGACCATTGAAAAAGATAATGAACATAGTGTTCGCCCTGCTGTTGTCGCTGCCCCTGTGGGCGGAGGACACTATAGCGGTGGAGGCGGCGGAGGTGCCCGTAATCGAGTACGGTCTGACGCGGAACACGTACGAGATAGCATCCATCGAGGTCGAAGGAGCCGACAGTTACGAGGATTTTGTGCTGATCGGGTTCTCCGGAATCGCCGTGGGAGACAAGATAGAAGTGCCGGGCGACCAGATCACCAAAGCCATCAAACGGTTCTGGAAACAGGGATTGTTCGCGTCCGTGAAGATCAAGGCGAAGAAGATCGAAGGCAACAAGATATGGCTGGTCATCCAGCTCGAGCAGCGTCCCCGTATCAGCGAAGTGCGTTATGAGGGCTTGAAGAAGAGCGAGAAAGAGGACGTGGAGATCAAATCGGGTATCCGCCAGGGCAGCCAGATGACGCCGAACACCGAGGAGCACGCCAAGACGGCGATCAAGAAATACCTCGCGGAGAAGGGATACCACAACGCGGAGGTTCATATCCTACAGCAAGCCGATCCCGACCATCCGGGATACGTGCGCGTACTCGTCGGGGTGGACAAGAAAGCCAAAACCAAGGTCGGCAAGATATATATCACCGGCAACGAGGCGCTCACCCACCGCCAGATCAACAAGGCGATGAAGAAAACGAATGACAACGACATCATCAACCTCTTCCGGACCAAGAAATTCGTTACCGCCGAGTACGAGAACGACAAGAAAGCGGTCATCGAGAAATACAACGAACACGGCTACCGCGATGCCTATATCGTAGCCGACAGCGTCGTGCCCAACCCCGAGGATCCGACACGCGTCGATGTCTATATGACCATCAGCGAAGGAGACAAATACTACGTCCGCTCCGTCAAATGGGTCGGCAATACGGTCTATCCCTATGAACTGCTCGACATGACGCTGGGCGTAAAGAAAGGTGACACCTACAACCTCAAGCAGCTCAACGACCGTCTGACGGGCGACGACGACGCGGTCAGCAAGCTCTATACCGACCGCGGATACCTCTTCTTCAACGTCGAGCCGGTAGAGGTCAACGTCGAGAACGACTCCATTGACTTCGAGATGCGTATCTACGAAGGCAAGCCGGCGACCATCAACGACATCAAGATCGTCGGCAACACGCGCGTGTATGAACATGTCGTACGCCGCGAATTATACACCAAACCCGGACAACTGTACAGCCAGTCGGATATAATGCGTTCGCTGCGCGAGTTGGCGCAGATGGGACATTTCGACCAGGAGAAACTGGTACCCGACATCCAGCCGAATCCCGAAGAAGGAACGGTCGATATCACCTACCAGCTCGAGACCAAGTCGAGCGACCAGATCGAGTTCTCGCTCGGATGGGGTGCAACCGGTCTCGTGGGATCTATCGGACTGAAATTCACCAACTTCGCCATCCAGAACCTCTTCAACAAGAAGAGTTACCGCATCGTGCCGCAGGGCGAAGGACAGACCTTCTCCATCAATGCCCGAACCAATGGTATCTATTACACGATGGTCAGCCTGTCCTTCCTCGAACCGTGGCTGGGCGGCAAGCGTCCTAACAGCTTGAGTGTCAGTCTCTATTTCGCCAACCAGACGGGTTATTCGAGCCGCTACCAGAAAGCCTACCAGAACCTCTACAACACCTATTCCAGCTATTACTACTACTCCGGTAACAGCAATTATTACCAGCAGTTGGCGGAGTCCGAGGCGGACAAGGACAAATACATGCGTACGCTCGGCGCCTCGATCGGATACGGTAAGCGTCTCCGCTGGCCCGATGACTACTTCCAGTTCTACGGCGAGCTGAGTTACCAGATGTACATGATGAAAGACTGGCCCTATCTCCTTATATCGGACGGAACGAGCCACAACCTCGCGCTCAACCTCCAGCTGAGCCGCTCGTCCATTGACAACCCCATCTATACACGCCGCGGTAGCCAGTTCACACTCGGACTCAAGATAACACCGCCCTGGTCGCTCTTCAACGGACAGGACTACTCGCAGATGACCACCTCCGAGAAATACCATATGATCGAGTACCACAAGTGGAAGTTCACGGGCAAGGTCTTCACGCCGCTTTCACGAGACAGCAAACTCGTGCTCATGACGCGTGCCGAGTTCGGCTATCTGGGGCATTACAACAAAGACGCCAAATCGCCGTTTGAGTCGTTCTACATGGGTGGTGACGGAATGTCGGCATACACCAGTTATGCCACCGAATATGTCTCCATGCGTGGTTATTCGTCCGGCTCGCTCACGCCCTACGACGCCGCTACGGGACGTAACATGGGTTATTTGTACAACAAGTTCACCATGGAGCTCCGCTACCCCATTTCGCTCGAGCAGAGTGCGACCATCTGGGCGCTGGCGTTCCTCGAGGCGGGTAACTGCTTCTCCGACATACGCGAGTATAACCCCTTCAACCTCAAGCGGTCAGCCGGTGTGGGTGTCCGTATCTTCCTGCCGATGTTCGGTCTGCTCGGTATAGACTGGGGATGGGGATTCGACGACATAAACGGTTCCAAACAGTATAGTGGAAGCCAGTTCCACTTCGTACTCGGACAAGAACTATAATAAAAGAAAATTGAAAAATTATGAAAAAAATAATTGGTATATTTATTGCCTTTGTACTTCTTTCTGGCACGGGTTTTGCTAAAGATATGTCGATAGCCTATATTGACATGCAGTATATCTTGAAGAATCTGCCGCAATACGAGCAAGCGAACGAGCAGCTCGCGATGCTCTCCAAACGCTGGCAGAAAGAGATAGACGCGGCGCAGCAGGAGGCACTCGTCATGGCGACCAACTACCAGACGGAGCAGATCTTCCTCTCCGAGACGATGCGTGCACAACGCGAGCAGGAGATCGTGGAGAAAGAGAATGCGGTGCTCGAACTCAAACGCAAGTATTTCGGGCAGGACGGGGAACTGTACAAGAAACGCGAGGCGCTCATCAAACCCATTCAGGATGAGATATACAACGCCCTCCAGGACCTCGCCAACGAGAAGCATATAGACATCGTCAAGGACCGTTCCGCCGATCCCGCACTCATCTATATGTCCTCCAAACTGGACATCTCCGACCAGGTGCTCCGCAAATTGGGAGCCAAATAGGCGCGAGACAAGAGCGAGACGGGAACGAGTCGAGACCGAGACGAGACAATACCGTATCCCACCCGACCCTATATATACATAGTATATATCCCGTGAAGTTGGAATAAGTTAGAATTAATAACAAAATAAAATAGGTAAAAATGAAAAAGATTATTATTGCGATCATGCTGGTAATGCCGTTGATGGCCAGCGCACAGAAATTCGGACACGTGAACACACAGGAGTTGTTCGCACAAATGCCGGAAGTGAATCAGGTAAAACTCAAAATGGATACCATCCAGGGTCAGTACGAGAACCAACTGGCTTCGATGAACGAAGAATTCCAGAAAAAAGCGCAGGACTATCAGGCGCAGGTAGCCACCATGCCGGACGCTGTAAAGCAGATTCGTGAGCAGGAGTTGCAGGAGATGCAGCAACGTATCCAGTTGTTCTACCAGACCGCTGAGCAGGATATCCAGAAAAAACAGCAGGAATTGCTCACTCCGGTTCATGAGAAGATGACCAAAGCCATCAAAGCCGTAGGCGAACGCGAGGGATACACGTATATCTTCGACTCCGCGGCGATGGTTCATATCGGCTCGGACGCTACCGACGTCACACCCGCTATCAAGAAAGAATTAGGTATTAAATAACCTTTGTACATGGTACATTGTTCTTTGTACATCTTATGGCAGACGGCTATTTAGAGAGTCATTACGCTGAGTACGAGAAGAAAAAAGCGGAATGGCTGAAAAAGAAAAATTCATATTCCTACAATTATGGTAGAAAAAATTCAACAAACGCTCCGCGATAGTGCGGCAGCCCGGTGGACGGTCCTCGTGCTCGTCGCATCGATGATGTTCTTCGCCTACATGTTCGTGGACATCCTCTCTCCGTTAGCATCCTTGCTCAACGACACGATCGGATGGAATCAGGGCGTGTTTGGCACCTACGCAGCAGGTGAATACCTGCTCAACGTATTCGGATTCCTCATCCTTGCAGGTATCATCCTCGACAAGATGGGTGTCCGCTTCACGGGACTCCTTTCCGCAAGCCTCATGGTCATCGGCGCAGCAATCAAGTACTGGGGTATCTCCTGGTCGGACGCCAACACGGTCGAGTGGCTCAACGCCTGGTGGCCCTCTATGCCCGGTAGCGCAAAGATAGCCATGTTCGGATTCATGATCTTCGGATGTGGATGCGAGATGGCGGGTACTACGGTCAGCAAGATACTCGCCAAGTGGTTCAAAGGCAAAGAGATGGCGCTGGCAATGGGACTCGAAATGGCGATCGCACGTCTCGGCGTGTTCGCCGCCATGTGGCTCTCACCGGTGTTCAGCGAGCATTTTGCGGTCAACGGCGTCAACTCCGTCACCGCTCCCCTGCTCTTTGCGTCGGCGCTCCTCGTCATTGGTCTGCTCAATTTCTTCGTGTTCACCATCATGGACACCAAGTTTGACGACCAGCTCGTGGCGATCGGAGAGGCGACCGCCGTCAAAGATCCCGAGGATGAGTTCCATGTGTCCGACCTCAAGCAGATATTGACATCGAAGATGTTCTGGATCATAGCGCTCCTCTGCGTGCTCTATTATTCGGCGATCTTCCCCTTCCAGCGTTTCGCAACCAACTTCCTCGAAGAGACACTCGCTATCTCGAATGCCGAGGCGGCTGGTTTGTTCAAGTGGTTCCCCATACTCGCAATGGTACTCACGCCGTTCCTGGGCGCGTTCATTGACTATAAAGGCAAAGGAGCGTCAATGATGCTCATAGGAGCGGTCATCATGATTATCTGTCACAGCGTCTTCGCTTTCGTGTTGCCGCTCTACCCGAGCAAACTGCTCGCGCTCATCACGATTCTCGTGCTCGGTGTCAGCTTCTCGCTTGTGCCCGCTTCCATGTGGCCTTCAGTACCGAAGATCATCGACGAGAAAGTGCTGGGTTCGGCATACTGCCTTATCTTCTGGGTGCAAAACATTGGTTTGTGCCTCGTTCCGCTCATCATCGGCAAACTGCGTGTCGCCACCAACGGCTATCTCGTTCCGATGATCGTCTTCGCCTCATTCGGTGTACTCGCGTTCCTCTTAAGCCTCGCGCTGAAAGTGGAAGACCGCCGCAAGAACTACGGTCTCGAGCTGCCGAACAAAAAGAAGAAAGAGGAGTCGGAAGAAGAACAGCAAGCATAAGTAAGAATTATATCTATGACAAAGCATTATTTACAGTACCTGACAGAGGTCATGCTCCATCAGTGGAATGACCCCGCGTTAACGGACTACGGAGAGAATCACGAATATACGTTCGGCGAGCTTGCCGTACAGATGTTGCGTTTGCATGTGCTCTTTGAGCAACTGGGCATCAAGCGCGGCGACAAGATCGCGATAGCGGGTCGTAACTGCGCCAACTGGGCGGTGACCTATCTGGCTATCGCCTCGTACGAAGGCGTGTGCGTCAGCATCCTGCAGGATTTCACGGCGGAGGACATCGCCCACCTGTTGGAGCACTCCGATTCGGAACTGCTGTTTGTAGGTCCGTACGTTTGGAAAGAGCTGCAACACCAGACGCTGCCCGCCAAACTGAAAGCCGTCATCTCGCTGACCGACTGGAGCGTGCTCTATGAAGGACAAAAGGACGAGGCACAAGCCACAAAGGAGATGACCAACCTGACAGAAGCTGTCGATAAGGCTTTCCGAACCAAGTACCCGCGCCCACTGGAGCCGGAGGATATCTATTTCGCCGCCGATCCGGAGAAGCTGTCGCTCATCAACTACACCAGCGGTTCGACCGGTAGCCCGAAGGGCGTCATGCTAAACGGACGTTCGCTGAGCAACAACGTGGAGGTGGGCATGAAAATGCTGCCCGTCGATCCGGGTCAGCGCCTGGTATCCATGTTACCCTTGGCGCATATGTTCGGACAGGTGTGCGAGCTGCTCTACCCCCTTTGTTCCGGCACGCATATCTATTTCCTGACCAAGAGCCCGACACCGTCTATCCTGCTCAAAGCACTCAAAGACGTGCAGCCTTATCTGGTCGTCACCGTGCCGCTGGTGATCGAGAAGATCTACAAGAAGAACCTCGACCCTATGCTGAGCAAATGGGCGATCCGCACGTTCTGGTACGTACCGGGTATAGGCGACCTGATCAAGAGCCGTGTGAAGAAAGGATTACGCAGCGCTTTCGGCGGCAAGCTGCGGTACTTCATCTGCGGCGGGGCAGCGATGAACCCGGTGGTGGAGAAATGTCTGATGGATATCCATTTCCCGCTGTCTATAGGCTACGGAATGACCGAATGCGGACCGCTCATCGGCGGAAACCCGCCCAAGTACTTCAAAGCCCGCACTGGCGGTGTGCCGGTCATGAACATGGATGTCAAGATCGACCAGCCCAACGAAGCCGGCATCGGTGAGATCCTCGTCAAGGGCGAGAACGTCATGCTCGGGTACTACAAGAACGAAGAAGCCACCCGGGCGGTCTTTACCGAAGACGGATGGCTACGAACGGGTGACCTCGGACGACTGGACAAGAAAAAGAACATCTATATCAAAGGTCGTTGCAAAACCATGTTCCTCGGCGCATCGGGACAGAACATCTACCCCGAGGAGATAGAGGACAAGCTGAACAACCAGGAAGCCGTCGGCGAGTCGCTGATCGTGGAGCGCGAAGGCAAGTTGGTGGCACTCGTCTTCCCCGATGAGACCCTGACCAAACGCATGACGCCCGAAGAGATTCTCCAGATCATGAAAGCGAACCTCGCCAGACTCAACAGCCTCATCCCTTCATACAGCAAGGTGGCGGATATCGAGGTGCAGGACAAGCCCTTCGAGCACACGCCGAAACGATCCATCAAGAGATTCCTGTATAAATGAGAAAAGCGCCGTTTGGCGCTTTTCTTTTTCGATATTTCGATACTCCGATCTACCGATACTTCGATCTATCGATATTTCGGTTTCCCGATTATAGCAGATGGTACGTCACCGTAAGACCCGCCATGACGATGCTGACCATCGACATCAACTTGATCAGGATATTAAGCGACGGACCAGACGTGTCTTTGAACGGATCACCGACGGTATCACCGACAACGGTAGCCTTGTGGCAATCGGAGCCCTTTCCGCCGAAATGACCTTCCTCAACGTATTTCTTCGCATTGTCCCACGCACCGCCGGCATTCGCCATGAATACAGCGAGCACGAAACCCGTAGCCAGACCGCCGATGAGCAGACCTAACACACCTGCCACGCCCAACACGAGACCTGTGATGATCGGCACGACAATAGCGAGGATGGACGGGAAGAGCATTTCATGCTGCGCCCCTTTGGTCGAGATCTCCACGCAACGGGCGTAGTCCGGATCCGCTTTGCCTTCCAATATACCCTTGATGGTCTGGAACTGGCGACGCACCTCCTCCACCATCTTCTGTGCCGCACGACCTACAGCGTTCATCGTCAGACCGCAGAACAGGAACGCCATCATCGAACCGATGAACACACCCACTAACACGATCGGGTTCATAAGGTTCACGTTATACGCATTCATGAAATCGACCAGGGTCGCTTTGGTCGCTTCAATGCCGTTGGGCAACGCCTCGCCCGTACGAATCAACGCTATCTTGATCTCCTCCACATAGGAAGCTAACAGCGCCAGAGCAGTGAGAGCAGCCGAACCGATAGCAAAACCCTTACCGGTAGCGGCGGTCGTGTTGCCCAGTGCATCGAGCGCGTCCGTACGCTGGCGAACCTCTGCGGGCAGACCTGCCATCTCCGCGTTACCGCCTGCATTATCCGCAATAGGACCATAGGCGTCTGTAGCCAGCGTGATGCCCAGCGTGGACAACATACCGACAGCGGCGATACCGATGCCGTACAGACCCATACTCAGGTTCTCCGCACTGAACTGCACATGGAAACCGTTCGCGCAGAGATACGCCAGGATGATCGCCACACCTACGGTAACAACCGGGATCGCCGTGGACAACATACCCAGACCCAGACCGCTGATGATGACCGTTGCCGGACCCGTCTGAGAACTCTCGCTCACTTTCTGGGTCGGTTTATAGCTCTGCGAGGTATAGTACTCGGTCGACTGACCGATGATCATTCCGGCTATCAGACCAACAACGACGGACAGGCTGACCTGCCACCACTGGTCGGTCTCCGTGCCGAACAGCCAGGCGAAGATACCGAATGTCACCGCAGCAATCAGGAATCCTGCTGTATTCGTACCGATAGCCAATGCGCGCAGCAGTTCCTTCATGCCGGCGCCCTCTTTGGTCTTGACGAGGTAGATACCGATGATGCTCAACAGCACGCCGCAAGCGGCTATCAGCGACGGAGCCAGCACCGCTTTCATCTGCATGCCTTCAACCGCCGACGAAGCAAACGCCGACGCACCCAATGCCATCGTCGCCAGGATCGAACCCGCATAACTCTCATACAGGTCGGCACCCATTCCGGCTACGTCACCGACGTTATCACCCACGTTGTCCGCAATGGTCGCAGGGTTACGCGGGTCATCCTCCGGGATGTTATACTCGGTCTTGCCGACGAGATCCGCACCTACGTCCGCCGCCTTGGTGTAGATACCTCCGCCGACACGCGCAAACAGTGCCTGGGTCGAAGCACCCATACCGAACGTCAGCATCGTGGTGGTGATCGTGATCAGATCAGCATCCGCGCCGACCAGCGCAAGCAGACCC
Organism: Paludibacteraceae bacterium; assembly: GCA_905233375.1. Classification (GTDB taxonomy): domain Bacteria; phylum Bacteroidota; class Bacteroidia; order Bacteroidales; family Paludibacteraceae; genus Colicola. Next base: position 15,621 of record CAJOEJ010000015.1, on the reverse strand, counting down.
GTCTTTTGCAGGATAAGGAACCAACCGGCTACGTCCAGCAATGCCAGACCGACCACCGTCAGACCCATTACGGCACCCGAACGGAAAGCGACCTGCAAACCGGCGTTCAGGCTCTGACGAGCCGCATTAGCCGTACGGGCAGACGCATACGTCGCCGTCTTCATGCCGAAGAAACCAGCCAGACCGGAGAAGAAACCGCCGGTCAGGAAAGCGAACCACACGATGCCGTTCTGCAGGTTAAAATACGCCATAATCGCAAAAATAGCAGCCAGCACGACGAACACGATCGTCACCACTTTGTACTGCTGTTTCAGATACGCGCCCGCACCTTTGCGCACGTGCGATGCGATACGCTTCATCAACTCGGTGCCTTCATCCTTGCCCAGCATGGAGCGGTAGAAATAGTACGCAAAACCGAGTGCCAGAACAGATGCCGCCAGAACGACATACATCAATACAGTTACATCACTCATAGAAACTTGTGTTTTAATTGGTATTTATATAAATATAATAAGGTCTTTTTTGCAAATCGCCTGCAAAATTACTAAAAATAGTTGAATTATGCAAATAAATCGTTCAGATTTCGTTCTTTTTATGCTTCCTGCGTCTCCAGCAGCCGCCATTTATGCATTCCGTAGAAGCAGTTGGCACACCAGAAGGCATACTGCGCGACCATGCAGTAGTCGCCGGCGCGGAGCCACAACGCGACGCTGAGCACATCGACCGCCAGCCACAGGAACCAATGCTCGCGGTAAACGAGTATCATCAGCACCTGCGCCACCAGTGCCGGTACGGTGGTGAACGCATCCAGGTACGGCTGCGTGTCGTCCGTCCATGTTGCCAGCCCCCATCCCGCCAGCCACGAGCCCAGCAGCGTCAACACTGCTATCAGCAGCATCCAGCGCCGGGACAGATGACGGGGTGTCACCCGCCGCACGCCTTCCTCCCGACCCGTCTGCAGACGCGTGTACCACGCGTACGAACCGTAGATCATCGTCAGGAAATAGTAGGCATTGATGGCTATCTCGCCGTAGAAACGCTGGGTGAGACACAGCCACGTGTACGTACCCACCTGGGCAAAACCGAAAACGAACGTCATAATATTCCCCTGCGCCGTCAGGCACACCGAGCACACGCCCAGGCAGCCGGAAAGGAAGCTGAGAGTCAGCGGAGAGTGGAGAGTGGATAGCTGAAAGATGTCGCAAGAGGAAAGATGAAGGGTCACAAGATAGGTAACGGCCTGGATGAGCAAGCCGCACGCCATAAACCAATAATCGAACGTCTTCGCCTTCAAGTTCTATTTCTTTTTGGTCACTGCTTTGATCAGCTCTTTCGGCTTGGATTTGAGCATTTCCACCGCCTGATAGTCCCATTCCTGCTCGAACTCCCAGTTCGATTTGGTCTGTATCTTCTCCGGGTAGTAATAGATGAGTTCAGGCTGGCGTTTGACTTCCCACGAACCCGTAGTCCATTTGCCGTTCCCGTCGGCGTCTATATACAAACGCATATAATACCCCTCGGGTTTGAGGTGCTCGAATACGGCTCCTTCTTCCGTCGCCGGCAGTTCGCGCAGCACCTCGTCCTTGGAATTGAGCAGCTGGATACGCGCCATCGGCACAAACGGTACCAGCTTGACACGCAGCACCGAGTAGTCCGCCAGAGTCTTGAGATGCAGCGGATAATTGGCGGACACATGCGTCGTGCCGTATACATCGTGCAGCGCCCCGCTGTCCAGACATAGTTCGTACCCCTTTCCGGGCTCCAGATCCGCCAGAACTACCAGCCGTTGCGGCAGGGTGTCGGTCGGCGATAACACAAACGGAACAGGGGTTCGCAGGGTGTCCTCCTTGGCGTACAGATAGACCGCCGACGTGTCCACCCGCGCGATAGGCGTCGAGCAGCTGAGCCATAAGGTGTCATTAATATCAAACCCGATCCGGGCGTTCGTCTTCAGTTCCAGCCGGCGGTTCCGGTTCTCTCGTTCCAGCGCTTCCTGCGCCTTGGCTGTCAGCTTCGGGGCGCGCCATATGACCCGCAGCGTGTCGGTGTACCACTCCAGCCGGTTCAGCGAGTCCGTACGGCGGTAACGGGTCTCGAAAAAGAGCGAGTCTCTGCCGATTGCCACGCTGTCCGTCAGCCACAAGGTCACCGTGTCCCGGTGTGCCGAATAGTGAACGTGCGTATAATCCATCGGATCCACCCACGTACTGTCCGACCACGCCGAATCGACCTCGGAGGGTCGCAGCGCTCGGAACGAAGGGACGCTGTCCGGACGGGAGGAGAAGAACAACTGTATCTTGTGCTGCTTGTCGCGGAGCGTGCGCTGCAGGTACAACCGTTCCTGCTCCTCCTTGAACACGAACAACGCCGTGTTCTTGGGCAGCGAATCGGCGGCGCTCACCTCCAGCAGCGAATCAGCAAAACCCATCGACTCACCGATCGTCAGGCGGTAGTCACGGCTGATATCATCCAGCGCATACAACCGGTACGCACCCGGATGGATGTTTCCGATACGGAAATAGCCCTCGGAGTCGCTCTTGGCGATACGCAGGAACGGAATCCTCACCAGGGCGCTGTCCGCCTGATTGCGGTGAATACCCACTAACAGACCCTCCATCGGATTAAGCGAAGAAGCCTCATACACGCGCCCTACGGTCTCCAGCGTGTCTATCTCGTCGCCCGTAGAGAAATAGAACGAATAGCCTTTGAGCGGTACTTTCTCGTGGTAGTCACACACCGCATCTCCGAAATCTATCGTGTACGTCGTACTGTCATGCAGCGTATCTTTGAACTGCACGATCAGCTTCTTGCCGCGCGCCTTCACATCCGGCGGATTAGACTGCGGAGGGGACATCAGCAGGTTGGATGCGATATTGTCCAGCTGGAGATACTCATTGAATGTCACCTCGATGCGGTTTCCTGAGAAATTGACCGTCCCCAATGCCGGTTCGGAAGACAGCGGTACAGGCGGGATCGTGTCCTGCGGTCCTCCCTGCGGACCCACACCGCGGTTGGCGCACCCGGCAAACAACCCGGCGCACAACACCAATAGACCTAAACTCTCAACTAAACGACTTCTTTTCACTTTCAACTCTCAACTTTCAACTTTCTCTCTCACCTTCTCCACAAACACCACCCACAAACCGAACAGGATGGCATAGAACAGATACTTGAACAAATAATCATGCAGCACATGGAACCACGAAGGATGGAACTCGATAAACAGCGAAATGATAAATATACGCAGTATATTGAACGCATAGCACACGACCCATCCGAGGGGAATGAACCACCATTTATGCTTCCATCCGCCCCGTACCGTCAGGATGAGACACAGCCATATAAAACTCTGTTTCAGTCCCGTGCAGCCCCAGATTACCGTTGTCCCGGTACCCGATTCGAAACGAACCGTATAATCTCCGACCATATACACCGTGTCGCGGAACAGAGACAGCAACCAATAGACGGCAAAGGCGATATGACGGGACATCAAATCGAACGGAGCGGTGATATCTATACCGAACCAGGTCACTACATCGCCGTTCTCGTCCCCCATGACGGTGAACTTCCAGAAATAATTAGCGACCAACAGCGTCACCATGAATATCAGGACGTCCGCGTAGGGCTCAAATCTGTATTTTAGCGACCGGAACTGCATCTATCGAACAAAAATCCTTATCCAGATACTTGAAATATCCCACCTGCGCAATCATCGCCGCATTGTCGGTCGTATAGGAGAACGGCGGGATGAACACCTCCCAGTGGTACCGTTTGCCGTAGTCCACGAACGCCTGTCGCAAGGCGCTGTTGGCACTTACGCCGCCTGCAACCGCCACCTGACGGACGCCTAAATCCTGCGCCGCCTTCTTCAACTTGCGCATCAACACGTCCACGATCGTCGCCTGAATGGATGCACACATATCTTCCCGCAGGTTCGGTACCGTCTCCGCCAGTTGCTCCACCGTCTCCAGCCCGTACTCGCGCAACATGTCGCGCAGCGTATAGAGGAACGAGGTCTTGAGCCCCGAGAACGAGTAGTCGTAACCAGGAAGGGACGGTTTGGCGAACTGATACTTGTTCGCATCGCCGTCCTTCGCCAGACGGTCTATCCACACGCCGCCCGGATAAGGCAGACCTAACACTTTCGCGCACTTGTCAAACGCCTCGCCGGCGGCATCGTCGATCGTCTGACCGATGATCTGCATGTCGTTGTACGCCTTCACCAACACAATCTGGCTGTTTCCGCCCGACACCAACAGGCACAGGAACGGAAACGCCGGATGACGGTTCTCTCCTTCCGGCTGCTCCACGAAATGCGCCATTACATGACCGTGAAGATGGTTCACATCGATCAGCGGAATACCCAACGACAGCGCCAGACCTTTCGCAAAAGAGGTACCGACCAGCAGCGAACCCAACAAGCCCGGACTGCGGGTGAACGCGATAGCCGACAACTCGTCCGCACGAACGCCCGCACGCTTTAACGCCGTGTCCACTACCGGTAAAATATTCTGCTGATGGGCACGGCTCGCCAGCTCGGGAACCACGCCGCCGAACTCCTCATGCACCTTCTGGCTCGCGATCACATTGCTCCTCAGCACGCCGTCCACGATGACCGCTGCGGAGGTGTCATCGCAACTCGATTCGATTCCTAAAATAACTATTTTACTCATTTCGGGTGCAAAGGTACAACATTTTTCGCAATTACACAAAAATTATTTGCATATTTGAAAAAAAAATCGTAACTTTGCGCGCTTTTTTAGTTTGCAGGAATATGTGCCTATACTTTTTAATGATACGAATCGCCGCTTTTTTCGGTCATAAGAAAGCCCGCTTGTTGATTCAGGGACAGCAGGACACCCAGAACCGGATGACCATCAACCAGCTCCAGCTGCCCCGTAACGCCGTGTGGTTTCATGCCGCTTCGGTGGGTGAGTTTGAGCAGGCGAGACCGCTCATCGAGCGCCTGCGCCGCGAGCAGCACAAGCAGCCGGTCATCGTCACCTTCTTCTCCCCTTCCGGATACGAGATGCGCAAGAACTACGACCTCGCGGACGGCGTCTATTACCTGCCTTTCGCCACCCGTTCCAACGCACGCCGCTGGCTCGACGCCATGCAGCCCAAGATGGCGGTCTTCGTCAAATACGAGTTCTGGCCAGCCTATCTGCGCGAACTCAAGAAACGCAATATCCCGACCTACAGCATATGCGCCATCTTCCGTCCCGGACAGCTCTTTTTCAAGCCCTGGGGCAAGACGCACCTCTCCCTGCTGCGCTGTTTCACGCATATCTACGTGCAGGATCAGGCATCCTACGACCTGCTCACCGGGCACAATATCCCAGACTGCTCCGTTGCCGGAGACACGCGTTTTGACCGTGTCAGCCGGCAGGCAAACATGCAGGACGAGCGCTTGCTGCCCGTACAGACTTTCGTCGAAGGATGTCCGCGCGTCATCGTTGCAGGAAGCACGTGGCACGAGGACGAGAAACTGCTGAAACAATACATGCAGCATGCCGGACAGCCGGTCAAGCTCATTCTCGTCCCCCACGAGTTGGACGAGGCGCACATGCATTTTCTCTTCAACCTCTTCAAGGGACGCTTCATCCGCTATACCGAATTGGTCAAACGCCCCATGGTCATCAGCAACAATCCCTTCATTCCGGACGTACTGCTCATCGACACGGTCGGACTCCTCTCGTCCCTCTACCGGTTCGGGCAGGTCGCCTACGTAGGAGGCGGATTCGGGGACGGCATCCATAACACCCTCGAAGCGGCGGTGTACGGAATGCCTGTCGTCTTCGGACCCAAATACACCCATTTCCGCGAAGCGGTCGGACTCATCGGAGCAGGAGCCGCACGCAGCGTCAGAAACTACCGTGAACTGGAAAACGCGTTCGAAAACGCCTTGGAAGACCATACTGCTATCGGCGAAAAAGCCGCGCAGTACGTCGCCTCCGAAACCGGCGCTACCGACACAATATACAACGAAATTTTTATAAATAATTAAAACATTAATACATTAAATCACTCCATAATATGGCTAAACCCAGCATTCCAAAAGGCACGCGTGACTTCGGTCAACTCGAGATGTCGCGCCGAAACTATATCTTCGACACCATCCGGAGCGTCTTTGCGCTCTATGGCTTCCAGCAAATCGAAACGCCGGCGATGGAGAACCTATCCACCCTCATGGGCAAGTACGGCGAGGAGGGAGACAAACTCCTATTCCGTATCCAGAACAGCGGAGAGAAAGCCGCTATGACGCCCGAGAAAGGGCTTAGGTACGACCTCACCGTTCCTTTCGCACGCTACGTCGTGCAGCACCGTGAGGAGATTTCTTTCCCCTTCAAGCGCTTCCAGATCCAGCCTGTCTGGCGTGCCGACCGTCCGCAAAAAGGACGTTACCGCGAGTTCTACCAGTGCGACGTGGATGTGATCGGGTCGGACAGCCTCATCGGCGAACTCGAACTGATACAGATCGTCGAAGAGGTGTACCGTCGGCTCGGAATCCGCGTGTGTCTGCATATCAACAACCGCAAGATCCTCGCCGGCATCGCCGAGATCATCGGTGCGCCCGACAAGATGATCGATATCACCGTTGCCATCGATAAACTCGACAAGATCGGTATTGATGCCGTAAACGCCGAGCTGCTGGAACGCGGCTTGGACCGGGCGGCTGTCGATGCACTCCAGCCGATTCTGAACCTCGGCGGAACGAACGAAGACAAACTCGCTGCGCTCCGGACCATCCTCGCTTCCAGCGAAACAGGTCTCAAAGGTGTCGCCGAACTCGAAGAAGTCTTTGAACTTGTCAACTCTCAACTTTCAACTTCTTTCAACTCTCAACTTTCATCTTTCAACTTAGAGCTCGATCTCTGCCTCGCCCGCGGACTCAACTACTACACCGGTGCCATCTTCGAAGTCAAAGCACTCGACGCACAGATCGGTTCCATCACCGGCGGAGGACGCTACGACAACTTGACCGGTATCTTCGGGCTGCCCAACGTATCGGGGGTCGGCATTTCGTTCGGAGCCGACCGTATATACGACGTGCTGACCGAACTGAACCTCTTCCCCGCTGAACTGCAATCCTCCACACAAGTGCTCTTTGCTGCGTTCGGACAAGACGAACTGCGCTACGCCCTCTCATGGGCAAAAGAACTGCGTGCAAACGGTATCGCCGTCGAGGTCTATCCCGAACCCGCCAAGATGAAAAAGCAGATGGGGTACGCGGACACGAAGCATATTCCTTTCGTCGCCATTATCGGATCCGACGAAATGGAGCAGAACAAAGTCATGCTCAAAAATATGCTCTCCGGCGAACAGAAACTTGTCGCCCGGGACGAAATGATTGCACTCCTCAAAGCGTAAAATCTTAATAATCGTATACTTTTTTGCGGTCATTTACTCATCGAGACAGAATCGAAATAGAGTCGAGAGCAAGACGAGACAGAGACGAGACTAAAAAATCTTAAAAATAGTAAACTTTTGTAATATGCCAAATACATCGCAGCAATTTGATCAGATCACGGCGAAATGCCGGGCGGTTTTTATCGACAAAATGCAGGACTACGGTCCCTCATGGCGCATCTTCCGGCTCCACGGAATAACCGACCAGCTCTATATCAAAGCATGTAACATCCGCCAGCGGCAGGAGACGGGTATCAGCCTCGTCGGAGACGAGATACCGGGTAACCTGCAGGCAATCGTCAACTACGGTATCACCGCCATCATCCAGGCGCGCAACGGATACGCGGACGCTATCGACATGACCAACGAAGAGGCGGTCGGGCACTATGACCGCATTCTCAACGAAGCCAAGGAACTCATGCTGCGCAAGAACCACGACTACGGAGAAGCGTGGCGGGAGATGTCAAAAGAAGGCATCGTCGATATGATCCTCGCCAAGATCATCCGCATCAAAACCATCCTCGCCAACGACGGGCACACCATCGCCTCCGAAGGAGTGGAAGGCAATTACTTCGACATTATCAATTATGCCATATTCGACTTGATTCACTATGAGAACTAAATCACCAATGACAAATCATCATTCACCAATGACCAATAACCATTCACCAATAATTCACATAGCGGGCAGCGTAGCGCGCACGCTGTTGGCGTTCACCTTCCTCTTCTCCGGCTTCGTCAAAGCCGTCGATCCTTTAGGAACGGTGTATAAGATCGAAGACTACCTCAAAGCCTTCGGCGGAATATTTACGGATTTCCTTCCCGCAGCGGGTGTTGCCGCGGTTCTGCTCATCCTCACCGAGTGGCTGCTCGGATGGATGCTACTTGCCAACATCAAAACGAGATGGACCGCGTGGATCACACTCGTTTTCTTCCTGTTCATGACACCCCTCACGCTCTATATCGCCCTGACGAACCCGATCTCTGATTGCGGCTGTTTCGGCGATGCACTCGTGCTCACCAACTGGCAGACTTTCTGGAAGAACGTGGTCTATCTCGCGCTTACCATCTGTCTGCTGGTATGCCGTAAGTCCATTCCGCCGCTCTTCTCATGGTGGGCGGAACTGACCGTCTTCCTGCTCGCACTCGGAGCTGGAGGAGGACTCATGTACTACAGTTACACCCATCTCCCGCCAATGGACTTCCGACCCTATAAGATAGGCAACAACCTGCCCGAACTCATGGCGGTACCCGAGGATGCCGAACCCGACCAATACGAGACCACACTCATCTACGCCGATGAAAACGGCATCGAGCAGGAGTTCACGCTGGAGAATTATCCCAAGAACGATTCCACTTGGACGTTTGTGGACCAGCACTCCGTCCTCGTCAAGAAAGGATACGAAGCACCTATACACGACTTCGAAATTCTCACCATGGACTTTGATGATATCACATACGACATCCTCGAGTCCGAAGATCCCGTAACGCTCATCGTCATGTACGACCTCCACAAAACGGATCGCAAACAGGCGGACAAACTCAAAACGCTCTGCGAACAACTCATCGCGGAGGGACAAACCCTGTATCTTCTGACCGGATCGGGAGAAGACGAGATTTATGCCTTCGCCGAGGAACTCGAATGGGACGCACTAACGGCGGAATCCCTCTTCTGCTACACCGATCCCGTCACGCTCAAGACCATCGTGCGCGCAAACCCGGGAGTCATCGTGCTACGGAACGGATACGTGATCGACAAATACAACTTGCGCCAAGAAGACTGACATTTTGGCAGAACTAAACTATTTGGCACACATTTTGAACAATCGGTTTTAGAATATAAATTTTAAACGTTATACAACATGAATACAATTCAACCATTAGCGGATCGCGTGCTTATCAAGCCCGCAGCTGCAGAAGAAAAAACAGTCGGAGGTATTATTATACCTGACAGTGCCAAAGAGAAACCGCTCCGTGGCGAGGTACTCGCTGTCGGAACAGGAACAAAAGACGAAGAGATGGTTCTCAAAGTCGGTGACACCGTGCTCTATGGCAAATACGCCGGTACCGAACTCGAACTCGACGGGGAGAAATACCTCATCATGCGTCAGAGCGATGTGCTCGCTGTAATCAAATAAATTGTAAATTCTAAATTACTAAATTGTAAATAATATGGCTAAGGATATTACATATAATGTGGAGGCGCGAGAGGCGCTAAAGCGTGGCGTGGACCAACTGGCAAACGCAGTCAAAGTGACACTTGGTCCCAAAGGACGAAACGTCATCATCGACAAGAAATACGGAGCTCCGCACATTACCAAGGACGGCGTGACCGTAGCCAAAGAAATTGAACTCAAGGACGCAGCAGAGAACCTCGGCGCACAACTCGTCAAGGAAGTGGCTTCCAAGACCGGTGACCAGGCAGGTGACGGTACAACTACCGCTACCGTACTCGCACAAGCGATCATCAACGTAGGACTCAAGAACCTCGCGGCAGGTGCGAACCCGCTCGACCTCAAACGCGGTATCGACAAAGCGGTCGCTGCTATCGTGGCGGAGATCAAGAAGAACGCAGTAGTCGTAGGGAACGACTTCGACAAAATTGAGCAGGTGGCTACCGTCTCGGCGAACAACGATGCCGAAATAGGAAAACTCATCGCCGACGCAATGCGCAAGGTATCCAAGGACGGCGTCATCACCATCGGCGAAGCAAAAGGAATGGACACCACCATCGACGTCGTACAGGGCATGCAGTTTGACCGCGGCTACATAAGCCCCTATTTTGTGACCAATACCGAAGAGATGCTCGTCGAGATGGACAAACCCTATATCCTGATCTACGACAAGAAAATCTCCAACCTCAAAGAGCTCCTGCCGGTTCTCGAACCCGCCGTTCAGAGCGGACGTCCGCTGCTCATCATCGCCGAAGATGTGGACAACGAAGCACTCACCGCACTCGTAGTGAACCGTCTCCGCGCACAACTCAAGATCTGCGCCGTCAAGGCACCGGGATTCGGTGACAGACGCAAAGAGATGCTCGAAGACATAGCCATCCTCACCGGTGGTACCGTCATCAGCGAGGAGAAAGGTATCAAACTTGACCAGGCGACGATCGAAATGCTCGGTACCGCCGAGACCATCACGGTCAGCAAGGATAACACCACCATCGTCAACGGCGCTGGTGACAAAGAGGCGATTGCTGCACGCGTAGGACAGATCAAGGCGCAGATAACTGCCACCAAATCGACCTACGACAAGGAGAAACTGCAGGAGCGTCTTGCCAAACTCGCAGGAGGCGTGGCACAACTGAACGTAGGTGCGGCTTCCGAGGTCGAGATGAAGGAGAAGAAAGACCGCGTGGACGATGCGCTCTCCGCGACACGTGCCGCTGTCGAAGAAGGAATCGTTCCCGGCGGTGGTGTCATGTACATCCGCGCTCAGGCGGCGCTGGAGGGACTCAAGGGCGACAACGAGGACGAGCAGACAGGTATCGAGATCGTGCGCCGTGCGGTCGAAGAGCCGCTCCGCCAGATCGTAGCGAACGCCGGACAGGAAGGTGCGGTCGTAGTGGACAAAGTGCGTGCTGGAAAAGCTGACTTCGGTTACAACGCGCGTACCGACCGGTACGAGAACCTCTTCGAGGCAGGAGTGGTTGATCCCGCCAAGGTCACCCGTGTAGCGCTGGAGAACGCCGCTTCGATCGCAGGTATGTTCCTCACTACCGAGTGTGTCATCGTGGATCATCCCGAGGAGCACCCCGCTCCCGCCATGCCCGCCGGAGGCATGGGAGGCATGATGTAACCCGCCTCACCTGCAAAAGCTGTCAATAAAACTGACCTGCAAAGATATCAACAGAGTGTGCCAATGAGTTTGGCACACTCTGTTGCTTTTCTACCCTATTGAATCGCTTCACGTTCCTGCCGGTGTTTCTCTTTCCGCTCGGCACGCTCGCGTTTAATCGTTTGGTAGTAACAAAAACCTGCCATAGGATGAAACCACTCTTCATCAGCAATGCGCTCCATTTCCGCATTCTCCTTACTGCGGATTCTGCACTCCTGACACCAGAAACGGATGTCAGATAAAAGTCGTTTTGTGTATTTGAACATATCAGCGTTTGATTTTCAGTTTTCTTTTAATATAACGGATAACGCGTTGGGTGAAGTAATGGCACTTGAACCATGCGTAGTAGAGAGGGAAAGGAAGGAGATGGTACATACGAACGATGCGGCTCGGTTTAATTTCCGGATAGTTCTCCTTCAGGAACTTATCCCATGCCGCAAGACGCGGCTTGGCAGTGGTGGCATCAAAGAGACTCAGTTCATAGTAATGCCAATACCCCATCGACTGGTAATTCTCTTCGGTATAGGCATCGCGTGTGCCGCCTTTGGGGACGACATGACGGTTTCTGCGCACCCAGTCAAGGAGGAATGTAAGCACTTTAGTGACATCATCTGCTGCTCTAACAGCCCGCACTTTGGGATCGAACGACTGCCCCGGACGACCGATATAGTACCGATAGACGTTCAGTTTGGTATAGATGAAGTCTTGGGCGATCATGATAGGAATGGCTTGAAGCGAGACATCATCGTACATCACGTGTTCGCAGAAGAGCGGCAAGTAAGCTTGCATCATGGAGGTTCGATAGACCGTATCGTGCGCATATGTCATATCATAGCCGTGACCTGTTCCGAGCCAGTCGAACGAATCGGCATCGTAGTGTTTCTCGGGTGTCAGTTCACTGTGTTTGTTTTTCTCCTCATAGGTATCTGTTGCGGCATAGTAGTTCTGTCCGTCCAACATGACCATATCGACATCGACCGAACCGAGATAGGTGATTAGTTTGCTCAACTCGCTCGTCTCGAACCAGTCATCCGAATCGAGATAGAACAAATACTTGCCCACCGCGAGTTCTGTACCATGATTCCATGCGCCGCCATGACCGCGATTCTCTTGGTCAATGACGCGGACGATACCGGGATACTGCTTCTCGTACGCTTTGGCAAGGACTGCCGAGTTGTCGGGTGTTCCATCGTTGATGACCACGATGTCAAGCAGTTGTAGTTGTTGCTTGTCCGGTACAAGAAGCGAAGAGATACACTTGTCGATGTATTTCTCGACCTTGTACACAGGGATTACGATGGATAATAGTTTTTCCATATATGTGTTATTATGTTTGTTGTCAGTCACAGGACATATTTTGATAAAAATGCATTATTTTGTACCAAATCTTATGTTTTTATGGTACATTTGGTAAACTATCGCGCTATTTTTGAATGAAAAGTGCAATATTTTGTACCAAATCTCACTTTTCTCTTGCACATTTGGTAATTTATTTGTATCTTTGCAGCGATTTTTAATTAAGCATCGTAAGATTATGGTTATCGGTCGTCAAAATCAGCAGCAATTATTGCTCTCGTTATTGGAGAAAGAAGACTCGCAGTTTGTGGCTATATATGGTCGTCGTCGTGTTGGCAAGACCTATCTTGTTCGCGAGACGTATAATTCCCATATAGCTTTTCAGCATACCGGATTGCAAAAAATTGATAAGAAAGGTCAACTCAAAGAGTTTAAACGCTCTCTATTGAATGCCGGTATGGCTAAAGTGCCGCGTATATCCGATTGGTTTGATGCTTTCTTTGCTTTAGGACAGTTCTTGCAGAGTCGTCCGGGAGGCAAGAAAGTTGTTTTTATTGACGAGTTGCCGTGGATGGACACGCCGAAGTCAAATCTTGTAGCAGCGCTTGATCATTTCTGGAATGGCTGGGCGTCTGCACGAAAAGATATTGTGCTTGTTATATGTGGCAGTGCCACGTCATGGATCATCAGCAAGATTGTTAAGAACCATGGTGGTTTGCATAATCGGTTAACGCGTCAGATTTATCTAGAACCATTTACATTGCGCGAATGCGAGCAGTTTGCAACGGCCAATAATTTAGGGATGAGTCGTCGTAACATACTGGAAACTTATATGATTCTTGGTGGCATTCCGTACTATTGGCAATTTATACAAAAGGAATACAGCCCTGCACAAAATATAGACCGAATGTTCTTTGAGAAGACAAGTCCGTTGCGCGGTGAGTTTAATGCGTTATATGCATCTTTGTTCCGCAATCCGCAACCTTATGTTGATATTATTACGGCATTGGGAACAAAGAAAGCCGGCATGACGCGTTCGGAGATTATAGATGCTACAGGACTGAATATTGGAGGTAAACTGACAACAATGTTAGAGGAATTGGAAAAGTGCGATTTTATCCGCTCATTCTATGCACTTGGTAAGCAGAAAAAAGATATTATTTATCAGCTGATAGACAACTTTACTCTCTTTTACTTCAAGTTCCTTGCTGAGAAACGTGTGTTTGGAGCGAACTATTGGTCACAAATGATTCTTAAGCCTCAATATAACGCATGGAGCGGATTGGCTTTTGAGCGTATATGTTTCCAACATATAGAGCAAATCAAACGTGCGTTGAGTATTTCAGGTATCATCAGCAATATATATTCTTGGCAATATCGCCCGAAGGACAGTAATGAGAGTGGTGCGCAAATTGATATGCTTATTGACCGAGACGACCAAGTAATCAATCTTTGCGAAATAAAATTTGCGCAAGGAGAGTATGAACTGACGGAGTCTTACGACAAATCCATCCAAAATAAGTTGGCTACATTTGTTGCACATTCCGGAACAAGGAAAGGAGTGTCGCTGCTGATGATTACGTCATTTGGATTAAAACGTAATCAATGGGCAAACCATATCCCGATCCAACTTTCCATGGATGATTTGTTTGCATTCTAATACTTTTATCAAAATATGTCAAAGATCGTCTTGCGGGAAAACCTCCCGCGAGGTGTTTTTATTGGTGTTTTAGTTTGTCGATGTATTTCTCGACCTTGTACACAGGGATTACGATGGATAATAGTTTTTTCATATTATTGGCGTTTGATTGAAGTTCTAATTATTTCTTTAAATCGGGATTGAGAGTAATGTTTCTCGATCTTTTCGCGCGCTGAGATGGCTATCTCATTGCACTTATAAACATCATCTACAAGTTCCAGAATCTTTTGTGCGAAATCAGCATCATTCTGCGCCAACAAATAGTCTTGACCATCGTGGAGATATCTATCATATCCACGCACACCTTCTCGTGTCGCTACACAAACGCGGTTCAGTTTCATCGCCTCAACCACTTTGACACTAGTTCCACTTCCGGAATAAATCGGCACAATAACAACGCGTGAGTTTTTATATTCCGCCAATAGATCTTGCACAAATCCTTTGAGCACAACTCCATCGTGCTCACCCCATTTTTCTTTAAGCCGTTCATCGCCAATCTTACCTACAACATTTAATGTAACGTTCGGATTAGATTGATGAACCAAAGGCCATACTGAATTCAGAAAATGTTCCAAACCCTCGATGTTTGGACCATAATGGAACAATCCGACCATCATAATCTGCAGCGGTGTTTTTTCTGAGATAAGAGGAAGTTCAGCATCTGACATTGTGACGTTGTGCAGATAAATGGATTTTCCGATAGGAGCCTGTAGCGGATTAGAGTGGTAACAGCAATACACATTCTTTAGCACATATTTTACCATGCAATCCAAGGTATTTGCATAGATCCTGTTATATAGACGATTTCGCAACGTCCGTGCTGTTTTAGCCGCCATCAACGCCACATCTCTTGGATTGTCGTCCACATCGATGATAAGTTTTGAGGAATACTTAAGCAGACCGCATTCTACTGCTTCGCGAATGTATCGACATGCTATATAATCGTATTTCTTATTACGAACCACCTCATCTATAATCCTTTCCTTTTCTGCGGTTACTGGATATATCTTATTCGGAGAATGAAACGCGAATAGTTTAGCAAACTTATCTAGCCGATGCTCCTTTGCCCAACAAGCAACCTCTCCATTATAGACATAGTTACAGTTAGCAATATTTACAGGCTCATCTTTTCGGAACGACACCACATCTACATTCCCTAATTCAGCTAAAGCCGAAATGAACATGGTTGACCGATTAGAAGCACCAGAATCTGCTCCTCCAAAAATCGGAAAATAGTTATTTAAGAATAAGATATTCATTTTCTTAGTTTATTTAACATTACTACTGGTGCGTTAACTTTTTAGTTGCACCTATTAAAATGTTAATATACAATATATTACAAGCGTTCTTTGATTTTTTGATTTAATTTGGCTATC
>CAJOEJ010000014.1 GCA_905233375.1 Paludibacteraceae bacterium | reverse complement strand
CCTAGGGGGTATAAGTATCATTAAATATTAATCAATTTATCCTCTCTAAGGAGGAGTAAAAGTGTAAACGATCACTTGATATACGATAATTAACAATTATGAATTATGAAAGGGCTCATGGAGTTTGGTACAAAATTTGAAGATACGTACGGTTCATAAAATTTTGCACAAAAGTCAATAGGACGCTTTCTGAATTCTAAATTCATCATTCCAAATATGACTAAGCAAGATCTTAGAATAGTATATTTAGGCACGCCGGAGTTTGCGGTGGCGGGACTTCAAACCCTTGTCGAGGGCGGCTATAACGTGGTGGCAGTCGTCACCATGCCGGACAAGCCAGCCGGCAGAGGGCATCAGATGCAGTTCTCCGATGTCAAGAAATACGCACTGTCCGTCGGGCTGCCGGTGCTGCAACCTGAGAAACTGAAAGACGAAGCGTTTATCGACGAACTGCGTTCGTATCATGCCGACCTGCAGATCGTTACCGCGTTCCGTATGTTGCCGGAGGTTGTATGGGCGATGCCGCGCCTGGGCACATTCAACGTACACGGTTCGTTGCTGCCACAATACCGCGGAGCCGCGCCGATCAACTGGGCGGTCATGAACGGGGAGAAAGAGACCGGTCTGACCACTTTCATGCTCAAGCATGAGATCGATACCGGCAACATGATTCTGCAGGAACGTATTGCCATCGGAGACGATGAGAACGTGGGTTCGGTGCATGACCGCCTGATGGAACTGAGCAAAGGACTCGTGTTGCGCACGGTGGACCTGATCATCGACTGCGAGAACCGGGGTGTAGCCGTTCCGACCACGCCACAACCCGAAGTAGCGGAGCTCAAACCCGCGCCGAAGATATTCAAAGAGGACTGCGAGATCCGTTTTGAGGAGAAGACCGTCAGCGAGGTGCATAATTTTGTCCGCGGACTCAGTCCCTACCCCGCCGCATGGGCGAACCTGACCATCAACGGCAAATATTTTGAGGGGGTCAAGATATTCGCCGTTGAGAAAGTACAAAGTGACAATGTACAATGTACAAAGGATATCGTTGTGCCCTGCAAAGAAGGGGCGGTTCGTATTCTTGAACTACAGGTTCCCGGCAAGAAGAGAATGGACGCACATGCATTCTTAAATGGAATTCACAATTAAGAATTAAGAATTTTGAATTATCTTGAACTAATAGACAAATACTACGGCGAGAGTCCGGAGTTAAAGCATGTTCTGCTGACACACAGCCGTCAGGTGGCGGATCGTGCGTTGTCCATCCTCGACCGTCATCCCGAATGGGAGCAGCAGGGATTAGTGAACCGTACGTTTGTAGAGGAAGCGGCGATGCTGCATGACATAGGGATCATCTTCTGCGATGCGCCGAAGATCTACTGCAACGGACCGCACAAATACATCGAGCACGGCTACCTCGGTGCGGAGCTGTTGCGCAAAGAGGGGCTGCCAAAACATGCATTGGTGGCAGAGCGGCACACGGGCACAGGCATCACCATCGAGCAGATCGAACGCGAAGAACTGCCTATCCCGGAAAGGGACTACTGTCCGCAGAGCCTCGAAGAGAAAATCATCTGCTACGCCGACAAATTCTATTCCAAATCGCACCTCGGCGAAGAGGTGAATATTCACAAGATCAAGTACAACATCTGGAAATACGGGCACGATGCGATTGTTCGTTGGCAGGAGCTCGTAGCGCTTTGCGAATAAGCTGAATACTGAAGGCTGACAGCTGACGGCTAATGGAACTTATGCGCAAAACCAATAGAGAGCAGTTCGCGGAACTGTATTTTGGCGTGCGTGTCCCCTTTCATGATGACCGAACTGTCATAACGCGGGTGTAACATGAGGCGCGCCGACATGAAGCGGTTGATGATAAAATCGCAGTTCACCTCCAGATCGATCTCCACATGATAGTAGTTGGTGTAGAAGTAGAACTTGGACTCGAGCGCCACTTCGCGCACCGGTTTCCATGTATATTCGACGCGGACGGACGAACCGACATTATGCTGGGTGCGCTGACCTGTTTCCAGACCGTAGTCGGTTCCGCTCACGCGGATCGTGTCCATGAGGTGAATGAGCTTGTAGGACAAAGGCGAAACGGATATACTCAGGTCTTTCACCGGCTTGTAGTCCAGACCGACCGCCATATTAAAACGGACAGGCGAGAAAGGACCTGATTTCAGTTCCATCGAGTTGGACTTGTAGGTCGGCAGCAACCGCGTCTCCAACTCGCCGGAGATGGAGGTAAACAGTTTCGGCACGATACGCAGGTTCGCTTTGGTGTAGAACCGCAGCAGGTCGTCAGTCGTGTTCACCTTGTGGAGCGAGTCGGCGGAGATGGTCGAACCGCCTATGCGCCATTCGCCCGTGTTCTCCCATGTGAAACGGTCGGAGATATAATTGATTTTACCTTTTGCAATACCTAATCCCGCGAAGGAGGACGAACCGCCCTGATACCAGTTGGAGGTGACGTAGTTCTGGGTGATCTGTACCATGAGCGTCGCTTCTTTGTGCCAGGGGGACTTCATCGCCTGAATGGCACGAACCACATCCTTCCGGTCTTCCTCCGCATCCTTGACCCATGATCTCTCAATGACGGCATTCGTCACTTCGGGTATCTCCTGCAGTTCCAGTTCGGCATTGACGATCCTCATCGAATCGAGCATATGCGCCTCACGCTGGATCGAATCCAGGCGCATCAGGTCCGCCAGCGTGAGCGTGTCGGTCGTGTCATTGCGGTGAATGGTCTCGCTCTGCTGCAACACCAAGTCCAGGAGGAACTCGTCCATATCGACCGTAGCCGGCTGCTCCGAGAGACGGAACGTATCGGGATACAACTGCACCGTATCGGGAAACGACTGAACGGAATCAGGAGATACGTGTTGCGCCATCATCGGAATGGTGGCGCAAACAAGAGTCAATATAAGGAACTTATACTTCATGTACAAAGTGACAACCCCCTCCCGACCTCCCCCTCAAGGGGAGGAGTGGAGGATGTACAAAGGATCAATTACCAATGGTTAAACGCCTGCGTTTAACTTCCCGTGACATTGTTTGTATTTCTTGCCGCTCCCGCAGGGACAGGGGTCGTTGGGGCGCGGTTTCTTATCGACATGAATCGGTTCTGGGCGTTGCATCTCACGCGTATCCCTTCCGGCAGCCGCAGCCATTCCGGACGCCTGTGCAGCCTGCTGCACCGCATCTTTCTGGGTGCGGTAACGGCTGTAGTCCATACGGCGTTGCTGTTGCGCCTGCTGTACACGGTCGGGCTCCTGGGTATGGATCTGACCGCGTAGGAGGATGGAGATAGCACGGCGGTTGAGCGATTCAAGCATCTCTTTGAAGATAGCGAACGACTCGAGTTTGTAGATCAACAGCGGGTCTTTCTGCTCGTAGGACGCGTTCTGTACGCTCTGCTTGAGGTCGTCCAGCTGACGGAGGTGCTCTTTCCACTCGTCGTCGATGACGAGGAGCATCATCTGTTTCTCGAACTCACGCACGATCTCCTTGCTATGGCTCTCGGCGGCTGCCTTGAGGTTGACCGCGATGTTATAGACGCGTTTGCCGTCCGTGATAGGGATGAGGATGTTCTCGTACATCTGTCCCTTGGTCTCGTAGATATACTGGATCTGCGGATCCGCTATCTGTACCATCTTCTCCATACGGCGGGTGAAGCTCTCGAAAGCGGCGTCGCCCAGCTGACGGCTCAGGTCAGCCCGTTTGCCTCGGCTGAACTCGTCCTCGTCGAACGGCAGCTCGATGGCAAAGGTCTGGAGCACGTCGTATTTGAGTCCCTCGTAATCATTGGCGCTCTTGGCATCGTTCAATATGCCTTCCGCCGTCTCGTAGATCATGTTCGTTATATCCACGCCGATACGCTCACCCATGAGGGCGTGACGGCGTTTGGCGTAGATGAGGTTACGCTGCTGGTTCATTACGTCATCGTACTCGATGAGGCGCTTACGGATACCGAAGTTGTTCTCCTCCACTTTCTTCTGCGCGCGCTCGATGGAGCTGGAGAGCATCGAGTGCTCGATCATCTCGCCCTCCTGCAGTCCCATCCGGTCCATGACACCGGCTATACGGTCGGAACCGAACATACGCATCAGGTCATCTTCCATCGACACGTAGAAGACGGAGCTTCCAGGGTCACCCTGACGTCCGGCACGTCCGCGCAGCTGACGGTCGACACGGCGGCTCTCATGACGCTCCGTACCGATGATAGCCAGACCGCCCGCTTCCTTCACCTCCGGCGTCAGCTTGATATCCGTACCACGACCTGCCATGTTGGTAGCGATCGTCACAACGCCCGCACGACCGGCTTCGGCGACCACTTGCGCCTCCTGCTGGTGTAACTTGGCGTTGAGCACGTTATGCTTGATCTTGCGAATGGTCAACATACGGCTGAGCAACTCGGATATCTCGACGCTCGTCGTACCCACCAGTACCGGACGACCCTGCGCCACCATGTTCACGATCTCCTCGATGACGGCGTTGTATTTCTCGCGTTTGGTACGGTAGATACGGTCGTTCATATCGTCGCGGGCGATCGGTTTGTTGGTCGGGATAACGACCACATCCAGTTTGTAGATGTTCCAGAACTCACCCGCCTCGGTCTCAGCCGTACCGGTCATACCGGACAGCTTGTGGTACATACGGAAGTAGTTCTGCAGCGTGATGGTGGCAAAAGTCTGTGTCGCGCCTTCCACCTTCACGTTCTCCTTCGCTTCGACCGCCTGATGGAGTCCGTCCGACCAGCGGCGACCCTCCATGATACGACCTGTCTGCTCATCGACGATCTTCACCTCGCCGTTGTCAATGATATAATCGACATCTTTCTCGAAGAGCGTGTAGGCTTTGAGCAGCTGGTGTACCGTGTGTACACGTTCGGACTTGATGCTGTAGTTGGTGAGAATCTCGTCTTTCTTCTGCTGGCGTTCCTCGGGCGTCAGGCCGGTCTCGTGCTCCAGCTCCGCCATCTCCGAACCTACATCCGGCAGGACGAAAAAATTGGGGTCGTCGGTCGTGCCGGTCAGCGCATCGATACCCTTGTCGGTCAGTTCGATGGATTTGTTCTTCTCGTCAATGACGAAATAGAGCTCGTCGGTAGCGATATGCATGTTCTTCTCGTTCTCCTGCAGGTAGAACTCTTCGGTCTTCTGCAAACGCACCTTGACACCCTGCTCGGAGAGGTACTTGATGAGCGCTTTGGACTTGGGCAGACCCTTGAAGGAGCGGAAGAGTGCCAGTTCGCCTTCCTCGCGCACTTTCTCATCCTCGGAACCCATTTTGGCTTTCGCCTCCGCCAACAGCTTAGTGGTCAGGGTCGTCTGCTGACGCACGAGCGCCGCCACACGATCCTTGTACTCGTCGAACATCTGATCCTCGCCGCGGGGCACTGGACCGCTGATGATGAGCGGCGTACGGGCGTCGTCGATCAGGACGGAGTCCACCTCATCGACAATGGCGTAGTTGTGTCCGCGCTGAACGAGGTCGATCGGGCTGTGCGCCATGTTGTCGCGCAGGTAGTCGAAACCGAACTCGTTGTTCGTTCCGAACGTGATGTCGCAGGCATAGGCACGGCGGCGTTCATCGCTGTTGGGCTGGTAGCGGTCGATACAATCAACGGTGAGACCGAGGAACTGATAGATCGGTCCGTTCCACTCGCAGTCACGTTTGGCGAGGTAGTCGTTGACCGTCACCACGTGTACACCTTCATGGGTCAGCGCGTTCAGATAAACGGGCAGCGTTGCCACCAACGTCTTACCTTCACCAGTCGCCATCTCGGCTATCTTGCCCTGATGCAGAACGACACCGCCGAACAACTGCACGTCGTAGTGAACCATGTCCCAGGTGATCTCGTTTCCACCCGCCATCCAGTGGTTATGCCATACGGCGATATCCTTTGTACCTTGTACATCCGTCTTTATCTCCACGAAATCATATCGGGGATTAGCCGCCAGGTCCTTGTCCATCTGGTTGGCTGTCACCTCCACGGTCTCGTTCTGAGCGAAACGGCGGGCGGCGGACTTGACGATGGCGTATGCCTCGGGCAGGATCTCGTTCAGTTTCTGCTCATAGATATCCTTGATCTCCTTCTCCAACTTGTCTATCTCGTTATAGACTTTCTCGCGTTTGTTGATCTCCAGTTCCTGAATGCTGGCACGCAGCTCGGCAATACGGGCTTTCTTGTCCTCAACGGCTTTCTGCAGCAGTTCCATCAGGGCATAACTGCGGGCACGCAGTTCGTCATTGCTCAGCGCATCGATGGTAGCGTATTGTGCCTTGATCTGTTCTACGATCGGCTGTATGGCACGCATATCTTTTTGTGCCTTGTTGCCGAATAACTTGGTAATAATCTCTAAAAAATTCATATGTCGGATTTACTAATTTACCTGTTAATAAATAGCGCGCAACGTATATGATGTGCGTATGCGCACAAAAAGCGCTGCAAAGGTACAACATTTTTTTGAAATATGCAAATAAAAACACAAAATTTGCCCGAATTGAATGATTTTTTATGCAAATTGTCCCTTGCGCATTCTCTTCTGCCGGATTCCGGCATTATAAGCCCTTTCGTCCGTCTCCTGAAATAATCGTTGCCATCAGGGCTAAGAAATTTTATTCAGATAATTAAAGTGTCCCAAAAAACGGGGTACACTACACAAAAATTTCAGTACGAGATTATAATTATAACCTACTAATCACCTACTAATCACCTACTAATCATCTACTATGAACATACTAATTTCATACTAAGGTCTGGGAAAATTGTGGGAAAGGTGGACAAAAGGGGGAACAGGGGAGGAGAATAGTTGAATGGCACCCGCCTCTCAGGCGGGACAATGAACGAAAAAGGGAGAACCCCTCCCGACCTCCCCTCAAGGGAGGAGGTTGGAAGCGAATCTGTCGGTAAACATACCGCCAAAATGCACAATGAATTAATTGCCGGATGACATCCGGCGGAATGGACGAAGTAAGAAACCCGAATGCAATTGCGGGAAATGAACAAAGGGTTTAATAATGCCAGATGTATCCGGCGGAAACGAACGGAGATATTAAGAGCGGCGTTTTCTATCCGCCAAGATTGGACGGATACAAGAGAAAACGCCGAATGAGAGATAGAAGAACCTGAATGGAAGAGGAAGCATAAACGCCGAATGAGAGATGAAGCATGGAGGATACTTGGCGGGACATCGCCAAGCACGTGACCGGAGGAGGGGGAGCGAGACAATTTGTAAGATTCCCAACTTTTTCCCAACTCTAAAATTTGCATAATTGAAAAAAAAGCAGTACCTTTGCAGCAAATTTTTGAATAACTTGAAACGATACGTGTACATAGTGTGCGTCATTTGTGCGGTGGTGTCCTGCAGCGGACCGGACGCAGCGAATTACTACCGACAAGGCAGGTCTTTCCGTGAAGCGGATGAGCCGCTATCGGCGATGCAGGCTTTTATTGCAGCGACACGTGTCCGTTCATCGGAGTACGATGCCAAGGGACGGTCGTACAGCAACATGGCGACCATGTGCCGCATGGGCGAGCGTCACGATCTGGCGTACGCGCTGTACGAGCGCTCGGCGGAGCAGTTCCTGTCCGGTCATGACACACTCGCATACGCCTACGCGCTGAACAACATGGCGTGGGAACAGGCGGTGACGGGGCAGAAGGAACCGGCACGGACGCTGGCGGACTCGGCGCTCAGGGTGTATCCTGACGCCCGCGTGGCAGACAAAGTGCTGGAGACGCGTACCGCAGCGTGTCTGTATGCCGCGGAGTATGACTCGGTGCTGTGTTATGCGCAAACGGCTCCCGCGGGGACGGTCTATTTCGACATGTTGCGCGCACAGGCGTACACGTTTTTAGAGGAGTACGACTCCGCCTTGCACTACGCCCGGCGCGTATGCGGGCAAACGGAGAATCCGCGTTTCCTGGACGATGCCTATTATATCCTGACGCAATGCGACAGCACCGCCTCGGGCGACGAGCTCCGTTCTCTGGCGGCAACGCGCACGGACATACAGCGTGATCTGGAGCGCAACGCCCCCGACTGGACCGCCGCGATGATGCTTGCCGAACAAGCGCTCACGGACGAAACGGAGAGATGGCAGAGCCGGTTTCTATGGGGCGGACTCGCGCTGCTTGCAGCGGGAGGAACAGCATGGCTCGTGTACCGGCTCCGCCGCAAACGCAAACAGTCGCTGGACGAGTACTGCAAAGTGCTGCGCCAGAGCAAAGACCTGCGGTTCGAGTTGCAACTGGACGACTATGCGCAGTTCTGCGCCATCTGCAACACCTACCTGTCGGGCATCGCGGACAAGTTAGAGAAAAGAGGGCTCTCCGAACGCGAGATACGTATCTGCGTGCTGGTTCTCATCGGACTCTCCTATGCCGAGATAGCGGAAGTGCTGTACCGGGCAGAAAGCGGAATAGGCAAAGACAAATACATGATAGCCAAGCGGTTAGGTGTCAGCGTCAAGGACTTACAGACGACCTTGCGCCGCATAGCGAACGAGAAATAAATGCGAAGAACAGGCTGGATTATAGGATGGTTGATGTGCGTCATTCCCGCGTTGGCGGTGAACGACACGATCTCCATTCCCCTCAAGATGAGCACGTTCCAACTTGCCCCGATGGACGGTCCCACGGGTTCGACTCCCGACCCGACCGACCCGAACCAGTTCCGTGCCTCGCTGGTCGGCAACACCCTTCTTATCGAGACACAGGCGGGACAGGTGTCCTACGTCGTCATCCAGGAGAGCGAGAGCGAGCGGAAGGATGAGGACTACTTCTACGGAGTGAGTTTCGGTTCGGTACAATGCCCCATCACGCACGCGGGGTACTATACCATTCATATCGGTTACTGGAACACGGATTTCACCGGTTATTTGCGCGTGTTGCGGCTCGCGCTATATGATTTCAACGGCAGGCTGGTATCCACCCGGCTGGATCCAACGGGCATTTTGCTTCCGGGCTGGTATATCATGCGTGTCGAAACCAATGCAGGTATAACAACCACTAAATTTCACCGGCTATGAAAAAGACAGCATTGATAGTAACGTTCTTCCTGGCGGCAAGCCTGCTTTTTACGGGCTGCGCGAACAGCATGGATTCGCCGCCCGGTTTTGATTCGTTCAGCGGCGGATCTCCGCGTCTGATCATCCGCGGCAAAGTGTGCAACGAGCAGGGAGAGGGTCTGCCCGGGATTCATGTCCGGGAGGAGAAGTTCACATTAGACAACGGTATCGCCATCATATTGGACGAACCGGATATCGTCTCCTATAACTACGCTTACACGGACGCCAACGGCAATTATACTTTTGTGCGTTACCGCGGTCGCGAGATGCCGGCAGAGGTACTGGTGGCGGCTACCGACACCAACGGGGTATATCAGAACAAAGCGCTCTGGGCGGAAGTCGTATATGATTTCGTCAATACGCCAGACGGTCCGCAAGCCTACAACGGCTACGTATATGCAGATTTTGTACTGGAAAAGAAGGAGTAACACACTTTCCCAACTTTTTCCCAAGCTCAAAATTTGCATATTCAGGAAAAAAGCAGTACCTTTGCATCGGAAATTGAAAAAAACCCATTAAATCATTACTACTATGCGTAATTTGTTAGATCACATTCTGCGGGCAGGTATCAAGATCTGTATGCTGACAGGCGTGGCATTCACGTTCGCGGCATGTTACGGACCTGCGCCCCGCCCCGAGCGATGGGAAGATCCTGAGTTCCGCCACGATCAAGAGAAGACCGAGCAACAGCTTCAGGCTGCATGCCATCCGGTTGCCGAACAGGAACAGTCCGCCGATGAAGCTGCGCACTAAAATAGCATTGTGGCTGGAGAGTCTGCGGCGTCGCAACCTCCAACAAATGCACCCGTTGCAGCAACTCTTTTGGGAGTCCACCTTGCGCTGTAACGTGCATTGCCTGCATTGCGGAAGTGACTGCGTGGCGTCCGTTGAGACGCCGGACATGCCTGCCGCAGATTTCCTGCGCGTGATAGATAAGGAGATCACGCCGCATGTGGATCCGCACAAGGTACTTGTTATCATCTCCGGCGGCGAACCGTTGATGCGCAAGGATCTGGCGGACATAGGCAGAGCTTTGCAGCAACGCGGCTATCCGTGGGGCATGGTCACCAACGGACTCGCCCTGACTCAGAAGCGTTTCGACGAGTTGGCAGAAGCCGGTTTACGTACTATTACCGTCTCGTGCGACGGACTGGAAGCCGACCATAATTGGCTTCGCCAACACCCGCTGGCGTTTGATGGAGCGACCCGCGCGATCCGGCTTATCGCCGCGTATAACCAATCAGCAACCACCAATAACCAATCACCCATCGCCTGGGATGTCGTCACCTGCGTGAACCAGCGCACAATCGGTCATCTGCCGGCTATCCGCGATATGCTGTGGAGTTTGGGCGTACGGGACTGGCGAATCTTCGGCATCGATCCGATGGGCAGGGCAGCAGAGAATCCGGAACTGCTGCTGACGGATGAGCAGTTCCGCTGTCTGATGGATTTCATTGTGGCAGAACGCGCAGCGGGACGGCATGTCTCTTACTCGTGCGAAGGCTATCTGGGACCGTACGAAGGGCGCGTCCGGGATCATCTGTACCAGTGCGCAGCCGGTATCAGTATCGCCTCCATCCTCATTGACGGTTCGATATCCGCCTGCACCTCCATCCGCGGCAAATACTATCAGGGCAATATCTATAAGGACTCCTTCTGGGAGGTATGGGAGCACGGTTTCCACCCTTATCGTGACCGCTCGTGGATGAAACAATCCGAACCCTGCAAAAGTTGTCAGGCATTCCGTTTTTGCGAAGGGAACGGCATGCATCTCCGGCGCGAAGACGGCAGTCTGATGCTCTGCCATCTGCACCGTCTGGGCATGAAATAAAAAAATGTAGAAGCATATTTCATTATTAACACCTAATACATCACACCATTATGAAACGAATCGTATTTTTTACCATGACAGTTTTCGCCGGCTTGTGGCTGGCAAGTTGTTCCAACTCCAAAGGAATGGAACCGGGCATGGACGGTTATTATTATGGCGAATTCGACGATCCGCAGAATCCGCAGAGCGGAGACCGCTTTGAAGAGTTCGCAGACAACCCCTTTGTCAACGCCGGCGAGCAGCCGCAATCGACTTTCTCGGTGGATGCCGACGGCGCATCGTACGCCTATATGCGTAACTGTCTGGTACATCAACGCATCCCGTCTTCCTCCGCGGTGCGTATCGAGGAGTTCCTGAACTATTTCACCTTTGACTATGCCGATCCTTCGGGCGACGAGACGGTAGCCATCAACGGCGAGATAGGAGCATGCCCGTGGAACACTGACCACCGCCTGATGCGCTTGGGAATAAAAGGCAAATCCGTTGCCGATGAAGATATGCCCACCGCCAATTTCGTGTTCATGGTCGATGTGTCGGGTTCGATGGCTTCGTCCGACAAAATCGAGTTGCTCAAGTCGGGACTGATCGAGTTAGTGACCCATATGCGTCCGGACGACCGCATCGCCATCGTCACCTACGCGAGCGGCGAGACCCTGTTACTGCCCTCCACTCCCTGCTCGCAGGCGGAGATGATGATAGACAAAATCAAACAGCTGCAAGCCCGCGGAGCCACATCCGGTTCGCGTGCCCTGGAGATGGCATATGAGCAGGTTCAGCAGAACTACATCCAGGGCGGCAACAACCGGATCATTATGGGGACGGATGGCGACTGGAACGTAGGTGTGACCTCTCTGGAAGGCTTGCTAGAGATCGTCGAGAGCCACGCGCAGGACGGCATATACATGTCCGTTTGCGGGTTCGGACAAGGCAACCTGAACGACAGAATGATGGAGAAGATATCCAATGCGGGCAACGGAACCTATTCGTATATCGACTGCGAGGACGAGATGATGAAAGTGTTCTGCCACGAGCGCTCGAACATGCTTTCCGTCGCCTCGGACGCCAAGATACAGATCACGTTCGACACCACCGTTGTAGCTCAATACCGCCTTATCGGTTACGAGAACCGCGTGATGAACAACGAGGATTTTGACAACGACAGCAAGGACGCCGGCGAGATCGGAGCCGGACAGACGATCACGGCGCTGTACGAGCTGGTTCCGCGGATGAGCGACGCATTGCCGCAGGGATGGGACGTGAATGCCAAAGCGGCGACCTTCGATTTCCGCTACAAGCGCGCCCTGGGAGAGGCGAGCGTGCAGCTGTCCATCGACATCAACCAATGGGTCGGCAACAGTTCCGAAAACCTGAATTTTGCAGCAGGTGTAGCGGCGTACGGCATGCTGTTACGCAAGTCTCCCTACGCCGGAAACGCTTCGTTCGATATGGCATCGTCCCTGGTGAACAACAACCGCACTTTCGACCCGCATGAGTACCGCGCCGGCTTAGGCGAACTCATTCTCCAAGCCGCCGAAATCGGAATACAAGACAAATAGCAAAACCGGCAAAAACACTTTTTTTCGCAAAAAAAGAGCCAAAGATTTGCATATTTGAATTATTTTTTGTAATTTTGCACGCTATTTTGATTTAGTGTGCATTTTTGCGTACGCGGGATAGTAAAAGAGGTGTTGTTTGACCCAGTGATAATATCATAAAATAAATACAACATGAAAAAGAGTATTTGTACATTGAGCGCAGTCGTTGCGTTATTGATGATGAGTTGTACGGAGCCTGCTTACATCAACGGTCCCGGCGACAACAGTCAGAACTTGGATTCGATTCCGGTCACTATTCCGGACACGAACGGTATCGTGATCAGCGTGGACAGCGCGATCGCCATCTGCAACGCATTGGCTGCCAACCAGGAGACTCCCGACCGCTACAAGATCTCGGGCGTGGTAATGAAAAACACGACCAATCCGATGAACGTACCGGGACAATACACAAATATCAACTTCGACTTGTCGGACAACGGCAAGACCAGTATCTCCTGCTATTATATCAACAATCTCAACAACCACGCCTTCCGTAACAGCAACGATGTGCCGCGCGCAGGCTCCAAAGTGACCGTCATCGGTACGCTGACCATGTACCAGAAATCGGGCGGCTCGGCAACGCCGGAGCTGAAGAACGGTTTCATCGTACGTATCGACTCGATGGTAGCCCCCGGTCCATTCCCCGGCTGTCCGGAACCGCAGGAAGGTCAGATCAGCGCAAGCGACGCTGTGATGATGGCATTGCAGCTGGAGGACAAGAAGGAGTCCGAAGAGTTCTACGATGTGTTAGGCGTCGTAACGGAGATTCTGGAATTCAACGCAGGCAAAGCCACGTATATTATCTCGGACGGCAAGAGCTACTTTGAGATATACCGCGGTATCGGCATGAACAACCAGGAATTCCCCACCGCGGCATATATCACAGCGAACGATACCGTAGTCGTTCACTGCAAGCTGAAAAACTACAGCAGCACGGCAGAGACGGCGGACAATGCCTACCTGCTGAGCACAACAAACAAGAAATACAACGAATAAAACTAAAATAAATTTATAAAATGGCAAGTTTACAACGAATTAGAAATCATGGCGCCCTGTTAATTGCAATCGTGGGTCTCGCCATGTTAGCATTTATCCTCGGAGACTTTTTGAACTCCGGTAGTAGTTTCTTCAACCGCGGTCGCGAGAACGTAGGTATCATTGAGGGTCACAAAGTACACTACACGGAGTACGAATCAGCAAAGGATCAATTAACTGAAGTGTACAAGATCGAGTCGGGTCGTTCGGACTTTGACGAAGACACGCACTCACAAATCCGCAATCAGGTGTGGAACATGATGCTCATGGACTACACGATGCGTGCCCAGGCAAAAGAAATCGGTATGGATATCACTCCCGATGAGTTGAGCGAGCTCTGCATCGGTGACAATATTCACCAGTTGATCCGCAGCCGCCGTGCCTTTGCGGACGAGAACGGTCAGTTCAACCGCGAGGCGGTCGTAGGACTCCTTCAGGCTATCAACCAGGAAGGTGAAGAAGAGAACCCGAATCTGGCACAAGCCAAGACCTACTGGCTGTACTGGGAGAAAGCGGTGCGTATCAGTTACATGCAGGAGAAATACACCTCTCTGCTCCAGCACCTGCTCAAAGCCAACTCGCTCGACGCCGAGTACGCATTCAATGCCCGTCAGAACGGTTTTAGCGCAGAGTACGTTATGCAGCCCTATTACACCGTAGCGGACAGCCTGGTAAAAGTAAACGAGAGCGATCTCAAGAAACTGTACAAGCAGCATAAACAGCAGTACAAACAGACTCCGAACCGTTCCATCAAGTACGTTGCCTTCAACATCGAGCCGAGCGAGGACGATTTCAAGGCGGCACAGACCCTTATGGAGAACCTGAAGGAAGAGTTCAAGACGACCGAGGACGTGAGTCTCGTTGTCAACACCAACTCGGATATCATGTACGACGGTCGCGACTACTCGGAGGAGACCGTTCCCGCACAGTATAAAGAGTTTGCATTCGCAAAAGACGCCAAAGCAGGTGACTGCACGGAGATCCTGTTCGAGAACAACACCTATTCGATGGCACGTATCATGGAATGCGGTTACATGCTTCCGGACTCGGTAGAGCTGAAAGCCATCGTAGAAGACGGTGAGGATCAGGAGTTAGGCTGGTTCAAGGCAAGTGATCTGCCGAAGAACATCGCCGAGCCTGCGTTTGCAGGCAAACGCGGCGAGCGTTTCACCGTAGCACAAGGCATGGGAGAACAGACCTATGAGATTCTCGAGACAGGCAAACCGACACCGAAAGTAAAACTGGCTATCCTCGCACGCGAGGTGACTCCGTCAAGCAAGACCTATTCGGTTATTTACAATAACGCCAAGCAGTTCATCATCGCCAACAACAACGCCGAGGCACTGGAAGAAGCGGCTCAAGAGGCAGGCATGGCAGTCGTACCGCAGTACAACCTGACGGCTACCACCGACAAGATCGGTCAGTTGCAAGCAAGCCGTCCTATCGTTCGCTGGGCGTTCGAAGCCAAGGAAGGCGAAGTGAGTGACGTGTTCGAGTGCGGTCAGCAGTTCATCGTAGCAGCCGTGACAGAAGTGAACGACGGCGAGTACCGTCCGTTGAACGCCGTACGCTCCGAGTTGACCTATGAAGCGACCAACAACGCCAAAGCAGAGTACATCATCAAGCAGCTCAAGGGCGTTGAGAGCCTCGAGGCAGCCGCTGAGATCATGAAACAGCCGGTGAAGAGCATCGAGCGCGTAGCTCTGGCTGACAGCCGTCTGGGTAACGCAGGTATGGAGCCCGCAGTGATCGGTGCCGCTGTCGCACTGGGCGAGAACCAGCTCAGCGAACCCGTCAAAGGCAACATGGGTGTATATATGATCAAGACCGGCGCTGCCAACAACCTCGAAGGCGCATTCGACGCACAGAGCGAGAAAGCACAGTTGAGCTCACGCTTCACCTATCTGCCCTATCAGGCTATCCAGCTCATCGAAGACAATGCCGATGTAACGGATAACCGCGCTAACTTCCAATAAGGAGACATGCGCGCATGCGCGTGCGTAAATAATAAGGAAAAGCTGATAGCTTATGGCTGACAGCAGACATACATCCCCCTGGGTATGGGTTCCGACCTTGTACTTCATAGAAGGAATACCCTATTTTCTGGTAAACAGCATCTCCACGATGCTGTTTGCCAAAATGGGGGTACCCAATGACCAGCTGGCGTTCTTCACCACATTGCTCTATTTCCCCTGGTTTCTGAAAGGACTGTGGAGTCCGTTCGTGGATATTTTCCGGACCAAACGATGGTGGATCATCACCATGCAGGCGCTCATCGCAGTGCTTTGTATCCTGCTGACAGTCAGCCTTCCCCACCCTTCATCCGAACTGATAGTCTCCAAGAGCACCCCGGTAAGCCTGTTCACATTCACCCTGATTCTGTTCATCATCGCCGCCTTTGCATCCGCCACGCACGACATCGCAGCGGACGGCTATTACATGCTCGCGCATGACAGTACGAGCCAGGCTGCGTTTGTCGGTATCCGCTCAACGTTCTACCGCATCGCAGCGGTGTTCGCCACGGGCGCACTGGTTTATATAGCCGGCTACGTGGAGAACAAAACCGGCAATATACCCCTCTCGTGGCAGGTCACCTTGGGCACGACGGCGGTTCTGATGGTATGCTTCACGCTGTATCACAGTTTCTTTCTTCCCCGTCCTGCCGAAGACCGCGCACGCGGAAGTATCGCCAAGAAAAGCGGACAAGAGATCGGACGTGAACTGAAAGAGGCGTTTGCTACCTTTTTCACCAAACCCGGAGTATGGCTGGCGGTGGGATTCATGCTGCTCTACCGCCTGAGCGAAGGGTTTCTTGTCAAACTGAGCGCTCCCTTCCTTGTTGATGCACGGGAGAGTTTCGTTCGGGAAGGACAGATCATCGGCGGAGGTCTGGGGTTGAGCACCGAAATGGTCGGACTGCTCTACGGCGCCATCGGGGTCATCTTCTTGCTGGCAGGAGGTATCATCGGCGGCAGGTACATCGCCCGGCACGGACTCAAACGCTCGCTTTGGCTGATGGCGGCAGCGCTGACATTACCCAGTTTTGTCTATTGTTACCTCAGTATGGCGCAGCCCGAATCGCTTTGGATCATCGGAACTGCCATCAGTTTTGAGCAGTTCGGCTACGGATTCGGCTTCACCGCCTATATGCTGTACATGATGCATTTCTCGGAAGGGGAATACAAGACATCGCACTATGCCATCTGCACGGCTTTCATGGCTCTGTCGATGATGATTCCGGGCTTTGTAGCCGGTGCTATCGAAATGGCGGTCGGGTATTCGGCATTCTTCTGGATCGCCAATGCATGCAGCATCACCACCTTTGTAATAACTTACTTTGTTTATAGACGATTATGAATGTAAAACGAATTATTCCGGACGCGATCACAAGCTGCAACCTCTTGTGCGGCAGTATCGCCGTGTTCCTTGCCACGCAGGGAGCGTTCATGTGGGCATTTGTGTTTATCCTGGCAGGCGCTTTCTTCGATTTCTTCGACGGTCTGAGTGCCCGTCTGCTCAAAGCACCCAGCCCGATAGGCATCCAGCTGGACTCGCTGGCAGATGATATCACGTTCGGTCTGGCACCCTCCATGATGCTGTTCTGCTGGCTGCGACCGATCGTGGGATGGTGGGCGCTTATCGCCTTGCTCATGGCGGCTTGCTCGGCACTTCGTTTGGCTAAATTCAATGTCGATGAGCGTCAGCACGACTCTTTCATCGGTCTCGCAACGCCGGCAAACGCCATTTTCTGGGGCGCACTGTGCTGCATGCCCTATGCCATGTTACGATACGATTGGATGGCTTGGGCGCTCCTGGGTCTGTCTCTCGTCAGCTGCTGGCTGCTCAACGCGGAGATTCCGTTCTTCAGTTTCAAGAGTTTCAAGAAAGAGAAGAGCACGGTCATCGCCTTCCTTGCCGGCTGTGTGCTGCTCGTTGCCTACTGCGTGTATAAAGCCGTGGTAGCCAAACATATCGAGTTCGCCCTCTTTAGCGGAACGGCGGTCATCATCTGGTATGTCGCGCTCAACCTGATTTTCGCTTGCGCGAAGAAGAATTAAGAATTTACAATTCAGAATTTAGAATTACCATGAAACGGCACGTATCTTTCTTTGTTGTCATGATGATGTCTGTCAGCCTGATGGCGGAGACCTACACCATTGTATTCAAGAGCGGAAACGGCAGTAATGACTCCGGAACCAAAGTCAGCGAACTGAATAAGGTCGTATTGGAAGCGACCGACAACTGCGCTGAAAGTCTGGTGTTATCCAATAACATCTACAATGCCGGTTCGGGACGAGGTATCAAAGGCGGTACCACGAGTGCCAAAGGTGAATTAACCATAGGTCTCAATGCCACCTATACCATCCAAACCATGACCGTATATGCGGCATCCTATTCGCACAAGAACGACACGACTGCCACCAAGGGGATCTCCGTCTGCGGGCAAAATATCTTGTGGCAAGCAGGTCATCGTAGCGAAATGCTTCCCTATACCATCACGCTCAACGAAAATCTGAATGAGATTTCCATTTCTGCTTTGACTGCTTCTTATAACCGCTGGTATGTACAGCGTATTGAGTTTGAGGCATCCGATCCACTACCCAACACGGCGGTTTTCGAGAGACCTTACGACGTTGATTTCGGTAGTGTTCCTATCGAAGACGGAGAGGTGTCCGAAGATGTTGTCAACATCCTTGTAAAAGCAAAACATGTGGTTGGTGACATTCAATTGGCGTTGAAAAACGGCAACGTCTTTTCGCTGGGAAGTACTACGCTGCCGGCAGAAGGCGGAGAGGTGGATATTGCATATAGCATTAACTACGCCAATACGATTTATGACACGCTGTATATAAGCGGAAAGGGAACAGATAATGTGCTTGTTACAAAATCCATTCCGCTGAAGATCAGCAGTTACAAATATACTCCTCCCACCTTCCAAGTCGATTCCAGCTGCATGGCTATCGGTCCCATGCCCGGCGATTATTATGAGCGCGCACAAGGTACACAGGATTCGGTGCTCAAGTCCAAGTTAGGCGAAATCATTAACTGCGGTGTACGCTACAAATACGGCAGCGGGCGTCGCAAGAGTTGGCATGCTTTCTTCTTCACAGACCGCGATACCATAACAAACGAAGTTCTGGATATGTATTCCAACAACCATCGGTATTTCAATCCGATGGATACAACTGCCAGCGTAGCCGGTTTCGATATCGAGCATATGCTGCCCAAGAGTTGGTGGGGCGGGACGGTCAATGAAGCATACTGCGACCTTTACCATCTCGTACCGGGTGACTACTCGGCTAACCGCAGTAAAGGGAATCATGCCCCGGGTATTCCAGCGGACAGCTCGTTCTACAACGGTTCGTTTGTGACTGGCAGGGACACCATAAATCATTTGACGCGAGTCTTCTGTCCCGCAGACGAGTACAAAGGTGATTTTGCCCGAGCATACTTCTATATCGCTACGTGTTATGGTGACTTCCTCACATGGGTCACGACCGGTGAAGCGGGAACGGCCATGACGAACGAGGGATGGCAGGAGTTCCAACCCTGGCTACGGGATCTACTGGTTTCGTGGCATCGTCTCGATCCTGTCAGTGAGAAGGAGAAGAAACGTGCCGTCGAAGTCAACAAGATTCAAGGAAACCGCAATCCGTTCATCGACTACCCGGACCTGGTGGAATATATCTGGGGCAACCGTCAGGGACAGACGGTAGACTTCCGCCTGCTGGCCCAGAGTTACGGGCAAACCTATGACGACAACCCGCCTTCGGCAATGGACCCCGCACAGGTATCCATCGAACCGGCACGCAAAGAAATACGGGACGGAAAGGTCATTATTATCCGCAACGGAGCAATTTTTACACCTTTAGGACAAAGAATACAGTAATTGTGTCAATTTTTACACATTTTTCGCGGAAATGTGCACGCGCGCGTGAGAAAATTTTAGTAATTTTGCAAGCGATTTTAAATGCACATATTTAACAACAAAAATCATATGAAAAAACAAGTATCCAATGTACTGTTCTGGGGACTGCTTCTCATCCCGTTCCTGGGACTGAACGCGCAAAGCACCGTTCAGGAAGGGCAATCCACGGAAGGGAAAGATTTCTGGGTGACGTTTATGCAGTCGGACCAAAACGACCACAGCGACAACTCGGACAAAGCGGTGACACTCGCGCTGACGGTTTCCGCAAAGGAAAATAGTGCGGTGACGTTTACCAACCCTATTACCGGAGAGACATTATCCAAGACACTGACCGCCGGTTCAATTGAAGAAGTATCGTTCTATACCGGTGACGGCAGTGAAACCGCCAGAACACGTACAGATGACAAAAAAGCACTTGTTACCTGTTATACCATCTATCCAGACTCGGTTGATCACAGTGCTATTCACGTGGAGTCCACGGGAATCATCTCGCTGTTTGCCAGCAACAGGCGATCCAAGTCATTCGATGCGACCAACGTACTGCCCAAACCCTCGTTGCAGGATGAATACCTGATTCAAACCGTTGCGCCTTCGGATCACCAGAACAAACCGCAGGGAACACATTTCTGCATCATCGCGACCGAAGACAGCACGGTGGTGGACTATTGTCCGACCGTTCTCACCGATGCCATGAAAAGCATACGCAATGCAGCGAAGGATCTGGAGAATTATATCAAGACCAATGGTCTTCCGATAGAAATGCTGGACACCCTGCTCACGGAGAACCAGAAACGTCTGCTCAACTTCCAATTGGGTAAGGACACGCTTGTCACCCCTATGCTGATGAAGGGGCAGGTATATTATGTATGGAGTGGCAAATATGCCGGGAATGATGCCGATTTGAGCGGAACATGGCTCAAAGCACGCGATAACAAGAAAATCGCCGTATTCCAGGGAGCACCGCACACCAACCTGCCGGAAAAGATTCGTGACCGCGACCACCTCTTCTCGCAAGCGATGCCGGTGTCCTATTGGGGAAACACCTTCGTAATCACCGCCTCCATGACCCGTGGTCGTGACATCGTACGCGTAATGGCGCGTGAAGACGGCACACAGGTGTTCATCAACGGAAACCTAGAGCACACGTTCAATTTTGCAACAGACATCAAACGTACGTTTGAGTTTGAGATAGGCAAGACGGGTGTCAAATGTACCGATTCGGACTACAAGAAATCGCACAGCGACCAGACGCTGCCCGACCCGCTGGTCAATGACAGCAGTTGCTTTATCACCACATCCTGTCCGGCGGCAACACACCTCTTCATGGTAAGTAACACCTATGACAACAACCCCGTAGGCGACCCGGCTATGGTATGGGTGAACCCCATCGAGCAACGCATCAATGACATTACGTTCGCTACCTACGGTTCGACTAACACCCACTATTTCAACGTGGTTACTGATGCCGCTGGCGTCGCGTCCATGAAACTGGACAACGTGGATATATCCGCTGATTTCAGCCCGGTAAACGGCAGCAACAACCAATGGTATTATGCACGTAAAAAAATCAACTATGCCTCCCACCGTCTCACGGGAGACAACGGATTCATTGCTCATGTATATGGCTACGGAGAGAAAGAATCATATGGTTACTCTGCCGGAGGTGCCACCAAGCCGCTGACGCAGTATATCACCATCAACGGACAGATTTTCACGCCGGACAGCGAGAACACCCTTTGCGGTGAAGATACTATCAAGTTTGCCTGCCACCCCGACTACGAATACCAGAAAATCGAATGGCATTTCGGAGACGGTCAGAACGATCTGACGAACAAAGACTCGGTGCCGCACTACTACCGGAACTCCGGGGTATATGCCGCATATGTGCTCATTTATCGCGAAAGCAGCAACCTTTGCGCCGGTCAGAACGCCATCGACAGTATTCCTATCAAGGTGACCATCGGTCGCTATCAGTTTACCATCGGTCAGCCGGACATCCCCTGTCCCGAGGACGGCAAAGCCTATGTAGGACGTATTCCATATACCAACGAAGGAGGTGTCAACCTGCACGGCGAGAACGTAACCGTGGAGTTTGACCAGACCGCCAAAACGGACGGATTCAAAGATTCGGAACTGATTGTCAAGGACGGTTATTTCCAAATAACCATTCCGGAAAGTGCCAAGCCGGAGACGCTCTACGGTATCCATCTCCAGATCACATCCGATTGCGGCGGGGCGGACACCACGATGAATTTCATGATCAACTTCGACAAGGATGTCGTTTCGCAGCGCTATAACAACGTGCTGGGATTGCTTACGGAACCGTTTAAAGACAAGGAGTTGAGCAATTATCAGTGGTACCGTCTCTCGGACAGCACCGCCATTGAGGGACAGATTTCCGCAAACCTCAACTTCTATGACATCCCGTACGGAGGTAACATCAACGAGGCATACTATATCTGTTTCACCATCAACAAAGGCAAGCCGGACGAGGTGCGTACCTGCGCATGCGCCAAAGCATTCAACACCAACGCGGATCCGCATAATTTTGGAAAAGACGAGGATGGCTTAGCCATCACGGCGACCTACTCCGTTCAGTCGGGCGGAACGGTCTTCGTCAACGCCAACTGGAACGGTCAGACCGATATCGAGTGCTACGCCCAATGGATAGATGCCGGCGGAAGGGTATATCAGGACCTGCAGTTCAACATCCCCGATGGCGGTTGTACCATCCCCGCACCGGTAGTGTCCGGTCCGACGTTGTACCTGCTGCGTGTCGTAACAGGCAAAGGAAGCCGTAGTTTCAAATTAATCATTCAATAATATAAAAGGAGGAGAACACAGATATGACCCATTTATTTCACAAAATACTGATTGCCGGTATTGTTCTTGCTTTGAACGCTGCTCCTATCGTCGTGTACGCAAACCCCGAACCGGCTCCTGCCGCCCAGACGGACAAGCAGAAAGCCGCGGAGAAGAAGAAAAAAGAGGCAGAGAAAGCCAAAGCAGCCAAAGCCAAAGAAAAAGAAAAAGCAGCCAAGGCGAAAGCCAAAGAGAAAGCAAAGGCACAGGCTCAACGCGAGAAAGAGGCTGCCGAACGCGCCAAAGTAGCGCAACAGCGCGAAGAAGAGAAGGCAAAGAAAGAAGCGGAGACCAAAGCCAAAGAGGAAAAAGCCATCCGCGATTATGAGAAATATCAGGAGAGTCTGGAGAATCCGCGTCTTGAACCAATCTCATATTTTAACCTCGGTTTCCGCGCAGGGTATGCCGCTATGATGGATAAGATCAACGGTCAGTATGTAGGAGCCGGTACGCTCAACCAAAGCAATGCTTTGCAACAGCTCAAAGGCGGTCCGGGTGCCGGATTGGACTTCACCTATAACCTCGAATACGGACATTTCCTGTTTGAGGTGGGACTGGATGTCCGCTTCCTCAACTCGACCTCGTGTTATGGTTTTACCGCCACACGTAACGACCTCAATTACCCAGGAACGAAGTACAACTACTGGTTCGACAACCTCAAAGAGACACGTAACATGCTGGAGGTAGGCGTGCCCTTGATGTTCGGTGCGCAGTTCAGCCGTTACTATTTCCTCGTGGGAGCGAAGGTACATTATGGCATTCCGATTGGCTATACCCAGAAGGGACAATACGACATCGTTGTGGAAGACCCTGCCCTGCTTGAGCCTTACGGAATGGGTATCAAGGACTTGGGCGGTATGGTCAAGAACCCCATGCAGTTCAAGCAACCGGATGTCAGCGTCGTCGCTGAAGTAGGT
The DNA here is from genome assembly GCA_905233375.1 of Paludibacteraceae bacterium. Classification (GTDB taxonomy): domain Bacteria; phylum Bacteroidota; class Bacteroidia; order Bacteroidales; family Paludibacteraceae; genus Colicola. The sequence goes on along the minus strand of CAJOEJ010000014.1, from coordinate 37,610 downwards.
ATAGACCTTGACGAGTGGTTGCAGAGACAGCCGGACCCGAAGCAAAAAGCCAAAGTCAAACCCGGACAACGTCTGCCTTTCGGACCGCAACATGTGCACTACCGTGTAGGTCTGTTCGCCGAATACGGCGTGCTCAATACGAATGCAACCCCGAAAGCCAATCCCGTGGAGTTTGCAGCAGACAAAGTGGATGTGCAGCACACGAACACCATGCTCGCTATGAACGGCGATACGAAACTCAACAACCTCTTCGTCGGTGCCAAGTTCGCCATCCAGTTTGAGGTACCGGGCAAACAGGAACGTCCTGTTCCGCCGCCTCCTGCTTATGCCATCTACAGCGTAGTGGATGAGGAGACGAACCAGCCGCTCCAACTGGCGCTCGTCGAGACACACGACAATGCAAACGGCAAAATCGTATTGCGTCAGAAACAGATTACGCCCAAAGGACTGCGCCAGAAACATGGCTTGGGCTCCTATACGGTCAACGCAACCGCGGAGAACTACTACCCCGCCAGACAAGAGTTCACCGTGGAGAAAGTCGGCACTACCGAATACATCACCATCCCGATGCGTCATCGTCCTGTACTGCGTGTACGCGTGACCAATAAGGAGACCGGAATGGTCATTCCCGCAACCGTTCACATCTACGAAGCCGGCGCAAAGACAGCAGCATACAGCCTCAATACCGATTCTGTCAACGGCTCGGCAAAACAGATGCTGGCGGAAGGACCGTTGTACAAACTGCATATAGAGCAAATGGGTTATGATCCATTGGATCAGGCGATTATCTATATCGGCGACTCCATCAACCTCGAGTTGACGCCAATCAAGAAAGGCGAAGTGTTCATCGTCAAGAACCTGTTCTTTGCCACCAACAAGACCCGTATTCTCTCGACATCCGAGGAGGCGCTCAACGACCTCTACATGTATCTGGCACGCAATCCGCAAGTACGTATCAAGATTATTGGTCACACCGATAGTGTCGGTAAGGACGATGCGAACCAGAAGCTGTCCGATGGTCGTGCCAATGCCGTGAAGAAAGACCTGATCGAACGCGGTATAGAACCGGAGCGTCTGGAAGCCGAAGGTCGCGGAGAGACCCAGCCGATTGACACCAACGACACCGAAGAAGGTCGTCAGAATAATAGACGTGTGGAAATTGAAATACTTTAATATAATATGAAACGATTAATTAAATCGCTGTTATTGATTGTCTCCATGCTGGGCATCATCGTTCCGGCATGGGGTCAGGCATCTACACAGGGCAAAGAGTTCTGGGTAAGTTCGAGTATCGTATGCTCACCTGCTAATGGCAAAGGGATAGACCCTTATATTGCCATCTCTGCTGAGAAAAGTTGTACGGTAACTATTACCGGAGGCGTGGGAAATGCCATCAACATCACCAAACAGCTGGATGCCGGTAGTTGGACTGATTTCAAGAGCGCCGACGGTCTAACCCCCTCGGCATGGTATCCTATCAACACCAAAGAACCGGCTACGGTGTGCAATCTGGCGGGTCAGAAAAACATGTACGGGCTACATATTACCGCTTCAGAAAACATCTCTGTTTATGTTATTCTAGGTGGAGATAACGCCATGGATGCCAGCAATATTCTTCCGCTTAGTGCATTAGGAGACGAATACTATGTACAGGACTACATGCCGGAGGCTCATAATGGCGACAGCTGGTCCACCAATGCCGGAAATATGGTCACGGTAACAACTATTCTTGGAACAGAAGATGGCACCAAGGTTGATATCACTCCACGAGGAGACACCTATGATAACCATGCCAGCGGAACCTTATACACTATTGACTTAAATAAAGGACAAACGTACTACCTTATCAGTAAGAAGGAACAACAACTTGCCGGTACACACATTAAGGCACGCGACAACCGCAAGATTGCCATATATACAGGTTCGCCGTTAACACGTTTGCCAAACGGCATTTCCGCGCGTGATGCATTGTTCGAGCAACCAATGCCTGTTCAATATTGGGGGACGCAATTTATCATTACACGCTCTTTGGGCAAAAATGGTAATATTATTGGCATCACTGCTTCAAATGATGGCACTGAAATAAAGTTGGATGGATATTCTCAAAATCCGGCTATTATCCTTAATGAAGGAGACACCTATTATATCGCATTACAAAATGCAGGTAATCCTCAAGCTAACAAACCGGGAAATACTCCTATTCCCGTACAAAAAACAGTTACTGCAGATGTACTATACATTGAAACGACTTGTCCCTGCGAGGTATACAATTATGATACAGGAAACGGTTATGTTGGAAATGGTGTAAATGAGATAGTGACTGACGGAAAGCCACTTGGTGACCCTTCGTCCGTTTGGGTCTCGCCAATTCAGCAAAAAATCAATAAGATTACCTTTGGTACTTGCTATACTGAAATGACCAAGAATCACTTCTTAAATGTGGTGACTGAAACAGCTACTTGTCAAAGCACCAAATTGTCAGCACTATCTTACAACAATTTATTAAAACAAATTATAGAAATAGATAAGTCAAATTTGCTCATATGGCAACCTGTACCGGGCAACCCCACGTTATCCTATGCGCGCGCGCAAATCGGAGATGCTGCCGAAACATACAAAGTATTCCGCCTGGAAAACAACCGTGGAGTAATTGCTACTGTATATGGCAATGGTAAAAATGAGTCGTACGCCTATTCTGCCGGTTCGGCAGCAGTCGAGCAGGGCGTTAACGTGAACGGAGAGACCTTCGTCAACGGGTATCGCAGCGACAGCCGTTTCTGTATGGACAGTATTATATCGTTCGATGCCGCGGTCGGTACCGACGAGATAACACGCGTCGATTGGAACTTCGGCGACGGTATTTCCAAGACGAACGCAAACGCTAAAGAGGAGCATGAATACACCAGCCCTGGATGGTATGATGTAGTTGCTGACCTGTACGGTCATCAGGTGTGCACTGATGAGAGCGAACAGTTCCTCGGATCCGTTCAGTTCTCGTTCCGTGTCGTGCAGCCTGTCCTCTATTTCGACACGGTTGAGCACAAATGTCTGACTTTGGAGCAGCAGAAAGCCGATCCCGCATTATGCGCAAAACTGCTGGCGGAAGGCGAAAACGATACGATATGGCCGGCAAACTGCTGGGAAGACATACCTGTTGTCCGCTATGACTACGGACTCGTCTCGGAGCAGTTTGATACCATCAAGGCGCAAGATTTCTATTACGAAACGTACAATGGTATGACCTATCCGGTCAATCCGAACAACAAGGATGATTATATCGTGGATCTGACCATCAACCTGACCGAGGTGTTAGGCGTTAAGAACAATACGGATTGCGACATCATACTGCACAGGCATATTGAGATTGTAACCTGTCTCGATCTGTCTATTCCGAACGATCCGTCCGCACAGTTCGCTTGCTATGGAGATCCGATAGAAATTGCATATATCCACAAAAAAGGAGAAATGGGAGATGCAACCGTTACAATTAACGGCAAAACGGAACCTGTAAAACTGGATTATGGGGTAGTTACGCTTCCGATCAGCCTGCTCAAACCCGGAACCTACCACGCGAACATATCGGTTGAAGATACGGTTTGCAACCGGGTTCTCCAGTTCCCTATTGATTTCACCATCTTCTATCCGGAGGATATTTTCGCCTATAAGTTCAATAACGTTCTGGCGGTATATAAACCCGGCTATGGCGGCAATGAAGAAGGATTCGAGTTTACCGCATACCAATGGTACCGGAACGGCGTGGCGGTTGAAGGAGCCAATGAATCCATTTACCACGTCGATTCAACGTTCACCAAAGGAGATGAAGTGTACGTCGTGCTGACAAACAAAGAAGGAGAATCCATTCCTTCATGCCCGCAGACGATACCAGGAGTACCGGATCTCTCCGGACAGGAGCAACAGGCTTCCCCGGCACACAAAATGATGCTTAACCGCCGTATCGTCATTCGAAAAGGCGAAATGTTATACGACATTTACGGTCAACGAGTAGAATAATATGAAGCAATTTCTGCAGCGAAACGGTGTTTTCATCACGCTAAGCCTGATACTCATAATAGCATTGGGCTTAGCCCTTTTATGTATCCCGAAAGGAAATTTGCACCTCTTGTTGTGCGATCGTCACACGCACGCGCGCGATATATTTTATAGGTATTACACGCATGTAGCCGAATGGTTCCCGTACATTGTGTGTCTGGCGCTCATCTTTTTCAGCCGGCTCGGTGAGGGCTTATGCGCTTCAACCGCCATGCTGGGTTCAACCCTGACCACACAACTGTTCAAGCACATCATCCGCGCACCGAGACCGGTCACATGGTTTTCTACCAACATGCCCGAGGTCCAACTGCCGCTTGTTGAGGGTGTCAAAATGAATCGGTGGCTCTCCTTCCCCTCCGGACACACCACCGCCTTTTTCGCTTTGGCATTTATTCTATCCATCGTCGCCGGCAATTATCTGATAAACAAAAACTGTCAGTCAGGGAATCAGAACGGTCCATCCCGCAATAAAATATATCTCGCGCAGGTTTTTCTCATTCAAGTCGTCCTGTTCATCATGGCAGCAACGGGAGGATACAGCCGCATTTATTTGTGCCAGCATTTTGCATTGGACGTATTGGCAGGCATCGTCGTAGGTGTACTCATCTCTCTTATTAGCTATGTTGTTTTTTACCAATATAAAGACCGAAATTGGTATAATTATCGCATTTTATCAAAAAAATGAGGGTTTAAATGCATTTTTTTGAAAAAAAATTTGCACATGTCAAAAAAAAGCAGTACCTTTGCATCCGCTTTTGAAAAAGAAGGCGCTCGTGATAAACGAGAAGGGCGTTTAGCTCAGCTGGTTTAGAGCATCTGCCTTACAAGCAGAGGGTCTGCGGTTCGAATCCGTAAACGCCCACGAAGAGGAACTGAATGGTTCCTCTTTTTTTGTTACCTTTTTTCGTAGAAAATTTGCTCATGTCAAAAAAAAGTAGTAACTTTGTGCCCGATTATGGAAAAGATACGAAATTTTTGTATTATCGCTCATATCGACCATGGTAAAAGCACCCTGGCGGATCGGATGCTGGAAATCACCCAGACGGTAGATGTACGCCAGATGGAGAACCAGGTGCTGGACGATATGGAGCTGGAGAAAGAGCGTGGTATCACCATCAAAAGCCACGCTATTCAGATGCAATATACATACAAAGGTCAGGACGACGCTATCCAGAAGAAACAGCCGTTCACGCTGAACCTGATAGACACTCCGGGGCACGTGGACTTCAGTTATGAGGTGAGTCGTTCGATAGCCGCGTGCGAAGGAGCCGTGCTGGTCGTCGATGCAACCCAGGGAGTTCAGGCACAAACCATCAGCAACCTCTATATGGCAATAGAGCACGATCTCGAAATCATTCCGGTGCTTAACAAATGCGATATGGACAATGCGATGCCCGAGCGCGTGGAGGACGAGATTGTGGACTTATTGGGCTGCAAACGCGAAGAGATTCTGCGTTGCTCCGCGAAGACAGGAGAAGGCGTGGAGGAGATATTGGATGCCATCATTGAGCGTATTCCTGCGCCGAAAGGTGATCCGGAAGCGCCGCTCCAATGCCTCGTTTTCGACAGTGTGTTCAATTCCTTCCGCGGCATCATCGCGTATTTCAAAGTGGTAAACGGCACCCTGCACTCGGGAGACCTTGTGCGCTTCGTGAACACAGGAAAAGAATACGATGCCGATGAAATCGGAATCTTAAAGCTGGACATGTCCCCACGCAAGGAGATCAGTGCCGGAAACGTGGGGTATATTATCTCCGGTATCAAAACAAGCACGGAAGTCAAAGTTGGCGATACCATCACGCACGTGGCTCGTCCGTGCGAGAAAGCGATTGACGGGTTCGAGGAGGCAAAGCCGATGGTCTTTGCCGGTGTCTATCCCATCGAGAGCGAAGATTATGAAGACCTGCGCGCCTCGCTGGAGAAACTGCAGTTGAACGATGCCAGCCTGACCTTTCAACCGGAGAGTTCGATGGCTCTGGGGTTCGGTTTCCGGTGCGGGTTCCTGGGACTGTTGCACATGGAAATCGTGCAGGAACGACTCGACAGGGAGTTTGAGATGGATGTCATTACGACTGTTCCGAACGTAAGTTACAATGTATATACCAAAGACGGAGGCATGGTGGAGGTACACAATCCTGCCGGCATGCCTGATTTGACGGAAATAGACCGTATCGAGGAGCCGTATATACGCGCAAGTGTCATCACGACCTCCGACTATATCGGTCCTATCATGACCCTTTGTCTGGGCAAACGCGGCGAATTGGTCAAGCAGGAATATATCAGCGGAAACCGGATGGAGTTACTCTTCGACATGCCGCTTGGCGAGATTGTGATTGATTTCTATGACAAACTCAAAAGCATCTCCAAAGGCTACGCCTCGTTCGACTGGCATATGAACGGTTTCCGTCCGTCCAACCTCGTCAAATTGGATATCCTCTTGAACGGCGAGCAGGTGGATGCGCTCTCTACCCTCACCCACCGCGATAATGCCGTCGATTTCGGCCGGCGTATGTGTGAGAAACTGAAAGAACTTCTCCCGCGCCAACAGTTCGACATCGCTATTCAGGCAGCTATCGGAGCCAAGATTATTGCCCGCGAGACCGTCAAACAGGTGCGCAAGGACGTGTTGGCGAAATGTTACGGAGGTGACGTGAGTCGTAAGCGCAAGTTGCTTGAGAAGCAGAAACGCGGAAAGAAACGGATGAAGCAGATCGGTAACGTGGAGGTACCGCAGAAAGCGTTCCTCGCCGTGCTTAAACTGGATTGACAAAATCAATAATAATCAATAAAAAACACTATCATGATTGAGCATTTGATTCCTGCGTGGATGTTAATTCCGTTTGCAGTTATGCTGTTGTGTATCGCAGTGTTGCCCCTCATCCCTCATGTAGGCGAGTGGTGGGAACACAATCTACACAAGTTGTATGTCTCCTTGCTGTTAGGCACACCGGTCGGTCTTTGGCTGTGTTTCAACGGCATGGATCACGAGTTGATTCACCAGATGATTTACGACTACGTGCCGTTCATCTTGTTGCTGATGGCGCTGTTTGTCACCACCGGAGGTATCTGTATTCGGGGTGACTTGAAAGCGACTCCGCGAACCACTACCATCATCATGGCATTGGGATGGGTACTGGCTTCGTTCATGGGAACAACCGGTGCTGCAATGTTGCTTATCCGCCTGGTCCTTTCCACGATTCAGCAGCGCAAGTACAAAGTGCACACGGTGCTCTTTTTCATCGCTATCGTAGCGAACTGCGGTGGTCTGTTGTCTCCGTTGGGCGATCCTCCTTTGTTCCTGCTCTTCCAGAAAGGTACGCCGTTCATGTGGTGGATGCAGAACATGCTTCCTGAATGGTTTGTAACCGGTGCTTTGCTGCTGGGAATCTATTTCGTCCTTGATACGTACTATTACAAGAAAGAGCCGACCGCCAACCTTATGGCGGATGTACGCGAGAGTACAAAACTGCAGATGAGCGGCTTGGTGAATATCTTCTGGCTGCTTTGCGTCATCTGTTCCACCATGTTCATCAACTCAACCTATATCCCGGAAATGGGTGCGCATGATGCACCGTGGTATCTGAAGTTACTGCGCGAGTGGGCTTTCATACTGATTATTTTGGGTTCGTGGGTAACGACAAAAAAAGAGGTTCGTGTCAAGAACAACTACTCTTGGACACCTATTTTAGAGGTGGCATGTGTGTTCCTCGGTATTTTCGCGACGATGACGCCTGCGCTGATGTTCCTGCAGCAGAATCCGCTTCCGGTGGATGCTCCCTGGCAGTTCGTTTATTGCACCGGTGCGCTAAGTGCGTTCCTGGATAACGCGCCGACGGCGATGGTCTTCCATGCTACGGCTACCACCCTGCCCGTAGATGCTGCTACTGCGGTAGCCGGTATTGCGCCTGAATTCATGAAGGCAATTTCGATGGGTGCTGTATTCTTCGGAGCATTGACCTACATCGGTAACGGACCTAACTTCATGGTTAAATCGATTGCAGAACAGGAAGGTATCGATATGCCGTCCTTCTTCGGATACATGATCAAGTTCTCGCTCATTATCCTGTTGCCGGTTTATATCATCGTTCAACTGATTTTCATTTAATACGGACAAACAACTATGAGTTTATTTGATCAAATAAGTGAGGATATCAAGAAAGCGATGCTCGCAAAGGACAAAGTAGCCCTGGATGCATTGCGCGGTATCAAGAAAGAGTTCCTGGAAGCCAAGACCGCAAAAGGCGGAGACGGAGAACTGCATGACGACAAAGCGCTACAGATTCTGCAAAAGATGGTCAAACAGCGCAAAGAGTCCGCACAAATGTTCATTGACGCCGGTCGTCCCGAATTGGCAGAGGAGGAGATGGCACAATGCCGTATCATTGAGCGTTACCTGCCTGCTATGTTAAGCGATGAAGAACTGACTGCTGCGCTGAAAGAGATCATCGCGCAGGTCGGCGCTACGTCTATGCAGGACTTGGGCAAAGTGATGGGACTTGCTACCAAACAACTGGCGGGCAAAGCGGAAGGCAAAGCCATTAATCTTAAAGTACGCGAGTTATTAGCGCAATGAGACGAACGCTCTTTATCATCCTTCTGGTTGCCGGTACATCCTGGATAACGGCGGTAACGGCATGGTACAGTGCGCATATGAACTACGGCTCGATAGTCGCCCTGATGGCTGTCGAGTCGTCGTTCATCCCTTTTCCGAGTGAAGTGGTTATTCCGCCTGCTGCCTATGTGGCTGAGAATCCGGATAGTGCTGTCTGCGTAACGGACAACTATATAGTAAACGTAGCGCTCATCGTCTTGTTCGGAACCATCGGCGCACTCATCGGAGCCATCATCAACTACCTGTTGTCCATGTGGCTGGGACGCGCCATCATCTATGCGTTCGTGGATAGCAAAGCGGGGCATTTGCTTATGCTGAGCCGTGAGAAACTGGAGAAAGCGGAGACATACTTCAACGACCACGGTAAAGTGAGTACATTCGTCGGACGACTCATTCCCGGTATCCGTCAGTTGATTTCTATTCCTGCCGGATTGAGCAAGATGCCGTTCGGTCAGTTCCTGCTGTACACCTTCCTCGGAGCCGGTATATGGAATACGGTGCTGGCGGTGTTAGGATATGTGGCACATGGTCAGGCGGACCTTATCAATGAATATAGCCACGAACTGAGCGTGGCTATACTGGTACTGCTCGGAGCAGTGATCATCTTCTATGCAGTGCGGTGGCTGGTGAACCGGGTAAAGAACAATAAAGCGTAATTACTTGTTCAGCCACGCATAAATCGCTTTGCGTTTGTCAATTGTTTCCGCCAACAGGCAACCGCCTATCCAACCGAGAAGGAAGAACAATACAACACATTTCATGCGACCGTTTACGGGTTTTGGATCTATCACAAAATGATTTTCCAAAGTCACCGGAGCGGTCGCTAATTGGATACGATAGTCGCCTAACTGAAGATGGCGCTGCTGCTCATAAATATCTTTGAGGAACAGACGCACACGACGGTCTCCGTAGAAATTCAGACCGGAACCTTCCGCTTTCACTGGTTGTGCGCTCGTTACATTTCCGAAATAATACGCACTGGTAAGACTGTCCAGTTTGAGCGCCTGACGATGATTGAACGCCACCTCTTCCTGCAGGTTCGGCAGATACGCGGAATACGCTCCTTGCATCGCTTCGTTGCTGTTCAGATAGTCCATTAACGCTTGCTCTACTTCGGGCAGCAGATGAAGGTTTTTGGCTTTCATACGGAACTGGATACATACGCGGTCTTTCATCTGCACTTTAACCGTATCGGTAGGCGAAGACTTACGCTGAAAATCAATATAATCCGCTACTCCGTTATGCAAGCAGTCGACCACGCGGTACGAATCAAAAGCGAACGCTTTCATCGGACCGGTGTACGTATAGATAACGGCATCGCGGTCCATCATGTTTGTCTGAACGGGCACAAACGCTTTCTCGAACTGCTGCACGGAAGGTCCGTTGAGCATAGCTATCGCGTTCACACGGAACGTGATATTGTCAAATCGCGTGTAGTAGAGAGCCCCCGCAACAGCCAATACTGTCAGCGTCAGCACAATCCACCAATAGCGGTACGTCAGTCTTAACATACGTGCCAGAAGGCGACCGCACGCTGCGCAGCCACGACCTATCGCGTTACCAAAGGCAACGCACAGGTCCCAAAAATTCATTTCTCTATCCATAAAGATATTTACGTTTTTAATTATTTTCTTCTAATCCATCCGAAAGGCGAATGATGCTTCTCTTCGGGTTGTTCGGGTTTTGTCTCCTCCTCTTCCACAGTGATCACCACTTCTTCGGCTGAGGTCGAATCGGCATGTTCACGGGGTTGTTGCGGTTGCGGCACCCCTTGTTCACGCAGCGTGTCACTCAGGTCGATCAGTTGTACCTGCTCATCCTCCATCGGCTTGGGTTGTTGCGGCGGATAATTGGCTTCAATGGCTTCGGAGATCGTTTTCTTGCCTTCCTCCTCTTCCTCGGAGGGCAGACCGTCCACCTTGTAACCGGTCGCGATGACGGTCACACGCACTTCCTCGCCAAGTGTCTCGTCAATAGAAGCGCCCCATTGTACTTCGATATCGTCACCTACCTCCTGTACGAACTCGTTGATCTGGTCTATCTCCTCCATGACGATAGCATGCTCGGTAGAGCAGTAGAACTGCAGCAATATACGCTCGGCGCCATGCACGTCGTTCGTATTGACCAGCGGCGAATTGAGGGCGTCGTTGATAGCATTTGTGATACGGCGTTCACCCGAAGCACGACCTATATTCATGATGGCGACACCACCCTTTCGCAACGTATTGCGCACATCCGCGAAATCAGTGTTAATATAGCCGGGTACGGTGATAATCTCCGCTATCGCACGCGCGGCATTCGCAACCACGTCATCCGATTTGGAGAATGCGTTCAGCAGGTTCAGTTCGGGATAAATCTGTTTCAGTTTCTCATTGTTGATGATGAGCAGCGCATCGACATGTTTGGCAAGACGCGCTACACCGGTCATCGCCTTCTCTATCTTTTTCTTTCCTTCGAAAGCGAACGGAATAGTCACGATACCTACGGTCAGAATCCCCATTTCCTGCGCTACTTCAGCGACTACAGCCGAAGCACCGGTTCCGGTTCCGCCACCCATTCCGGCAGTGATAAACAGCATCTGTGTACCGTCATTCAATGCCTCCCGGATATGCTCGCGGCTCTCTTCCGCATACTGGCGTGCAGTCTCGGGATCGCCTCCTGCACCCAAGCCGGGTCCCAACTGCAACTTGCTCGGTACCGAGGATTTGATGAGAACCTGACGGTCCGTGTTACATACAAGGAACGTAACATCCCTCAAACCCTGACGGTGCATGTAATTGACGGCATTGCAACCGCCGCCGCCGACACCTATCACTTTGATGATACTATCTTCTGTCAAGCCTTCCAAAGGCAGTGTAATCAAATTGTCTTCCATAATTATTGTTGATCTATAAACATGTCTAATGTACTTTCTTTGACGCGGTCGAAGAAACCGGGCTTGCGAACCAGCTGGTTCTTGTGGGAGTCGCGGTAGTCCTGTCCCAGCAGAACCGTTCCCACGAGAGCAGTATATTGCGGAGAGAAGTATTTCACATCCGTATCGCGGTGGAGCAGCAGGTTATGCGCTCCGTACTGCACCTTCACGGAGGTGCGGCTCTGGATATACTCCGCCATGCCTTGCATCATACATCCTCCGCCCGTTATATACAGCGTTGATATACGTGATTCAACCTTGGCAAACTCCTCCAACAAGGGAGCGAGTATCTCCTGCAACTTCAGTTCGATGGCTTCCGCCAGCTCATGGGAAGAGATGACAAGATCGCCGCCCAACTCGGGGCTGGCAGGCACACGCAGGCGTACGTTCCGTTCTACCAGATCGGGGGAAGCAACGCCGTATTGGGTCTTCAGCACCTCCGCTGTATGGAAGTCCAGTCCCTGCTGCTCCAGCATCCGGGTGATATGGTAGCCGCCCTTCGGAACCACTTTGTTCAGCAGGTACTGACCCGCTTTATAGACCGTCAGACTGGTGGTCTGCGCACCCATATCAAGCACCGCGCAACCGTGCAATAATACTTGACTGCCGTCGCACGTGGCAAACGCCGACAGCAGTGTCTCCGGACGGACAAAGGCATGCTCAATACTACGCCCTGCTTGCGAAAAAGCTTTCTGCAACTGTGTGTCCAGTGTCTTACGGCCGTAGAAGGCGATGTAATGCGCTTCCACCAGCGCCGCACGCTGGTCCGGGCGCGGCAGACCGTCCTGCTCCTTGCCATCCAGTATAAAATAACTGGGAACCAGTCCTAATACCGCCACCTCCGGATTGCGCAATTCAATTTTCTCCTTGCACTCCCGCTCCATCTCGTCTAACAGCGACTGGCTGATCTCTTTCTTGCGCGCCTGGTCGCGTTTGGAATGTACCGCCACAATCTGCATCGACTGTCCTCCCACGGACACGAATGCCGTAGGCAACTCGTCTATCCCGATACGGTTAGCCAGCAGTTTGAGCACTTCGGCGATAACATAACCGGCATTGCTCGACTGAGTGATGATACCCTGTTCCACACATACATTGCCCATTTTCTGAGGACGCTCCTCGACGCCTAATATCTGAAACAGATCCGGTGCAATACGCCGGGCTGCCAAGGCGCGGACACTGCCGCTGCCCAAATCAAGGGCTACCAGAGGAAGTGAATCCGCTGTTTGGGGTTGTTTTCTTGCCATACTCATTTCCTCCCTATTACTTGTCCGCGAAAGCGGATGTCTAATTCCTGATAATTTTTCTCCTGAACTTCTTGCGGGATGTTGTCCATGAACGTACGCAGTTTGTTCAACTTGCGTTCATATCCGTACATACTGCCTAACACGATCCGGGGCATATGCTCGCCGCGCAGATACAGGTAATAACTGTTCGGTTTCTCTACCTGCACGTGCCAGATCCGGCTCCGCCAATAGGTATTGTCCCGTAACCAAAGCGCAAAATCCGCCAGATGGGTGGATGCTGTCTGGGCGCTTACTGTACCGCTCACTCGCAGCACTTTGTCCTTGACGGTCTCGCGATAAGGCATCACCTTGCGGTCCGTGTCGATGAAATAGAGTTCACCGGGTTTCTGAACCAACAGTAACGGCACGCGCTGGGTCAGTTTGATTCGTACTTCCCGTCTCGGTGTCATGTAACACTCTGCCGTTCGTACCATCGGATGCTGGCGGACAGTCTGCTCCATTCGGTGCAGGGACACCAGATCCTGCTTGCGTCCCACCGGATAAAGGTCATCCGCCCGCAACAGATCGCACAACTCTTTCTCCGACAGATACATTCGTTCATCCCGGTCGCTGATAGTAATCTCCAGCGACGCACAGGGGTCGTCGCTGGGAGCCATTCGATAGCCCCATACGACGGCGCCTATCAGCAGGCAGGCGACAAGCCCCGTTCCGATAGACTTCCAGATAATTGTTGCTGTACTCATAGTTAATTGGGTTTAGTTAATATGTAATGATTCCGCCAAAAGCGGTACCAGTCGGTCTATATCGCCGGCTCCGACCGTCAACAGCACAACCGGTTCGGTGCAGGCTGCCACACGTTGCTGAACAAAACGGACCAGTTCCTCTTTTTGTACCACGCACGCGCGGGGATGCGTCATCTTATGCAGCAGCATCTCGCTGTCTACGCCAGCTATCGGTTCTTCGCGCGCCGGATAAATCGGCAGCAGCACTACCTCATCCATTGTGGACAATACGCTCGCAAAGCCGTCCGCAAAATCACGCGTGCGGGTGTACAAATGCGGCTGGAAGATACCGATCAGTTTCCTTCCGGGAAACAGCTTGCGGATCGAATCTATCGTCGAAGCTATCTCCTGCGGATGGTGGGCATAGTCGTCTATATACGTCACATCCGGTGTGTTGACATGTATGTTAAACCGTCTCCACACGCCTTCGAACGATGCCACACGTTCCTTTATCTGCTCCACGGGAACACCTACCAGCAACGCTACTGTCATCGCGGCCGCCGCATTCTCGATGTTCACCCATACAGGCACACCCAGACGGATATCCCGTATCGGTTCACCGGGAGTATGGAAATCAAAGAAAATCTGCCCGTTCGTCACACGGATATTGTGCGCATAGAAATCCGGCAGACAGGAGGAAGGAGTGTCTTCCGCGGACGGTTCCACAACGCCGTACGTATAGCATTTCACGCCTTCTTGCAGCCTTGGTTTCAGTTCTATGCCCTTCTTCATCACCAATGCACCGGTGATCAGACCGGTATAGTGCGCAAAAGCATCCCGGTAAGCCTCAGCCGTGCCGTAGATATCCAGATGATCCGCATCCACGGCGGTCACCACCGATATGTATGGTGTCAGATGGTGGAACGACCGGTCATACTCATCCGCCTCTACCACCACATAAGGACTGTCCTCGCTCAGCAGCAGGTTCGTATGATCATTCATGCATATTCCGCCCAAAAACGCATTCACGGGTTTCATCAGGTGCGCGATCATCGTGCTGGTCGTCGTCTTCCCGTGCGTACCCGCCACGCAAAGGGCTTTCTTCTGCCTCGTCACCTGACCCAGCACCTCCGCACGCTTCATGATCTCAAAACCCTGTTCGCGCAGGTAGGTATAGATAACGCTGTCCTCGGGTACTGCCGGAGTCCTGACCACAAGCGTATCAAGCGCTGATAATCCTAGACTTTGCACCTGACATTCAGCGTCCGTATACGTGATGGTTATACCTGCATCCTCCAGTTCCTTCGTCAATGCAGAAGGAATACGGTCATACCCGTACACGCGAAAACCCGCATGATGGAAATAACGGGCTAACGCACTCATACCAATACCGCCGATACCCAAAAAGAAGTAGTTTTGTATGTCTTTGGATGCAATCTTCACCTTTTTTACGCAATTTGGGCACAAAGGTACAAAAAATTTTGCACATATCAAAATATTTTTGTAATTTTGTCGCCGAAAAATGTTACACACCCTTTTATCCATAGTAATTGCCTACCATTTGAGCGGGGCAGGAGGCGTTATGATGTCGGACGGCAAGGTCGATCCGTACATTCAGCGTCCCGTTTTAGGCGCTTCATTCGGCGTCGAGTTTCAACCTACCGGAAAATGGCATTGTCTCCAGCAATGGAACAACGCATCCGTGGGTATCGGGCTGAACTATTACAACCTTGGTAACGACGCCATGCTGGGTTCAGCATTCGCTCTGTACGGGTACATGAACCAGCCGTTTTATAACGGCAGACATTTCCGTATCGGTGTGCGCCCGGGCATCGGACTGGCGGCTGTCACCAAAACATACCGGAACACGCTGCCAGAAGGATACGAACCCTATCACATCGACGGCGGGTTTAAACTGGCAAACCAGTCCGTCGGATCCGTGCTGAACGCCTATCTGGCTTTGGACCTGTTCATGGATTTTCCGATCAAAAACGGATGGGAAATCACCCTCAACGGCGGATGGCATCATATCAGCAACGGCAGTATCATGCATCCGAACGCAGGGTATAATATGGTCGCCGGCGAACTCGGCGTACGCTATCTGCCGAAGTCAAAGGACTACTCTGCCCCGGAACCCGATGTGCCCAGACACCTGTATGACGGAGTGGACAAACCCTGGGCTCTGGAACTCAGTGCTACCGGAGGAGCCAAACAGAATTACTATGCCGACAACCAGAACGGACAGCAGTTCTTCGGTGCTGCGACGGTCAAACTGGCAGCATACTGGGTGCCCGTATCCATTTTCCGTATCGGAGCAGGTGTCGATGCGTTCTATGACGGCTACTATGCTTGTGTCAGCAAGGAGTTCGCAGCACTCAACCCCGATGCCACGGTAACGTATTTTGGCAAGACCTATCTCAAGGAAAGCAAGTTAGAGAACTGTTTCCGCGTCGGAATAAGCCTCCAGCCCGAGTTCATCATCGGCAAACTGACAGCCGGTCTTCATGTCGGTTTCTATGTGTTCGACCCGATCAAAAACCTGGAGCCCTATACCGGCAAAAAATCATGGGACAAAGGTCAGGGTGCCAAAGAGATGGACGATAAAGGAACTCCGTTAAACCGCGGCATATTCTACAAATACGATTTCACGGATGCCAGCAATTATCAGGACGGCTGGTGTTACATGCAGTTCGTACTCAAGTACCACGTAGTTGACAACTTCTTTATCCAGCTGGGGCTGAAGACCCACGGAGTCCGCGCAGAATTCATTGATGCCGGTCTTGGTGTTGCCTTCTGATTATTCAGTAGTTATGGTCAGAAGCATATCTTCCATTAGATAGACATCCTCCACGGCAACGCCCCGGTCGATGAGGGCACGGCGGTCCGGACGGAAGAACTCAAAGAATTCCTTGGAATTGAAGCACCGTTTTCTTGCCCGCAGGTAATACTCATATGCCATAACCCGGTCACCTTTGAGCATCATACAATGCGCATAGTTGAGATAATGTCTGGCGAAAAGCGTCTCACTGCGCAACTCTCCCTTCAGCCACTCCTCTGCCTTGTCCGGGCTGTCCCACAGCAGATCCATTCTGCCCGCATACAGATAACTCAGCGCGATATACTGTACACGCATCTCGTCGAACTCCACCATTTGTTTGTACAGCCATGTCTCGGGGAAGATCGTCACCAGATTATTCAGATATTCTTCCTCCAGATGGGGAAGCCACGACCGGAAGGTATCAACTTCCTCCCGCATGCCGGTGACCTCGATTAACTTTTTCACATCTTCCGGCAACCATTCGTACCGGTACTCACCGCGGTCATACAGTTCCAGTCCGTTCTCTTTGCTGTACTGAATCAGTTTGCCGATCAGTTCTAAGATGCGGACACCGCCGTCGTCCATGTCACTGACCGTCTGACGGAATGCCTCCTGTATCTGCGGGAAATAATCTATACGCACGTCATAGTGCATGAGCAACGTGCTGACAAACACCTTGCACGAGTCCGCCACCATTTCCGTTTGGGCGTTCATACAATCAATGAGCGTGAGCAAGGCGTCTATCCGGAAATAATCCCGGAGGTTACTGCTCAATGCGCCAGCGGCAAGCAGCGCGACCGCCGCCTTGTCCGGGTCATCCGCCACACGGCGCAACCAGTCCAAGTCCTCCTGTTTAAGCGTCACGCAATGCGCAAAATAATTTATCACCGACTGCTTGTTCTCCGGATTGAACCCGTGCATCTGGGGTGCCATGCCACGAGCCATACTTATATCCGCAAACACGGCATCGGAAAGCTCGTACATATCGCCGGTCAGGTTGTCCAATGCTTCATCCACAGCCGGACCACCCTGCACTAACCATTGCTGGCACAAGGAACGGTACTCAGTCTGGATACGGTTACACGATTCCTCGTAGCGGTTATTCTCCCCCAATTCGCTCAACCATCCACGCACAATAACCTGCGCATGTTCGATCATGCGCTCACCCAAGGCGTGTTCAATGGTCATTACTTGTTCGCTTATCGACTGAGACATGGTTGTCAAATTTCTTCTTTGATCAGATAATCGTTTCTCGACGGACTGTTACGTATCACGATCTCCGCCAGGAAACCGGCGAGAAACAGCATACAGCCTAAAATCATCATCAGGATAGCGATATGGAAATAGGGGTTCACGCCGACCAGCATCGCCGGAACGCCGTTAGACAAGGCGTACAGTTTCATTCCGCCCACCACGATCACGGCTATAAAGCCGATGAAGAACATCAGGCTGCCGACCAGTCCGAAGAAGTGCATAGGCTGCTTGCCGAACTTATTGAGGAACCACAAGGTCATCAAGTCCAGATAACCGTTCACGAAGCGGTTGATACCGAACTTGGAGGAACCGAACTCGCGCTTGCGGTGCTGGACCACTTTCTCGCCGATCCTGGTAAAACCGGCATTCTTCGCCAGATAAGGAATATACCGGTGCATTTCGCTGAACACCTCGATATTCTTCACCACCTCAAGACGGTAGGCTTTGAGCCCGCAGTTCATGTCATGCAACGGGATACCGGTCACGCGGCGTGCGGTGGCATTGAACAGTTTGGACGGCAGGTTCTTCGTCAGTTTGTTGTCGTAACGTTTCTGTTTCCAGCCGCTCACCAGATCATATCCCTCTGCGGTGATCATGCGGTACAACTCCGGTATCTCGTCCGGGCTGTCCTGCAGGTCGGCATCCATCGTGATGACCACATCCCCCTGTGCCGCTTTGAATCCGCAGTACAACGCCGCACTCTTGCCATAGTTACGACGGAAACAGATTCCGCGGATGGGACTTTCCTTTGTACTTTGTACATTGTCCCCTTGCAAATTACAAATCACGTCCCACGACGTGTCTGTACTGCCGTCATTGACAAAAATAACCTCATAGGAGAACTGGTTCTCCTTCATCACGCGTGCTATCCACTCATAGAGTTTAGGCAGCGACTCCGCCTCGTTATACAAAGGCACTATAATTGAAATATCCATAATCTATTGATTTCTTACAGATTTACAAGCAATCGTCAATTTATCTCACTCGTCAATCAATCGTCAAATCGTCCAATTGTCAATTCACTTTACTTTTATCTTGTCAAATCCTGAGCCGAACACACCTCCCACATCGGCGATAGAGACCAGTGCATTAGGATCCAGTTCATGCACGATACGCAACACCTGCGAACTCTCCGGCTTGCGCACAAGCACCGAGATGACCTTCACCGGTTGTTTCGAGTACCAGCCTGTTCCGTCAAGCACCGTCACACCGCGGTTGACCGTGATATTGATAGCGGTGGCTATCTCGTCGTACTTGGCGGAATAGATCAGGAAATGCACCGAACGGTGTACACGCGCAATGAGCCAGTCCACCGCCACGGTGTACGATATGGTCATGCACACACCGTACAGCACACGCTTGATATGCATATACGTCGGGTTGATCCCTTCTGTCTGCATATTTTCCGGCAAAGGCAGGAAGAACGCCGAGGCGATGATGATGACATCGCAGGCTAACATGATATTACCCAGCGATATGTCGTGATAGTGGTTCACAATCATCGCCGCGATATCCGTTCCGCCGGACGAACCGTTCACCGCCAGCACGCATCCCAGACTCAGTCCGAACACAAAACCGCCGATGATAGCACCCAGCCACGGGTCTTCGATAATCGGTTCGGGCAGCACCGGTATAACCCTGTACCAGAACGTGATAGCAGCCACACCCACCATAGTCCGGATGCAGAAACGCCATCCGACCGTCAAACCGGCGATCACCAGCAGAATGGCATTGAACACGAATGTCGTCAACCATACAGGGATCGCACCGCCGTACTCCGGAAAGAGCGATGGGAACAGACCGCCCGTCACATAATAGATCGCCGAACAGATACCCGTCAGTCCGCCACCCACAAAAGCATGGGGGAGTAGCACCCAGTTGACCATCAGCGCCATCGGGAAGATCCCCACGATGATAACCAGATAATCAAACAGCGTGTGCAAACGCGAGTTAACCGGCGCGTTATGCGGATTGACATATTTGTCGAAGCGTAATAATCTCACAAGACGGACGATATTTTGTTATATTGTTATTTCCCATTAGCCATTGGGTCGAAACCTTGTCCGAACACGCCGCGCACCTGGCTCTGACTGACAAAAGCGTTGGGGTCGATAGCACGCACAAGACGGAAGATTGTAGCCGACTCATAGGATCGGGCGATACAGGTAACAACTTTCATGGGTTGTTTGTTATAGCCTCCTTCCGCTTCGAGGAAGGTGCATCCACGGTGAGCTTGCGTCAGGATAGCCTCCGCTATCTCCTCGGGTTTCTGCGTGAAGATCATGAACTGAACGGACTGCCGCATGCGGTTCATTACCCAGTCGACAGCCGTAGAAGCCATGAACGTATAGGTAAGACCAAACAATATCTTCTCGATTGCGCCTTGCGTGCCCGCAGCCTGTACCGTCGGCAGGAAGAACGCCGAAGAGATGACGGTCATGTCGGCAAACAGCAACACGCGCCCCATCGGCAGATGATGGTACTTGTTGACGATCATCGCGATGATATCAGTGCCTCCGGTGGAACCGTTATTGAGGAAACAGATACCTAAGAAACAGCCCGTGAACAGACCTCCGATGACCACCGCCATGAACGGATCCGTCAGAAGCGGAACGGTTGCAATCGGAATAATCTTCAGCCATATCGTGAGCCACATAACGCCCCAGATGGTCCGGAGTGCATAGCGCCAGCCTACGGTAATTGCCGCGACAATAAGCAGCAGCACATTTATCGCCGCACTGCTCAGCCAGATCGGCACGTAGGTGTTCGTGGCGAAATAGATGATCTCGCACAGACCCGTCACGCCGCCTCCGACGATAGCGTGAGGTACCAGTAGCTGGTTGACTGTCAGCGCATAAGGTATCGTACTGATGATGATCAGCAGGAATTCCTTAAGCGTGATCCACGGTAGCGCACGATAGTACTTCTGCAGGTGTTCACGCAGCTGAGTGATTTGTCCTTTTCCCTTTCCCATTAGAAACGAGCTACTAAATTACGGTCGCCGAAACCGTTGTCCACGCGGCCTACGGGACACCAGAACTTGGTCTGCGCCACCCATTCGGTCGGGTACGCAGCCTGGCGACGGCTGTACGGATGGTTCCACTCGTCCGCTGTCACCTCGTACTCGGGGTGCGGTGCGTTGAGCAGCACGTTATCCGTCTTGTCCGCTTTGCCGGACTCGATATCCGCTATCTCCTGACGGATCTGCAGCAGCACGTCGCAGAAACGGTCTATCTCCTCCAGCGACTCGCTCTCGGTCGGCTCGACCATGAGCGTGCCGTGCACCGGGAACGACAATGTTGGCGCATGATAACCGTAGTCCATCAGACGTTTGGCGATATCCGCCTCCGTGATACCGATAGCGTGGAACTGGCGGCAGTCGAGGATCAGCTCGTGCCCAACGCGACCCGTCGCACCCGTATAGACGATACCGTAGGCATCCCGGAGACGGTGCGCCATGTAGTTCGCACTCAATATAGCCGCAGCGGTGGCATGACGCAGTCCCTCCGCTCCTAACATGTTAATATATCCCCACGATATAAGTGCCATGTTGGCATTGCCGTACATCGCCGCCGACACACGGTTATGGCCGTCTGTCGGCAGACAGTCCGCCAGTTCGCTCGTGCAGCATACAGCGCCGGCTCCCGGTCCGCCGCCGCCGTGAGGAGAGGCGAACGACTTGTGCAGATTCAGGTGGCACACATCCGCGCCGATAAACGCGGGGTTCGTCCAGCCGATCTGCGCGTTCATGTTCGCGCCGTCCATATAAACAAGTCCGCCGTTGCCATGAATCGTGTCAATCATCTCGCGGATAGCCTGCTCGAAGATACCGTGTGTTGAGGGGTATGTGATCATACATCCCGCCAGCTCGTCCTTGTGCTCCTCCGCTTTCTGCTTCCAGTCGTCGATATCGGTATTGCCTTTCTCGTCGCACTTTACCACACAGGGCACGAAGCCTGCCTGCACACACGATGCCGGGTTCGTTCCGTGCGCCGAAGCAGGGATAAGAAGCACCTTGCGCTGAGCCTGACCCTGACGGCGCAGGTACTCGCGGATGACTACCAGACCCGTATATTCGCCTGCTGCACCGGACGTCGGTTGCAGCGTGCAGGCGTCGAAGCCCGTGATAGCGCACAACTGCTCCTGCAGCTCTTCCATGATCGTCTCGTAGCCTGCCACTTGCTCTGCAGGAGCTAACGGATGTACCTCCGTCGCGCCGCGGAACGTAATGGGAATCATCGCCGCAGCAGGGTTCAGTTTCATCGTACACGAACCCAGCGGGATCATCGACGTCGCCAACGAAATATCCTTGCGATCCAGACGTTTGAGGTAACGCATTAACTCCGTCTCGGTGTGATATTTCTTGAACACCTCCGCCTGCAAGTAATCCACCTCACGCACGCGGCTCTCGTCAATCGCCCACAAACCCTCGAACGCTTCGTCGCTCTCTTCGTATTGCGGCATGTTACCCGACGCCTCGGCGAACAACTCGATCAGGTCGTTCATATCGTCTATATCCACCGTCTCGTCAATTGACAGACCGACCCATCCTTCCGGAGCGTAATACAGGTTGATACCCAACTCTTCGGCTTTTGCCTTGAGGTCTTCCAACTTCACACTTTCACCGTCCAACTGAATCTTGAGCGTGTCGAAGAACTCCGCATTCTCCTGCTCGTAGCCGTACGCCTGGAGCATCTCGCTCAGATAGACCGCTTTGCCGTGGATGCCTTCCGCGATCTCACGGATACCCGCTGCCCCGTGATAGACGCCGTACATACCCGCCATCATCGCCGACAGAGCCTCTGCCGTACAGATATTGGACGTCGCTTTCTCACGTTTGATATGCTGCTCGCGTGTCTGGAGCGCCAGACGGTACGCCGGATGTCCGTATTGGTCCTTACTCAGACCGATAATACGACCCGGCATGTCGCGTTTGAACTCGTCACGCGTCGCCATATAACCCGCCGTCGGACCGCCGAAACCCATCGGCAGACCGAAACGCTGGGCTGTGCCGCACATGATATCCGCGTCTAACGGTTTGAGCAGCGCTAACGCCATTAGGTCTGCTACCACCGTCACTTTGAGCCCCGACGCATGACAATCCTCGATAAACGTCTCGTAGTCCTCGACCGAGCCGTCGCTGTTGGGCCACTGAACCAGCGCACCGAAGAAAGAACCATCCGGCTCAAAGTCCGCATAACTGCCCGTCACGATCTCAATACCCTGACCCGCCGCACGCGTGCGCAGAACGGATAAAGTGTTGGACCATATCTTCTCATCTACAAAGACCTTGCACACATTATTCTTCACCTGCTCCCGCGAACGCAGATTCCGCATCATCGTCACCGACTCCGCCGCCGCCGTCGCTTCGTCCAACAGAGAGCAGTTGGCAAGCGGCAGACCCGTCAGGTCGCTGATCATCGTCTGGAACACGAATAGCGCCTCCAGACGTCCCTGACTCACCTCCGCCTGATAAGGCGTATACGAGGTGTACCACACGGGATTCTCTAATATATTCCGCCGGATCACAGCCGGCGTGATCGTACCGTACCAGCCGCGACCTATATAGGAACGGAACAGATAGTTGCAACCCAACAGCACATCCGCCTCGTTCAGAGCCTGTTGCTCGGTCAGCGGCTCGTCCAGTTCAATAGGATTCGGTAAAAGGATATCCGCAGGCATTGTCTCGCGGACAAGGGATTCCATGGACTCGGCGCCTATCGCGTCTAACATCCTACGCTCGTCTTCCGGGGTGAGCCCTATATGACGGGACTCAAGATAGTTTACATTCATTGTTTAAGGTGTATTTTATTTGCGGGTGCAAAGTTACAAAAAAAAATGCACATGTGCAAATTTGAGGGTGTTTTTTGTGAAAATATTTTCTGTACGGCGACTTCCTCCTGTGCCCGAGATGTCCATACACCCGGAAAATGTTTTATTTTCCAGCAAAATTGTGACCGAGAGCATCTCGAGAGCAAGACGAGAGCAAAACGAGACTAAGTCGGGGGCAATAAATGTTCTATTTGGAATATACAAAAAACCGGGCAGGAGTTTGTCCGGTTTTAATGACGTACAGCCGATTCGATCTGCGCGATATGCTGGCGAAGGACGGGGTCGAACTCCAGTTGGCTTTTGACAAGCATGATCGAATGCAATACCGTAGCATGAGTACGGCGACCCATCTTGAAACCGATCTCTGTCAACGAACTGTCCGTCAACTCCTTGCTCAGATAGAACGCCACATGGCGCGCATGGGAGATCTCACGGGAACGGTTCTGTCCCGTCAACGCTTTTACCGGCACATTATAGTGCTGCGCTACGGACGAGATGACATCCGAAACGGTAACCTGTTGCGGCTGGATAGCCACGATATGGCTGACCACCTGCTCTGCCAGTTTCAGATCGATATCACGGTCTGTCAACGTGGAATGTGCAAGCAGAGACGCCAGAACACCCTCTAAATCACGCACCGAATCACGGACGTTCTGAGCCACGAAATCAACCACGTCGTCACTCAGCACAATACCGTCACGACGCATTTTGCTAAGCAGGATATTGCGCCGCAACTCGTAGTCCGGACGTTTCACCTCGGCGGACAGACCCCATTTGAAACGGGTGAGAAGACGCTCCTCGATCTCCTTGAGCTCAATAGGAGGACGGTCGCAGGTCAGAATAAGCTGCTTGCGGCTCTGCTGGAGGTAGTTGAAAATATGGAAGAACGTGTCCTGTGTACCCTTCAGTCCTGCAAAGTACTGGATATCATCCACAATCAGCACGTCGATCGTCTGATAGAAATTGAGGAAATCGGGAATACGGTTGGACTTGGTCGCCTCCTGGTACTGCAACTTGAACGTGTTCGCACTCACGTACAGCACGCGTGCCTGGGGATTAAGCACACGCACCTGGTTGCCGATAGCGTTCGCCAGATGGGTCTTGCCTACTCCGCTGCCTCCGTAGATAAACAACGGGTTGAACGCCGTACTGCCTGGTTGCTTTGCGATCGCTACACCCGCAGTGCGAGCCAGCTTGTTCGGCTCGCCCGCAATAAACGAATCAAACGTATATTGCATGTTCAACTGCGAATCGAACGTGTTCGCCGAAGGCTGGCTTCCGAAAAACTGCTGCGAACCCGCATGAGGAAGCGCCGCCGAAGGAAGCATCGTGCCCGCGCCCGAAGTCGAATCAATCAGCACGCGGTACTCTAGTTTTGTCCCCTGACCGAACACACGGTAGATAGCCGCGGACAACAGAGGAATATAGTTCTCCTCGATGTACTCCGCCACAAACTGCGACTTGACCTGAAGAACCAGAACACCATTCTCATACTGCAACGGTACAATCGGGGCAAACCACATGCGATACACGCTCGCCGTGAGGTTGTCCGCCAGAATGGTCTGGCATGCTGCCCATTGTTGTTGTACTGTTTGCATTTATATATATTATATTTTTATATAAGGTGTCAAAAAATTACGAGTCATTCTGACCCGCGTGCCCGTTAAAATCGAGTGCAAAGGTACTGCTTTTTTTTGATATACGCAAATGTCATGCGCAAACGGCATTTTTCATTTTTTGTAACTACCGCATTTTAAGTACTTTACGTATAAACATTTGCAAATCAGTAAATTACAAAAGTTATTAACATCTAACACTCTGATTTATAGATGGTTTTAAATACGCAATAGATGGGTGCGTTTTTTTGTTAAAAACCTATATAACCCGCTATAAATACGGCGGTTATATATTGTTGAAAAAAAATGCAATTTAGAAAATCTACAAATAGCAAATTCAGGCACAATAAGAGTTATTAACAATTAAAATGCCGAATTTGGGAACTGCTATTTGTCTTTCCTTCCGAAGACCGAGAAATGGACATAGCGTTTGGGATGCGCCTTGAGATCGACGAGCAGCGAATCCGCCGAAACGACCGTAGCATCGACATGCTCGTACAAGGTGTTGTCATATATGAGTTTGCCCAATGTGCCCTGCTTCGAATTAACCTCCGCAACAATCGTATTGACTCCGCCGATAGCGGTATCGACACGCGCGATGGTAGCGGCGATATCCGCCTGTTTGACATCCGAAATAACCGAATTGAGGTTCGCAATCGCCGTGTCGGCATTGGTAACGATAGACGGCACACGCGTGGACATCAACTGCTTGAGATCGCCCGAGACACTGGTCAGGTCGCCGGATATACGGTCCACGTTCGTCAATGCAGTACGCACATGGTCGCCCTCCAACTGCTCACGCACGCAGGCTACCAACGAATCCACCTCATCGATGGCGCTGCCTACTTTCGCCAACAGCTCGTCCTGCAGGGACTCCACCAGACCCGGCACATAGGCGGTCGGCAGAAAACTGCCGTGCGCGATGACCTCCGACTCTGTATCAACGGCTGGAAGCTGTAACTCGATCGCCATTCCGCCTAACAACCCGTCCGCCACCAGAGCCATCTGTGTGCCGCAAGGAAGCGAGATGTCCGTATTCACGGAGATATCGACAGTAAACGAACTGTCATTGGTAAAATCGTAGTGAATGGCATCCACCTGACCCACTTTATGTCCGCGGATATACACCGCAGCCTGTTCCTCCAGACCATGCAGGTGCGTGTAACGACCGTAGTAACTGTTGGTCGGGGAGAAGATATTGACACCCTTCAGGTAATTGAACCCGAAGATTAACAGAAAAATACACACCGCGGCAAGAATGCCCACTTTTATCTCTCGTACGTGTTTCATTTCGTAAACGTTATTATCCAACTATCAGGGAACAGTTTTCGCAATTCGGGCAACTGTCGCGCCACATTCTCTTTGTCCGTATCGGCGGCGGTGTAGTACTTGTACCATTCGCCGGCTTGCAACGACTCGCATTTCACTCCTTTCAGTTTGGGGTCGGACGGCTCTAAAACGGTCTTGGACGCACATACCTGTATCGCGTAATAGGTCTGTACAGGCTGTACAGGCTGTGCCGTCTGAACCTCCTCCGCTACCGGTTCTGCTTGCACCGACGGCCACCTTCGTACGGCGGGTATATGCGCCGAACGCATCCACAATCGCCTGTGCCATCTGGCGCATCGAACCGGCTTTGTTCAGGAAACGCTCCTCCTCGGGATTCGAGATGAAGCCCATCTCAAAGAGGATAGACGGACAAGCGGTCTTGAGAAGCACCCAGAACGCCGCCTGACGGACACCACGGTCATCCCGGTTCAGGTGACCCACAAAACGCTGCTGAACCTGAGAGGCGAACTGAAGGGACTGGTCCATGTAGTTGTTCTGCAGCAGTTCGAACATGATATACGAATCAATTGAATTGGGGTCAAAACCCATATAGGTCGTATTATAATCGGACTCCAGTTTGATGACGGCGTTCTCGCGCATCGCCACATCGAGGTTCTGCTCCATTTTGTCCGTTCCCAGGATGAATGTCTCTACTCCGCTGGGCGCTTTCGACTCGGCGGAGTTGGTATGAATGGAGATGAACAGGTCGGCGTTGTTCTTGTTGGCGATGTCGGCACGAGTCTGCAGAGGAATGAACACATCCGTCGAACGGGTATAGACCACTTTGACATCGGGGTACTGCTCGTTGAGCAGTTTGCCCACCTCCAACACCAGAGACAGGTTAAGGTCTTTCTCCTTCGATATCTTGCCTACCGCACCGGGATCTTTACCGCCGTGTCCGGCATCCAGCACGACCGTATAGCTCTTGTCCGCCAGTAACGGCAGACAGAGTAGCAGACATACAATCGTTATTCCTTTCCGTATATTCATCCTCTTTCTGTTTTACGTTATTTACCGAACCATCTGTCCTCCGATAGTGAACAACTTGTCATCGCGGAGGATATAGACCTGTCCGTCCTGTATCAATTTCTGTGCCAAAGACTCCTGTTCCCCGGATTGAACCTGCATATTATCGGTTGCGCCGTTCTTCTCATAGACCGCCTGCAGCACGATGCCGTCCGCCAGATCACCCGGCAGAACCTGCCATTTGAGGAACGTGAAACCGTCGATACGCGGAGCGTGAGGAACGGACCAGTTCTGCGCTTCCATGTAATACAACGTGCTATCCTGCTTGAGATAGGTCACGTTAACGATCTGGTCTTCAAACTGCAAGTCCGTTGCTACGCCGATGATATTGTCAAAATCACACCATACAGCTTTTGCCCGGTATAGATCGATATAATCCATCGGAACATAGAGGATACAGGTATGCTTGTTCACGTTGTTTACCGCCCGCTCGGTGATAGTCTGCGGCGTGTATGCGTAGTTATGTATAGCCTGCAAACCCGAGCAGCCATAGAACGCATCCTGGTTGATCGTCGCGACCGTCGAAGGAATGACCACCGATCGCAAAGCACTACTTCCTTCCAGCACGCTGGTAGCGAGTGATGTGATCCCTTTCGGAAACTCGAAATTTCGGATCGATGTACAGAACGCGAACGCATATGTACCGATAGAGGTGACCGATGCCGGGATTGCTACGTCTTTGAGCAAAGAACAGTTGTTGAATGCGTACTGACCGATGGTCTTCAGTTTATCTGGCAACACCACGTTCGCCAGTTTGTTCATCTTATAGCACAGGTACGACGGAATGACTTGCACGCTGTCACCAAAAGTGAACGAAGTGATCTTCGAACTCGTACTGTAGAAAGGCGCACTATCATCCGTACTAATAGAGCAATTCTTTGGAAGCCACGTTACCGCGGTCGTCGGGTTGCTTTGGAACGCCTTACTACCGACCGATGTTACCGTACTCGGGATAGTGATGGACGCCAATTTGCAGTTAAAGAACGCCCGTACACCGATGGTCGTTATACCTTCGTGCAAGGTCACATTCGCCAGTTTGGAACAACCGTAGAACGCATCCTGGCTGATGGTGGTCAGCGTTGACGGCAACTCTATCGACTCCAAGGACATACAGCCTTCGAAGAAGCTGACAGGAAGCGTCTTCTGCGTCACGGGCAGGTTGATCGACTTGAGCGACGTACAATACATAAACGCATACTGACCCAGCGAATAAACCGAAGGCGGTAACACAATCGTGTCCAGCAGACTCATGTTCTTGCACAGATATGCAGGGATCACTTCTACACCCGGACCAAACGTGAAGGATGTCACTTTCGAGTTGGTACTATAGAACGGGGCGTATTCGTCCGAGCTGATAGAGCAGGTCTTCGGAAGCCACGTAATAGTCGTCGTGGCATTGCCCTGGAATGCCTTGCTACCAATGGAAGTAACCGTACTCGGGATAGTGATGGACGCGAGGTTACAATTATAGAACGCCCGCTGGCTGATAGTCGTCAGACCTTCCTCCAGATTAATACTGCCTAATTTCACACACCCGTAGAAAGCGTCCGTATTGATAGTAGTGACCGTAGCCGGCAACACCACCGATTGCAGATTCGAACATCCTTCAAACGCACTCGTACCTATCGTCACCACCGGATAGGTATAGTTGTTATACGTCACGGAGTCGGGAACGGTCACCGAGGTATATGCCGAATAGACCGACTTGTCTGTCGTCTGGTCCTGAACCAAGGTAGCAGTAGTGTTACCCAAGGAATAATACAAACCGTTGAGTTTGACCGTCTCTGCGTACGAGAGGGTGCAAGCCATGAGGGCGAGCACCGCAAGAAGCATTTTTCTCATAAGTAGTATGTTTTTATTGTTTCTGTAATTCCGCTTTCAGCGCAGCGACCGTTTGCGCATACTCATCATCGGACAGATAGACCTTTCCGGGGTTCATCTGGAACGTGCCTCCGTAGTCCGGACCATCCACGTACTTGGGTGCCAGATGGAAATGGAGGTGGCTCAGTTTGTCGGAATATGCTCCGTAGTTGATCTTCTCCGGCTGGAACAGTTTCTGCATCGCGCGTGTCACGTCCGCCACGTCCGCCATGAACAAGTTGCGCTGCTCATCGTTGAGTTCGTTCAGGTCGTTCACATGATGGTCATACGCCACCAGACAACGACCGTGATAGGTCTGCTCTTTGAAGACAAAAGCACGGGAAACACGCAAATGACAAATCTCTATCATGAGATTGTGCAAGGTCTCATTGTTGGTACAATAGAGACACTCTTTCGGATCGGAATGCATACAGGTTGATATGTTTGGTTTTTACTAATTAACTCCGTTAGCGCATAATTTGCGCTGCAAAGGTACGAAAATTCTTGCATATATGCAAGTTTTTGAACAAAAAAGTGTAAATTAGACGCGTTCTGCAACAAAAACGGTGGTTTTTTGTGCTACACGGCAAGCTATAAGATAGGTATTCCCGCCATCTCGTACCCGCATTTTCTTCTTCAGTTGTTCGGGTGTCAAGGGGTAATTGCGGCAGATGATATTGGCCTGGGACAGCGGGGACGAGTCATGGATAATCTTCCACACGCGTCCGGGGAAATGCTCCACCAGCGTGTCGGAGACATACAGATGTGTGTTGACATCCAGTTTCTGCAAACCGAAGCGCTGCGCAACGAGTTTGTACGCCCCTGACTTCAATACCGCCGCATTGGGTTCGTAGAGGAAGGTAGGATGCGAAGATGTACGGGATACCATCCGGCAGACAGCCTCGTGCTCTTCGTCACGGATGAACACAAAGGCGTTTTCAGGTTCCGCAAGATCGATAGCGGTAATGGTTTCCGGGTTCCCGGTATCTTGTCCCTTTGTACCGATAAACAGAACTTCTTTCACCTCATTCTTGACCGCTACCACATGCACGTTCCAACGGACAAGAGAAGCGGGGTCACGGACTACCGACAACTCCTTGAGCGCCTGGGAGATATCAAGCATCGGGGACAGCTTGAGTAGGATAAGTCCGTCGGGGTTCAGATGCTCCATAATAGCGGGCAATAACTGCACTAAATCCGGCGTGCAATCCGCCAAACGGAACACTTTGCCTCCATGGCTGTCACGGCGATAGGGGTCGGCAAATATGAGATCGTACTGACCGGCGGTCGCGAGGAATGTTTCGGCGGTGGTGTTATGAACGGCTATATCGGAGGGCTGAAGGCTGAAATTATGTGCGGCGATGCGGCATAACTCCGCATCCTGCTCCACGTAGTCCGTGTGCGTAAAATGTCCGCTGAGAAAGAAGGTATCGACACCGTATCCTCCTGTCAGATCCGCAAACGCCGAATGCGAAGAAGAGTTGGCGGTCAGCAGACTTGCTTTGTACTTCGCGGTGATCTCGGACGAACACTGCTCGCAACTGAGACGCACAGGATACCACCAGTTTTCTATTGCGGCGAAGGAAGGCAGTTTGTCCGCCGTCCGTTCCTTGCCCTCGACCTGCTGCAGGAACCACCTCCACTCGTCATCCGACAAGTGTTTGTAACGCGACCGCTGCAACGCCAGATCCGCTATTTGGAACGAATGACCGCTCATGAATGCGTGCCCAATACCGCACTGCGGTAATAAAACGTGAGAATCTGTTTGTACGTGAATCCTTCTTCCGCCATTTGTGCGGCTCCTATCTGGCACAGCCCTGCGCCATGTCCCCATCCGTGACCGGAAAGAACAAAGTGACGAGGTTCGGTGTCCAAGGGTTCTTTCTCTATATCGAACCAGCTGGAGTAGAGACAGGTGGGACTTAACCACATGCGGATCTTCAGTTCCTTGCCGATGACTTCGGTGCGTTTGGTACCAACAATCTGGAGCCGGCAGATCCGCCCCGACGCTCCGCGTTGCAGCGGAACCAGATCCACGATGTCTCCGAAATCAATGCCCGACTTGGTACGAATGATCTCACCTAATTCGGCGGCGGTATAAGTGACCTTCCACTCATGAAAATCCCTGGTCTCCTGATCGTAGTCGTTGAGAACCAGACGCAGTGTCTTGGCACTCACCCGCCCGCAGTAAGGGCACTCCACCGATTGTATATACGGCACGTCTATGTCCTCCCAGCATGTCCGCCATACTTCGGAACGCCCGCCGCAACACTTGTAGTACCTGCAATCGCAAATCTCACCGTTATACATCAGCACTTCGTGTGCGGTGTCACGTACGGCTTGCACCGCGCGCTCGTTCATGCGTCGCAAGCCCTCATAGCGCTGACAATGGTCATCGCCGCAGACATCATAGCCGTCATGATTCGGGTGACCGATTGCGCGTATCGCCCACGAGCGGCTGATGACGGCATGTGCTTTGAGGAGTTCCATCGGGCTGTTGGCGCTCATCTCCGAGCTGATCACGGAACAGAGATAGTCCTCGAGATCGAGCGTGTTGACAGCCGTTTGGGTGCCATCCGGATTATTGCGGATCTCGAGAGAACCCGCAAACTCCTGGTCTTCGTAACGATCCCAGTGAAAACCTATACCGATACGCACGTTCTTCAGCAGGAACGTGTGTTCCCGCTGCTCGTACTCTATATGCGGCGCTGTCAGAATGCCTACTTTAATCTGTCTTGTAACTCCCATGTGCGCAAGCGGTCTTTGTACCAGTTATTGCGGTTCATGGCGACGATGTCGCAGTTGGCATCGGAGTTGTCCTCCCACCGGCGGCAGTTATACAGCACGTCGTAGATGCGTCCGATGCGCCATTCACGACTTATGCGCAGCCCCACGGCATAGTCTTCGCCGTACTTGGTCGTGGGATAATTGATTGTGCGAAGCAAGGGTACATAGAAGCCGCGCGGAGCGCCGAGCCCGTTGATACGCAAGGCGTTGTTACGACCGTTGTCATCCGTCCACTCTTTATGGTCAATGATGCCGGGAGGCAGGATGTCTCCCGCCATATTGGTCAGTTGGTAGGTACCAATTACCATTCCATACGGGGCGGATTCGAAGGCGTCGATGAAGCGCTGCACGGTCGTCTCGTCGTAGTACGTGTCATCGCTGTCCAGCTGAATGGCGTACTTGCCGCAACGGGGGTCATGCACCGCCACGTTCCAGTTACCGCCGATAGCATGCCAAGATTTATCCTGGGCAATATAAATCAGGTTGGATGTTGTTTGAGATCGTTTGAGGTCGTTTGCTATTGTTTGAATGATCTCCGCCGTTCCGTCTGTCGAGTTGTCATCGACGACGATGACATTGAACGAATAGCCGTCGCGCACTTTCTGGCTGAGAGCAGAGCGGATGGCATCGGCGATCGTACGGGCACGATTCTTGCAGGGGATGATCACACTCGCCGTTACGGGATAGGAGTCATCCGCTTCGGGAAGGGGCTGCCAGACACCCGGTTGGAGATACGCACCTATACGCTTGAGATGCGCGGTGACGCACTGCTCCATCTCTATCTGCACGGCTCTGTTACGCGGATCGACGTAGTCAAACAGTTTCTCGCCCGACTTGCGGGTGTCGGTTTCGACTTCGTAATACAGGTATTCGGGTATATGGACGAGGGAGCCGGCACGCAAGCGGAGGTCGTACAAGCCTGCGAACTCATAGTCCGTATCCATCTGTGCGACGATTTGTTTGAGTTTGTTAGTATCCCACAGGAGTACCGCTCCGAAATCAAAGTCATCCCGCAGGGCACCCTCCTGATAGTCGATCACGGGCGCCTCCACTACCCGGAAGCCCTCATCGGAGTCCGCCAGTTTGTGGAAACGGTCGCTGTACACCATGGTTGCACCGGTCATTTCCATGACCTGAACCATACGTTCCTGACCGAGATAAACCCACTCAATGGTGGGTTTGAGACAAATCGCCGTGTACCGTGTGTCGGCTTGTTGTGCGATGTCACGGACGGCTTGCGTCGGGCACACTCTGCCCGGAAGAAAGAAAGTACGGATCATGGTCTTTGGTAGAGAAAACTTTTACACAGCAGACCCAGTTCCTCGATGATGCTTTTTGGCGGGTACACGGCACGCCCGGAAGAATAGACCGCTTGTCCGTCTTGGAGGCGCACTTCGAGTTCCCATTTGGCACCTCCGCACACTTCGGGTTCGGCGTAATACTCGCGTTCGTAGGAGAAGACGTCGCCTTGTTCCACCAACTCTTGGAGTGAACGTACGAAGTCCTTCGTTGCCTTTTTGCGGGGCGAGGTCTCGATATTGTTATCCACTACCTGAACCAGCCAGGGAGTGGCTTTCTCATCGAGCATGAACACATAATGCGTCAACTCAATGCCTTCCAGACATCTGTATTGGAGATAAGAAATCTTGCTCATATCAGAAGCAGCAAAGACCGCTGCGCTCAGGAGGAGCGCAGCAGCCATTGCCATATAAGAACGAAATGTCATTTGTCATCAGGGTTTTTGTGCTCCGTAGTTCGATTTGGCACCGAATAGCTGGAGCGCTTTGTCGAAGTTATAGCGGTTTCCATACATGGATACGCGGATGGTCTCCGTTCCCTGCATGTTCAGACCATGCGCCTGACGGTAGCTGTTAGCCGCCGAATTGGCATCGAAGGAACTGCTACGAACCACTTTCAGTTTGGCGAATCCCTCAAGATAGTCCTGATCGAGCGCGTTGATGAAAGCATCGCCCTTCTGCAGCTCGAAGTTTCCTTCCACCTGCGGGATGACGCTCTCGTCCAAGTCCTCGAACTGAGCCACCTTGACGTTGGTCCATTTACCGCCGCCGGTAGGAGGCAGTTGGAGATCCGCCGCATTCATAAAGAACGCATTGTTGTAGATGTTCGTTTTGCGCTTTGCTTCGATGACCTTGTCAGGTCCGCCCAGCACGTGAGTACGTGCGATGGCGGCGTAGTTGTTGCAGGCGAAGATGTTATGGTGGATATCGCAGTTGACCTTGGTCATACACTCGTATCCATATCCCATATCACCCATCTCCTTGTCACGACACCAGCTGAAGGCAACGGTGTTGTGGTGGAAATTGACATGCACCGCTTCGCCGTCTTTGTCCCCTCCGTCCACACGGCACGCACCGTAGCGGTTGGAGATGAAGACATTGTTGCATATCTCCACTTCACCGCAACGTGAGCCAAACTGAAGGGCGAAGTACACACCGTTTGCAAAGACGCAGTTACGGATGGTGACATTTCCTGCGATCCAACCGTCAGAGCGGAACATCTGGTGTTCCACCTGGGGCGGGATAGCATCCACCATTCGTCCTGTCTCGAATTTCTTGGAAGGACAGCCGTTCCGCGGGTCGCTGGGGTCAGCCGGCATGTAGTGGTTCTCATAACCGAGGTTGATGAAGATACCGTCGATGACCAGATTCCCTTTGGGCTTTTTCGCCATCACGTCATCCAGGGCACGGTTGATATGTATCACACCTTTGCTGCCATTCGAGCCCAACTGGTCCTGCGTCGGTTCGATACGGGTAATGTACTTGAGCGGATTACGCTGGGTGAAGTCCTTGTTCCATCCACCTTCGAGCGTAATGAAGTTGTAGATCTCGATGTACCCGGAGTTCATGTATCCGAGGTAGTTACCTTCGGCAATACGTACAACGGCTCCGTTCTCATTATTGTCCCGGATCAGGTTGAGAACGGCCTGCAGGTCTTTCTTCGGTGTAGCGGCACTCTTGCCGTCGGCACGTGCAGTACCCGCGGCGCTGACATAGTAGATGACGCCAGCCCCTTTCGAAACTTCGGCAACCTGTTTCTGCTGGGTTTCCTGTTTCTGTTGGGTTTCCTGTTTCTGCTTCTCGACCTCTTTCTTCTTGTTTGCCTGCTCTACTGTCCCTTTGATGCGGTTCAGGTTACCACCGAATTGTGCATGAACCGGTATAGCGGTCAGCATGGCAGCTACGAGGAGGCAAATAACGGATTTGGTTCTCATATGAAATCGTTGTTAAAGGGTTGAACGAATGGTTCCTCTTTTTTTACGGGCGATAGGTGAACGAAGCACTCTCTTTGGTATCGCTGAAAGTGATCGTACCACCTGACTCGCCGGTGAACTGGAGTTCCGCCTTGTACTGGCTGGACAGACCACCATTAGGCGAGTAGTTGTAAGTCAGTGTCGCCTTGTTGAATCCGTCGTAGTGGTAATAAGCGGCATTGATACGTCCTCCGGAAGCGCTGCAAGCGGAAAGATCCGCCGTGTTCAGGCTCTGGAAGGTGATCTTGATTGCCGAACCCTGGGAACCGGTGAAAGAGAAATAGGCACCGTTACGCATTTGTTGCGGCGCATAGTCCACGGTCGGTTGCGAAGGAGTTGAAGTGGAAGTGCTGAAAAGGAAGCACCCGGTGTGCAGGAGAGCTACGCCCACCAATACACACAGCATAATAAATTTACGTTTCATAACAAATAATAATTAATTAATTTGGTTGTTAAAAAAATAGTTGTTTATAAAAATAGTTATTAATCAAATAATCCATTATATTTCCCGAGTCCTTTTCCGCTATAGCGCTGGAGTATAGATTGCGGGCTCAGCCAATCCTCATCGTAATAGGAAACGATGAATTGTGTAAAGGATCCATCAGCGAGCTTCAACTGATAAGCCAGCGCCCGGCTGTCATACATTGCAAAGGCTGACGAGCCGTAGGTTTTCATGTAGAAATCCTCTTTGACAAACGTGAGCTCTATCCCCGGTGGATCCGAGAGGCTCGTTCCCATCATATAGAGTGTATCGGCATCGTTGGAGAGCACTTTGTAATAGATGTCTCCATCGGTCCACCAACTCCCCACGGGAATGGAAGACATGGGTATTTCTTCGCACCGTCCAGAGGCGATCATAGGCAACTGGAAAGAAGCGTGCATACGCATCGTCTCGTCGTCCACCATGGTTACAAACGGTTCTTCCTCCTCTGTATCGGCATCCTCCTTCTCCCGGATGAAGGACACATAGATTGTGAGGACAAAGAAGCCGATCACGATAATAATCACTCCCGCGACGAAGGAGATGATTCCAATAATCCAGTTTTTAGCTTTCGGGTTCATAAGCATATATACAATTTAAGCATTTAACCATTTATGAATTAATCCTTTGGTATCCATTCGGTGCATTCGAAGGAGAGGGGGAGGCGGAGCAGACCATCATCCTTTGAGTAGTACTCACACCATCCTTCGTACGTATATTTTTTGGTATCCTCATTATAGGTACCCGTAATGTCGGCGGCACAGACAGAAAGCCCTTCGCCGGCATTATGCCCTTCGCTGTCCTTTATATCCGTATAGGAGAAAGCAAACAGATAGGAGTACAAGTCATCCGTTGTGAAATGTCCTGTCAACTTATCCGAAATGAAATACAGTACAGTGTACAAGGACTCATCTTGCGAATCGGGAATCGGATATTTACCATCTATCACAATAATGCCATCCATATCCAGAGCAAACCAACATTCTCCGGTCATGGGCAAAGACGTCCCTTCGTCCACAAGGTCTTCCGGCAGTTTCGGCTGGAGCCCGCCGAGTGTCTGGAAACGTATATACTCCACTTCGCCGACCATGACATCGTTTTCTTTATCTTTCTCACATACACACATTACATATTTGGTGTCAGGAAAGAGATTATATACATAATCATCGATGCCTTGTTCTGGCTCCCAGACTTTCAACGCAGATTGCAACCCATCCGGCTTTGACTTGAACCAGTTGAATGTGGCTTCGTTGAACAGACAATAGGTATAATACATCTGCTCGTCGGGCGGTGTGATGACAATGTGCGCTTTCGAAACGGTGATGTTATCCACCGTTATCTTGAAGCGATTAAGCTTCACGTCGTTGTTGTTGGTGTTGTCACACGACGCCACGCCGAGTATCACTGCGGCGAAGGCAAGAAAGGAAATCATCTTTTTCATATAGGTGTCAATTTTAACTCTCTTAGTCACCATGCGGGGGTTCAATCCCGCATGGCTGGTAATTACGATGACGTTCCGAGATGCGTTCGAGTGACCGTCGGGTTACTCTCGTCTTAGTCTCGTCTCTATCTCGTCTCTGTCTCGTCTCTTTCTCGTCTTTGTCAGGTGATCGTCTCGACATTGTCTCGATCAAGTGGCAGAAAAATTCCGAGCCTTATCGAACCTCTGCTCCGGTAGCGTTATAGGTCTTGCCGTTCCGCTCGATGAGGAGCATACCGTCACGGATGACCTTGGTACTTTGTACTTGGTCATTGGTGATTTGATCGAGACCTTCGGGTTCGATCTCCGGC
>CAJOEJ010000013.1:31433-83629 GCA_905233375.1 Paludibacteraceae bacterium | reverse complement strand
CCCACAAACGGCGGATTACCCATGATATAAGAAGCCCCTCTCCGGCTCTCCCCTGAAGGGGCGAGAGGAAAGACTTCGCTCCAATCCATGCGGAGGGCATTGCCTTCGTGTATATAGGCGTTCGTTTTGAGCGGCAGGAAGTCGATGGCTCGTCCGGCTATAGCCGAAGTCTCTTTGAGCGTTTGGCTCTCGGCTATCCACAAAGCGGTCTTGGCAACCGTACAAGCAAAATCGTTTATCTCAATACCGTAGAACTGGGCGATATTGACTTTAATGAGGATGTCGAACGTAAGGATGTTTTCTCCGCCGTATATGGCTTGGATCACCTTGTTTTCCAATCGACGTAACGACAGGAATGTTTCCGTGAGGAAGTTACCGGATCCACAAGCAGGATCGAAGAAAGTGAGCGATGCCAGTTTGTCTTGGAAAGCGGCAAGGGCTTGCTTGCGCGCGGTCAGCGACCGATGCGAACTTGCTCCGCCATTGACAATATTGGCAAACTCGTCTTTAAGGTCATTGAGGAACAGCGGGTCAATGACTTTGTGGATGTTCTCGATGCTCGTATAGTGCATACCGCCGCTGCGTCGTGTCTCGGGATTAAGGGTCGATTCGAACACCGCACCGAAGATAGTAGGCGAGATTTCAGACCAATCGAAATCAGACGAGGCTTTTTCCAACAGCAGGTCTTTCAGTTCGTCCGTGAACTGCGGTATCTCTATGGTCTTGTCCGAGAACAAACCGCCGTTGACGTAGGGGAAAGCGGCAAGGTCCTCTTCGAGGTATTTATCGCGTTCGCTAAGCGGTGTATCAAAAATGGCAAAGAGTTCAAGGAGCGCTTTGCGGATATGCTTGGCGGGGAACTGCGAGAGGTAGTCGTGGAAAGCCGTGCGGCTGTTGAACAGACCCGCGTCCTCGGCATATTCGTGGTCATCGTTGCCATATTGCGCAAGCAGTTTGTCATAGATGACACCGACAAGTTCACCGGCTTTGACGCTGACTTCCATTTCGCGTTTGAGATGTTCGTTACCTTCATCCACAAGGAACTGGAGACGATAGTACTCCTTTTCGAGGTTTTCGAGGAGAATCTTCTGCGGTTCGCCGTTCGGTTGCTCCATGTCATAGACCCAAAACTCGCGGAAGTTACATGTCACAATCCAACGCGGACGCTGGCTGTACGGCAGTTCAGCGGCATAGCGTTTGGCTTGCTGGAAAGGATTGAGGAATGTGCCGTCAGACTGTTTGATGGGTTCACCAAGGTCTTTTTGGTGCTCTTCTGCTCGATCATAACGTGCGTGGTGGTCGAGATGTACCTGTTGCTCATAGAGCAAGAAGGTATCCACGTGCTCAACACCGAACACCTCGGAGAGAAGCGTGCTCCAAAAGATTTGGCTCTCGCCCTTCTCGTAGCCTTTACCTTTCCATCTCTCCGCAAATTCCTTTGCGGCTTTCTGTTGCTGTATCTGGGTCATAGTATTAGAACTCGTTTATCTAAATATCGTCAATTATTGTTCGCGGATATGGGGTTATTTGTTTGGCGCGATTGAGTACCGGTCTAAAATCTTGTTGATGTATTTATTCTTCGCTCTATCATACATGTCCCTATTACCACGTCTCGGCCAATCAAACACATCGTAATCATATCCATGAATAACCGATATCATCCATTGGTTCTTCTTGTATGGCAAATGATCATTCTCATAGACCTCGTAGTACACATCAGTAAAGAAACTGCGAAGGGCTTCCTCGGTGAGCACGTTATCTTTATTAACGTCATATAAAACCTTTATATTTATCGGTTTTTTAGCGCCCTCATAGGTCATGCTATATACGATATTGAGCGTTCGATTAACATAAGCCTCGTTCGTATCAGGCTCGGCTTGGTATAATGTACGAATAGGAACCGGGATAGCATCCCAAGCCCGAAGAATATTGGGCGTGTACTTCAATTCCATCTGATTATTTTTCGGGTCATAACGAACGATTTCATAGTCCGGGCAAATATCCCCTTTGTTTATACTAAGAGCCGGGAAATGCACCCACACCTTAAGATCCAAATTCGGTATTGCCTTACTCGTTCTATTGACCATCATAGGCATACCATAAGATCCCCCTTCTTCATCCCAACCGAGCATGACTTGACCGTTCTCGGAAGGCATGATAAAAGAATGAAATACCGCAATATTGTTTACTTTTTTAAGCGACCCTCTATGATGGTTACTGTACAGCACAGTTATTTGAGAGGGAAGACTATTGACGTACATTTTGATAGTTACCACAAGAGATGCAACAGCAACTAGTATACCCAAAAGAGTAGAGATAACTGTTTTCTTTTGTTCTCTGACTATCTTCCTAAACCAATCGAAGATATTGAAATGATTTGTATTCTTAACCATATATGTGGGGAATTTTTTACAAACGCTAACGGTTTGCAAAGGTACGACTTTTTTCTGACATATGCAAGTGTTTTTACAAAAAAGTACCTGCAAGTACTAATTTTACACAATTTTTAGTACTTAGAAATACTAATTTAACTGATTTAAGGCATTTTTCCGTCAAGAAAGTACTTGCAAGTACTCCGTCCTCCGGTCATGCCCTTTGTACATTGTACATCGTCCCCTTTGTACATAAATTACTCGGGAGATGATCATGCCAAGATCCCGCCCAAGGATCGCCCAATAATCCCCCAAGGATTGCCCAAGGATGGATTGCAAAAATGGACAAATATGCACAAATACTATATATACTATAGTATATATACTTTTGATAACTATTTTATCAGACCAAATAACATGACAGCTAACCCGTTTAACCTACCAGCTCCACCCTATGATGGCAAATCGAACAATTTGACAAAAAAATTCAAATAAATTTGCATATTCCGTTTTTTTTTCGTACCTTTGCACCCCAAATTGCGTAGTGTGCGCAAATGTGCGCATAACGTGCGCGATATAAAGTATAACCCAAACGATTGTTTTATGAATTATTCGGAGTACAGAAACCCGATTTAGTTTGAAATGAAGAAAAACGAGTATCTCATTGAAGTGAACCATGTTTCGAAGCAATTCGAGGACGGGAAGTTCGCATTGGACGATGTAAGCCTTCAGGTGAAGAAAGGCGAGTTCGTCACTATCTTAGGTCCTTCGGGATGCGGCAAGACGACGTTACTGCGTTGCATCGCCGGTTTTCAGGTCGCCAGTTCGGGCGTCATCCTGCTCAAGGGGGAGGATGTCACCAAGACCCCGCCTTACCAGCGCCCGGTGAACACCGTGTTCCAGAAATACGCCCTGTTCCCCCATCTGAACGTATTCAACAACGTCGCCTTCGGTCTCAAGCTGAAGAAAGAGGATCCGGAGACGATCAAGAAGAAAGTGCGCCGTGCGCTGAAGATGGCGAACCTGACGGGCTACGAGGAGCGCAAGGTGGATACGCTAAGCGGCGGTCAGCAACAACGTGTAGCGATCGCGCGTGCTATCGTGAACGAACCCGAAGTGCTGCTATTGGACGAGCCGCTGAGCGCCCTGGACCTCAAGATGCGGCACGACATGCAGATCGAATTGAAGGAGCTTCATGAGAAACTCGGCATCACCTTCATATATGTCACCCACGACCAGGAAGAGGCGCTGACGCTGAGCGACCGCGTGGTGGTGATGAGCGAAGGCAAGATCCAGCAGATCGGTACTCCGACAGACATATACAACGAACCGCAGAACTGCTTCGTCGCGGATTTCATCGGCGAGAGCAATATCCTCAGCGGCACAATGATACGCGACAAGCGCGTCCAGTTCTGCGGACTCGAGTTCGACTGTATCGACGAGGGCTTCGGAGAGAACAACCCCGTCGATGTGGTCATCCGGCCGGAGGATATCTATGTATGGAAAGTACAAAGTGACAAAGGACAAAGGACAAAGGAGCAGGAAGACATGGATCCGGAGGACCGCGTGCCGAAGGGCAAGTTCACCAAGTGGTACGGCGAAGTGCAGAGCTGTATCTTCAAGGGCGTACACTACGAGATGCGTGTGCTGACCCCCGACAACTACGAGTTCCTCATCCAGGACTACCACGAGTACCTGCCGGGAACGGAAGTGGGCATGCTCGTTCGTCCGGAGGATATACAGATCATGAAGAAAGAGCACTATATATACAACTATTTCGACGGCGAGGTGACGAAGAACGGCAAGGTGCGGTTCCTCGATGCCGAATGGGAAGTGCTGCCCAAACAGATCGAAGGTCTCGAACCGGGCGAGCAGGTACAAGTGCTCGTTCCCTTCCGCTCGATAGACCTGCAGGACTACGAGGAAGAAGGCACGCTGAGCGGCGAGGTGCATTTCATCTTGTTCAAGGGAAACCACTATCATCTGACCATCCGGACGGACGAAGGGCACGACCTGTATGTCAACACGAACGACGTATGGGACGACGGCGACCGCGTGGGAATAGTGATCCCGAAGAAGGAGATACTGGTGAGGAAGTTGAAAGTGGAAAGTTGAGAGTTGAAAGAAGTTGAAAGTTGAAAGTTGAAAGATGAATAAGGTTCTTCAGATATTTTCATCGCGCAGGACGTGGGCTTGGCCGTATGTGCTGTTCATGGCGCTGTTCGTCGTGCTGCCTCTCATCCTGGTGGGCGTGTATGCGTTCACGGACATAGAGGGTCACTTCACCATGCGCAACTTCGCGAAGTTCTTCACGCACAGCGAAGCGATCCAGACCTTCCTCTACTCGGTCATGATAGCCGTGTTCAACACCGTTATCTGTCTGCTGATCGGCTATCCGGCGGCGTACATCATGGCGCAGGAGGATTTCAAGACGCCCAAAGTGATGGCGATGCTTTTCATCCTGCCGATGTGGATCAATTTCCTGCTGCGTACGGTAGCGACGGTGGAGCTGTTCAACATGTGCGGGCTGCCGTTGGGAGAGGGTGCGCTGCTCTTCGGTTTGTGCTACGACTACCTGCCGTTCATGATTTACCCGATCTACAACACGCTACAGAAGATGGACAATTCGCTCGTGGAGGCGGCGCAGGATTTAGGCGCCAACCGCTGGCAGAGTTTCTGGAAAGTGATCGTTCCGCTGAGTATGCCGGGTGTGTATAGCGGCATCGTGATGGTGTTCATGCCGACAGTCTCGACCTTCGCAATCGCCGAACTGCTGACCCATAACAACATCAAACTGTTCGGTAGTCTCATTCAGGATTATATCACCACGACCGACCTGCTCAACTACGGAGCGGTACTGAGTCTGGTACTGTTAGTCATCATCGGCGTGACGTCGTTCTTCGGCGACCACGATGCCAAAGAGGAAGGAGGGATCGTATGAGACGAGTATTGGTTATTGGGTATTGGTTATTGGCGATTTGCCTTACCTCCTTCGCGCAGTCGAACCTGACGTACGAGCTGAAGGTCGGCACGACGGGTGAGAACACGCTGTTAGCGGAGTTCCCCGAAGTATATGAGGGAGAGAAAGTGAATGTGAAGGTACAAAGTACCATGTACCATGTACAAAGGAACGACTCTTTGGATTTCATCTTCGCAGATGAGGTTCTTCCGATAGCGGAGCAGTATGACTCCGTGTATGCCTATACGGACGAGGCGGATGTCACGTGGACCGTCTGGCAGACCCGTCAGGAGAGCAAGAACCGGGCGCAGCGCGTGTTGGTGGGCAACGCCCGCAAGACCTTCCTCGCATACGTGCAGGATCAGACGCAACGCACCCGTAACACCGGATGGATATGGTGGGTGTTCGCAGGGCTGGCTTTGGCGTTCGCCCTGGCGGTGGGATGCCGACAGATCATCCGGCGGCGCAAAGAGAAAGAGCTCTCTTCCGTCGAGCAGGAGACGCTCCGCCGCAAACGGCTGGGCAACCGCCGCCATTACTGGTCGCAGGCATACCTGTGGTTGCTGCTGCTCGTGCTGTACGCCCCGATCGCGCTGATCGCCGTGTTCTCGTTCACCAAGAGCAAGGTGCTGGGCAACTGGACGGGATTCTCGATGGATCTGTATGTGAACCTGTTCTCCGGCCGCGCCGACGCGGGTCTGAACAGCGCCATATGGTACACGGTGGTGATCGCCCTGATAGCAGCGGTTTGCTCCACGATATTGGGTACGCTCGCCGCTATCGGCATCTATAATATGCGGGCACGGCAACGCAAAGTGGTGAGTCTGCTCAACTCGGTACCGATGATCAACCCGGATATCATTACGGGTATCTCGCTGTTCCTGCTGTTCGTGGCACTGGGCATGAGTCAGGGTCTGGCAACCGTGTGCATCGCGCATGTGGTGTTCTGTACGCCCTATGTGGTACTGAGCGTGCTACCCCGTCTGAGTCGCATGAACCCCAACACCTATGAGGCGGCATTGGATCTCGGCGCCACGCCGTCCCAGGCGCTGCGTATGGTCATGCTGCCCGAACTATGGCCCGGCATGCTCAGCGGATTCATCCTCGCGCTCACCCTCTCCGTCGATGACTTCGGCGTGACCTTCTTCAC
Organism: Paludibacteraceae bacterium; assembly: GCA_905233375.1. GTDB lineage: Bacteria > Bacteroidota > Bacteroidia > Bacteroidales > Paludibacteraceae > Colicola. The sequence goes on along the minus strand of CAJOEJ010000013.1, from coordinate 77,148 downwards.
CAAGGGATCCGGAGGTCTGGAAACACTGAGCACGTTCATCTATTCGGACGCACGAAAAGGCGGACTGACGCCCGAACTGCGACCGCTGTTCACGCTCATTCTGCTCGTCATGCTGACGGCATTGATCGTAGTCAACGTGCGGGAGAGCCGCAAAGAAAAGGACAAATAATATTCACTCTAAATATATTGTGTTATGAAAAAAATCGTTATTTCTGTACTGGCTGTTGCAGCCATGATGTTAACAGCTTGCGGCGGTATGGACCGCGCACACCAACTGAAAGTGCTCAACTGGGCGGATTACATCGACGAAGACGTCAAGAACGGCTTTGAAGAGTGGTACTACGCGCAGACAGGCGAGAAAGTTGAATTGGTGTATGAGACCTTCGACATCAACGAGACCGCACTGACCAAGATCGAAGTGGGACACGAGGACTACGACGTGTTCTGCCCGTCCGAGTACATCATCGAGCGCATGCTCAAGAAAAACCTCATCCAGCCGATTCAGAAAGACCTGATCGCTGACAGTATCTATTACTTCGACAACATCTCGCCGTTTGTGACGCACAAGTTCCAGCAGATGACACCGAGACATGATATCCAAGTGAGCGACTACACGGTAGGCTACATGTGGGGAACGACCGGATTCATCTACAATCCGCAGTTCGTGAACCGCGAGGATCTGGAGAGCTGGGCAGCCGTACTGAACCCGAAGTTCGAGAACCGCATCCTGATGAAAGACGCGTTCCGCGATGTCTATTCGGTATTGGTACTGTACGCATACGCCGACCAGATCGAGGCAGGAAAAGTGAACCGCGACGAACTCGTACGTAACATCACCCCCGCCCGCGTGGAGGCAGTGAAGAACATCCTGCTCCAGGCCAAGAAGCAGATCTGCGGATGGGAAGTGGACTTCGGCAAGGAAGAGATGACCAAAGGCAAAGCATGGCTGAACCTGAGCTGGTCGGGTGACGCGCAGTTCGCAATCGAAGAGGCTGCCGAGATGGGCGTGATGCTGGACTATATCGTACCCAAAGAGGGTTCGAACGTATGGTTCGACGGATGGGTGATCCCGGTTTACGCGAAGAACGTCAAAGCCGCTACCTATTTCATCGACTACATGTGCAAGGCTGAGAACGCCCTGGCGAACATGGATGAGATCGGTTATGTATCGTGCGCCGGCGGTCCCAACGCGGCTGCGATCATCCTCGACGAGCAGAACGATGAAGAAGAGTGGCCCGAGACGGTGGATGCGTCCTATTTCTTCGGCGAAGACCCGATCAAGGTGGACGGCGAGCTGCTCAACCCGCACGAGCTGCACCTCAACCCCGTTTACTATGCCGACAAGAGCATCATCGAACGCTGCGCGCTCATGCACGATGCCGGTGACAGCCAGGAGATGCTGCTCGAGATGTGGAACGAGATCAAACTGGCAAGGTAATTTACGATTTGACAATTGACGATTTACGATTTATTGACGATTTAATAAATTGTACTATTTGATGCGAAAACTATTATTATTTCTTTTCTTTCTCGTGACGCTTGGCATGAGTGCCCAGACGACGGAGATGGAGACGGAGTACCAGGCGCTGGCGGCACGTTTTGACGGCAGGGACAAACTGCTGCAACGCGACCTCAAAGCGTACCTGCAGGCGTTTCCGTACACCACCTTCGCCGACGAGGTGAACTTCATGCAAGGCGTGCTGCAGGTGGAGAAAGGGCATTACAAACAAAGCCTGAAAGTACTGGAGCAGGTGGATATCAAAGCGCTCAGCCGCCCCCACAAGGACGACTATGCGTTCTACCGCGGGTACGCCTATCTGATGATGCAGGAGTACCAGCGCGCATCGATCTACTTCGGTCAGCTGGGCAAAGGAGACAGCCGGCATGCTACGCGCAGTACCTATTACTACGGGTACTGCATGTACAAACTGGACAAGTACGACAAAGCCCTGCCGGCATTCCAGCAGCTGGAGAACGATCCGTCTTATGCCAAGACCGTTCCGTATTTCCTGACGCAGATACAGTTTGCGCAAGGCGACTACGAGGCGGTACTGGCGCGTGCCCAAGCCCTGCTTGCGGAGCATCCCGACAGCGAGAACGCGGCGGAGCTGCACCGTATGTCCGGCGAGATATACTACCTGCAGAAAGACTACCCGCAGGCGGCGAAGCATCTGAAACGGTACAGCAAAGCGGCTGAGACCGCCGGAGAGGAACTGCTGCGCAACGACCTGTATATGTTAGGTTCGGCGTACTACCAGATGGGGCAAGACGACGAGGCGGTGCGGTATCTGAAGAAAATCAAGATGCAGAAAGACACGCTCTCCGAAGCGACCTGTCTGACCCTGGGCAACACCTATGTACGGATGGGGCAGTACGAGCAAGCCAAGCTGTCGTATCAGGCAGCCGCCAACTACGCCCTCACCCCGGCTGTCACGGAAGAGGCAAGTTACAACTACACCCTCTGCACCTACCAGTCGTCCACAGCGTTGGGCGAATCGGTGCGGGCGTTCAATGACTTTCTGCACCGTTTTCCGGACTCCCGGTACGAGGACCGCATCTACCGCCTGCTGAGCGACGCGCTCATGCAGAGCAAGAACTACGCGGCTGCCATCCGTACCCTGGACTCGATAGCCAACCCGACCCCCAAGATGCGCGAGACCAAGCAGTACCTGCGTTATCAGCTGGGGGCGGACTGCTTCCTGCAGGGCAAGATGCAGCAGGCGGTAGAATGGACGACCGACCTCATACAGCATGTGTCCGAATCGGATCTGTACACGACCGAGGCGTATTACCTGCGAGCCGAAGCCAACTACCGTCTGCGCAACTATGCGGCGAGCGCCAAAGACCTGACGGTTTATTTCGCGCGCCCCGACGCCAAGCGTTCGGCGAACTACACGATCGCCCGCTATCTGCAGGGATACACGGCGTTCTCGCAAATGCAGTACGACAAAGCCCGCGAGGCGTTCTCGCTGTATATAGACGCGGCACTGGCGACCGAACCGACCTACGCGGACGCATTGAACCGTATCGGCGACTGTTACTTCAACGCGCGGCAGTTCAACCCGGCGATCGCCTATTATACGCAGGTGAGCAACCTCCGTTCGTCCGGTACGGACTACGCGCTGTTCCAGAAAGGCTACGCCCTTGGACTGCAACACAAGTACAGCGACAAGATAAGCGTACTGCGCGAACTGGTGAGCCGCTATCCCAAGTCCGACTACGCCGACGACGGAGTGTATGAGATCGCCCGCGCCCAGTTGCAGATGGACGATGAACGGAGTGCTATCGCTACGTACGAGCAACTGCTAAGCACCTATCCACACTCGTCTGTCGCCCGCAAGGCGTCACTCGAGCGCGCGATGCTGTACCGCAACCTGCAACAGAACGAACAGGCGATAGCCGCATACCGGCAGACCATCGAGAAATATCCGGCAACGGAAGAAGCGTACACCGCTCTGGACGCTTTGCAGGCATTATACGTGGAAACAGGTAATGTGGACGAGTACCTGACGTACACCAAGAACCTGGCGAAGATGAACATGACCGTCACGACGCAGGAGGACTCGCTGCTGTTCGCAGCCGCCGAGATGCAATACATGCAGGCAGCCTATCAGAAAGCGACCGTCTCGCTGAGCAATTACCTGACGCAGTACTGCGCCGGAGGACGTTATTGCACTACGGCACGCTATTATTTAGCGGACTCGCATTACCGTCTCGGGCAGCGCAACGAAGCCCTCGAGCAATACGCCCAGTTGGCGGAACTGGCAGCGAACCCGTATCAGGAAGAAGCCGCTATGCGTGTGGCGGAGATCTGCTATGACAAAGAGGACTACGCGTGTGCGCTCGACGGGTTCTACCGCATGCACTCGCTTGCTTCGTCCCGCGAGAAGACAGCGACCGCCCGTTTGGGTATCCTGCGTTGCTGCCAGGCGTTAGGACGTCACCAGACCGCCATCGACATCGCCGAGCAGATACTGAGCGACACACCGGTGGACGAGGAGACCAAGCAGGAAGCGATGTACGGACGCGCCAAAGCGTACGTGGCGCTGCAACAATGGAACAAAGCGCAGGCGGATCTGCAGCAACTGGCTGCGGAAGTACGTACCGCACAAGGCGCCGAGTCCAAGTTCCTGCTGGCGCAGAGTTATTACGAGCTCAAGAACCTCGACGCGGCGGAAACCGAAGTAATGTCCTTCACGCAGATGAACACGCAGCAACAATACTGGCTGGCGCGTGCGCTGATCCTGCTGAGCGACATCAACCGCGATCGGGGCGAGTTGTTCCAGGCACGGCAGTACCTGCTGGTGTTACAGCAGAACTACACCGTCCGGACGGACGATATCCACACCCGCATCAACGCCGCACTGGCGCAGTTGGACGAATTAGAGAAACCCGAAACAAAGGAGGAGCATGATGAAGAGGAATAAACGCGTATTGGTTATTGGTTATTGCTTATTGGTTATTGGCGGCAGCGCACTGGCGCAGAACGACACGCTGAACCGCAGCGTGACGGTGGAACGCGATTTCCAACCGGTCATTCAGGCGGCAGGCAAAGTGGCGACCAAACCGGTGGTGGTCGAGCGGACCATCGAACCCGCCCCGATCGAGTACTCGGAGTACACGGCGGACGTTACTCCGGAAGCAAGCATCAACCCACTGCTGTCCCAGCCGACCCGTTTCGCTCCCGGACATCCGTACAACGGCTACGTACGCGGAGCTCTCGGGCATCATAACACGCTCTTCGACTTCGGATACCATCTGGACGACGGCAAGAGATCGATTCTGGACGTGTATGCGCACCATAACGCCCAATGGGGAATGGCGGCACTGAGCAAGACCAAAGTGGGACTGGACTTCACCCATCCGTTCAGTGCATGCGACCTGTATTTCGGCGTGAACGGCGGAAATATATACTACCATAAATACGGTCATTTCTACGACTACAGCACCTCCCACGCCATGTGGGAGAAGAATGCCGTCACGTACAGCAACCGTCCCGCCGCACTCGCTCCGCTGGACAAGACCGCCCTATGGACGGCGGAAGTCTATTTCGGCGTCAAAGCGAATGCCAAGCAGGAGGTGCAATGGAAAGTGCAGACTGGCTATCTGATCTTCGCCAAACCCGGTGCGGTGAGCGAACATCAGGTACGCACCTTAGCCAATTTCGACTGGAGTACCGAGGCGCATCATGTAGGTGCGAACATCTACGTACAGAACAACTTCCTGCAGTTAGGTTCGCTGGCAGCCGCTATTCCGGATTCGCTTTACGGCAGCCGCCACAACTTCCGCGTGGAGCCCTATTATGCATATGAAGGAGCGCGCGTGCGCATACACGCAGGAGTGAACATCGACCTGAACCTCGGTCGCGGTCACCAGCACCTGTCCTCGGTCGAGAACCTGAGTTTCGCTCCGTCTCCGCATATTAATCTGGAGGCACAGATAGCCAAACAATGGCTCACCATCTACGCGGACGTGTTAGGATGGCAGGGTCTGGGATCGCTGCAGAGCTACATGGAGGAGAACCGATACAGCATGATTCATGCGGGAATCATCCATCCGTGTGCCGCTTATGTACCGGTCGATGCCGAACTCGGATTCCACATCCGTCCGCACCGTGACCTGCTCATCGAGATCCATGGCGGATACGCCTATATGATGGACGAGGACTACTGGATCGCAACGGCGGACACGATGTCCACCCTGACAGCCTTGGGCATCAAACGACCCATCGGCGAGTTCGTTCACCAGCATACGGACTACCAGCGGGGCAAGATAGGCGGACAGATCAACTACCACCTGCGGGACATCGTACGTGTGAACCTCAGCGGCGACTACTATATCTGGCGCGGAGACACGACCGTTTACGACCGCCCGAACTGGGATCTGAGTCTGCGCGTGGACGGTCGGATCAACAAGCACTGGTCGCTCTATTCGGACAACAGGTTCGTGGGCAGCCGTACGATCCTTGCCACGGACGGCGAGCATACGTTGGCGCCTACCATCGAACTGGACCTCGGACTCCAGTACGACATGCTGGTCGGGAAGACGAAAGGCAAAAGCAAAGGCGAACGGATGATGGCGAAAGGCGACGGGCTGCAACTCCGTCCGGAGCCCAAACCCAACCTGAGCTTGTTCTTCCAGCTCAACAACTGGCTGCACCGCAAGAACGAGATTTACTACGGCTACCGCTCGCAAGGAATCCATTTCCTGCTCGGAGCAACATACCGGTTTTAATTGAAACTTTAAAGAGTTATGGATAAACAAACGAAACGGGACTACCTCTATATGCGTATGGCACGCACGTGGGCGGAGAACAGCTACTGCGTCCGCCGCAAAGTGGGTGCGCTGTTGGTCAAAGACCAGATGATTATTTCCGACGGGTACAACGGTACGCCTTCGGGATTTGAGAACATCTGCGAGGACGAGAACAACGTCTCCAAGCCCTACGTGCTGCACGCTGAAGCGAATGCGCTGACCAAGGTAGCGCGCTCGAACAACAGTTCCGACGGCGCGACGCTGTATGTGACGGCTTCGCCGTGCTTAGAGTGCTCGAAACTGATTATTCAGTCGGGCATCAAACGCGTGGTTTACGGCGAGGAATACCGAATCATGGACGGCGTGGAACTGCTCAAACGTGCCGGGATAGAGGTAGTGTTCTTGAACGACCAAGTTCCAACGACCAACGACTAACGAACAACGACCTATGAAAAGTATAAGATCAACTCTCGTTACCACCATCCTGTCTATCCTTTTATCAGCAGGAACAGTCGCCCATGCGAATGAGCTGCTCATTAACGGTGATACCAAAAAAGACAGCCATCTGCCGCTTTTAGTCAGTTTTGCCAACTCCGGCGGCACGGAAGCGCAGAGCCTTTTCTCTGCGGAGCAACTGACGGACATCGGGATCAACGGCAGCATTGACTCCGTCACATTCTACCCCCGGTACAGCGGATGCGACACGGTAGGCGCTACTTATACCATCCGCCTGTTCGAAGTTCAGGAAGCGAGCCTTGCGGGCAAAATGGCGGATACGACAGGCGGCACGATTGTGTATGAGGGTCCGTTGCCCTATTGCAACTGGGAGATGCATGTGACGTTCAGCACGCCGTACATCTACCAGGGCGGTCACTTGGTGATCGACTGCTTCGTCTCAACGCCCTCGTCGAGAGGCATCAATTTTGTCAGTTTCTACGGTATCCAAAGGACCAATTCCGGCCATATGAACTACTGGACAGGGGCGAACTGGTATCATGAGCCCGTATCATGGCAGCCCAAAGCACAGTTCCATTTCACGCCTGCGCCGGATTTCTGCAGCCGTCCGGAGCACATCGCCGTCAGCCAAGTGTCTCACACGGACGCTACCGTATCCTGGACACCGGGCAATACAGAGACGGCATGGGAAGTGACGACAGACAGCATGACCACCGTGGTCTCCAGCCCGTCTTACACTTTCGCCAGCCTCAGCCCGGGGACAGCCTACCGCAAGGATTTTGCCGTGCGCGCCGTGTGCGGAGCAGGCGACACCAGCGCAGTACGCAGCACTACCCTGCTGTTCAACACCGACTGTTATGACGCAACGCTACCCCATTCGTGCGACTTCGAACGTTTCAACCCCAATACGGCTCCGCCGTGCTGGACGCTGTCGGGCAATGTGACGGTCGCATCGGGTGCATCAAGCGCGTACGAGGGAACGAACTACCTCTCGATGAACGGCACCGGCGGAGCCGTCTATGCCATCAGTCCCAAACTCGCCGTGCCCGCCAACAAAGTGCTTCTCACTTTCTATGAGCGGGAATATGCCCAATACAGTTCCTGGGCCAAATTCGGCCGGTGCATAGTGGGCACTATCACGGATCCGGCAGACATCAGCACTTTCACGCCGATAGACACCCTGCCGTCTTCCCGGAGCGGCTACCAATATGCAGAATGCATGCTGATGAACGCGCCCGCGACGGACTATTACGTGATGTTTTATTACAACGGATACGATCCTGCCGGACTGACCAACTACTGCTATATTGACAGTCTCGTTTTCCGTCCTATGCCGACCTGCTACCCCGTATCCAATATCCGTTTAGGCACGGTAAGTGCGACCACGGCGGATCTCAGCTGGACACCCGGCAAGGACGAGCAGGCATGGGATGTGTTAGTGTCAGATGCCGGCGGCGACACGCTGTTCAACAACACCGTGACTACCAGCCACTGCACCGTCAGCTCTCTCACGCACGGCACTCCGTACACCATCTCGGTGTCCGTCCATGCCAACTGCGGCGACGGCGACATAAGCCGCGTCACGACAGCCTCGTTCTCGTTCGAGACACCGCTTGCCTGCGGCATGCCGGTTGTCACGTTGCCGCTCACGGAGAATTTCGAGAGCACTTCAGCAAACCAAATGCCTGCCTGCTGGAGCAAGATCATCAGCAAAAGCGGCAGTTCGACCGCCTATCCGTCCGTCTATTCGAGCTATGCCTTCTGCCATTCGCAGACCAACAGCCTGCTCATCCGTGGCAACAACTACGGCATCTATACCATTCTTCCGGAGTTTGCGATGGATGTCAATACGCTGCAGATCGACCTCTGGACCTGCCATGGCTACGTGGCACCGAACCACGGCTCGTTCATTGTAGGCGCGATGAGCGATCCGGGAAACAAAAACACGTTCTTTCCTATTGACACGCTCCCGCAAAGCGAGAACTACACCGAGCATTTGGTCTATCTGGACAGGGCTCCCGACGGGTACAAGTATATCGCGATCCTGTACGACCGTTTCGAGAACAGTTCATCCTGGACGGAAGCCATGGGTCTGATCGATGACATCACAGTGGACCGTGCTCCCGTCTGTCTGGCTATCGAGGATATTGCGCTTGACTCTACGGGTTCAGACAACGCCACGTTCTCATGGGTACCTATGCGTGCCGACCCGTACGGGTACGAAGTGAGCGTTACCGACCTATACGACAACTCCGTGCTACTGTCGGATACCGTTTTCCAACCGTACGTCCGCATAAGCGGCTTGGGGTACTCCCGCAGTTACCGGCTCGCCGTCTCGGTGGCGACTATCTGCAGCCCGGGCAAAAAATCGGAGCCGTACGAGGAGAACTTTGTCATCACGACGGCATGCATGCCTACCGGAACGGAATACAAGGAGAGTTTTGAGCATTTCGCGGCATACCCGTACCAAGCGCAGTCGATCACAACGCCCAACTGCTGGAGCGTGATCCATGCCAACAGTGCGTATTACTCGCAGCGGATCTATGCGACCAGTTCCTACGCCCACACGGGCAAACAGAGCCTGATATACGACTACTCCACCTATTACCCCTCTTACGCCGTGATGCCGGAGACAGGAGCGGACATGAGCACGATGCAGATTTCGTTCTTCTACCGTCTGACCGACAACTACCGCAGGGGCAAACTGACGCTGGGCTATTTCACGGACATCTTGGCGGACACGGCTTTTGTGCCTTTGTTCACCGTGACTCCCCGGACGGCATGGGACAGTATCAAGTATTATCGTCTGGAAAACGTGCCTGCGGATGCGCGGCTCGCTTTCCAATACTACAATCCGGACATGCCCAACAGCACGCTTAGCGATGCGTCGCTCCTGATAGACGACATATGGGTGGAAGAGATCAACAACTGCCATCCGCCCGTGTCAGTATGGTACGACTCCCTGACCAGCAGTTCCGTGCAGATCCACTGGAAGCCGGAGTTTGAGGAGAACACCCTTTTCAATGTAGCCGTTATGTACGGCCGCGACACGCTCTTCAGCGCGAAGAACTACGCCGACACCACGTGCCTCATCGAGCACCTGCAATCCGCCAAGTACCACTTCTTAGACTGCCATATATCCACCGTCTGCGGCGAGCGGACATCCGATCTGCTCAAATCGTATGTGGCTTTTGTCACAGGCTGCGCGCCGTTTGCCGTTCCTTTTGCGGAGAATTTCGACGAGGACAAATTCCCGCTCATGGCAGGCGACATACCGTTCTGCTGGCAGCAGTGGGGTGACCGCCGCACGGGCATGGCCTACTGGAACACCGGCTCGTACAACGACGGATCGATCACACACTCGGGCGGCGGCGTGCTGGATCTGTATGCCGACACCGCGTCATGGAGCCTCGTGGCGTTGCCGGAGTTCGAAACGAGCGTGGACGGTCTGACTCTCTCCTTCTATTCGCGGGTACACAGCACGGATACCGACCGGGCTTCCGTCTTAGAAGCTGGGTATATGACCGATCCGTCTGACTCGTCCTCGTTTGTGCCGGTAGCCGTTATCCCAAAACATACGCAATACACGCTTTCCACCGTCACGTTCCGCGACGCACCGGCTGACATACACCATATCGCTTTCCGTTTCTCCGGCGGAGACATACTATGCCAGGCGAACATGGATGATATCACGGTGGAGCGCATTGCTACGCAGGATACCGAGTTCATACAGGACGAGAAACATCCTGCGGCGATAAAAATCATCCGCAACGGCAAGCTCTATATCCTCCGCGACGGCAAGACCTATACCGTTCTTGGCGCGAGCGCAGACTATTGACAATTGAAACCCTGTAAAATAACATTAACAATGAAAAAGTATCTTTTTCCCACCTTTACGGTGATCGCCGTAGTAATCGGTATCATCATTGGCATGTCGCTCAGCCAGCAGGCGAACGCACAACGCATCATATTCCAGAACGGGCAGTTCGAGGTGGTTCCTTCGTCCAAAGTGGATCACCTGCTGCAACTCATGGAGAACTCCTACGTGGATGAAATCAACATAGACAGCATTACTGACGAGGCGATGACCGATCTGGTACAGAAGTTAGACCCCCACTCCGCGTATATCCCCAAAGAGGATTTGGAGATGGTCAACTCCGAGCTGGCAGGTTCGTTCTCCGGTATCGGTGTCCAGTTCACCATCCAGCAGGACACGGTGCGTATCGTAGCGGTGATTGCCGGCGGTCCCTGCGAAGGAGTCGGCGTGCTGGCGGGAGACAAGCTCATCACCGTCGATGACAGCTTGTTCGTTGGCAAGAAAATCAACAACGAGAAAGTGATGCGCACCCTGCGAGGCGAGAAAGGGACGGAAGTCAAATTGGGCGTACTGCGTGCCGGTTCGAAAGAGATGCTGTATTTCACCGTCGTACGCGGCGATATACCGGTCACCTCCGTGGATGCCAAGTTCATCATCGAGGCGAATGGACAGAAGATCGGATTCGTGCGCGCCAACAAGTTCGGTGCGACCACCTACCGCGAGTTCCTCACCGCCCTGGCGGAACTGAAGGCACAGGGTGCGACCCGTTATATCGTCGATCTGCGGGAGAACTCCGGCGGATATATGGACCAAGCCATCCGCATGGCGAACGAGTTCCTCCAACGCGGCGAGATGATCGTCTATTCGGAAGGACGGGCGTACCCGCGCTACGAAGCCAAAGCGGACGGAACGGGACGGTTCAAAGACGTGCCGGTAGTGGTACTCATTGATAATTTCTCGGCATCGGCAAGTGAGATCTTCGCCGGCGCGATGCAGGATAACGACCGTGCGCAGATTATCGGTCGCCGTTCGTTCGGAAAGGGTCTGGTACAGCAACAGATGCCGTTTGAGGACGGCAGTGCCGTTCGTCTGACCGTCGCACGCTACTACACGCCGTCCGGACGATGCATCCAGAAACCGTACACCATGGGCGACCAGGAGGACTACGAACAAGAACTGTACGAGCGTTTTGAGCACGGCGAACTCTATTCGGCTGACTCGATTCATTTCGCTGACACCACGACCTACCGTACCAAGAACGGACGCATCGTCCGCGGAGGTGGAGGCATCATGCCGGATGTGTTCGTCGGCAGAGACACCACGCTCAATTCGCCGTGGTACAACCGATGCGTGAACATGGCGTACACCTATCAGTTCGCATACCAATATACCGACGCGCACCGCGCCCAGTTGAGCAAGTACAAAGACTGGAAATCGCTGGAGCGTTACCTGCAGTCGCAGCCGGTATTGAAGGAGTTTGTGGCGTTTGCCAAAGAGAAAGGCGTTGAGCCTGACGAAGCCCAGATTCAGAAATCCAAACCCTTGATGCTTCGCCTTCTCCACGCCTATATCGTTCGGAATATATTAGGTGACGAAGGGTTCTTCCCCCTGTTCGAACGCGACGATGATATCACCAAAAAAGCAGTGGAAGTGATTAGTAATGTCCAATAACCAATAACCAATAACCAATAACCCATGACCATCGGTCATTTAGCGGAGTTCGGAGCTATCCATGCCTCGAACTCCGTTTCGTCTGCGGCAAACCAGACGCGGCTCTCCATGCCGTTATGCGCCTCGTGCCAATAACCGCGGTCTTCCGGCGTCAATACAAACGATACCTTACGGCTCTCGCCCGCAGGAATGAACACTTTCTGAAAACCCTTCAGTTCGCAGATAGGACGAACCAACGCGCCGGATTTCTGACGGAAATAGAGTTGCGCCACTTCCTTGGCATCGTACTTGCCGGTATTGGTGATCGTCGCCGAAACGGTGTAGAACCCCTCCCTGTCCGCAATCGGCTCGACGGTCGTCCGGCTGTACTCAAAAGTGGTATAACTCAAACCGAAACCGAAGGGGAATAGCGGTTCGGTAGCCGTCTCGAGCCAGCAGGACGAGTAGCCGACGCTGAACTGCGGTGCGCCCACAGGTATGTCATCGATGAGTACCGGAGGCTCATAGGTCGGGCGACCGGTGTTATGACGGTTGTAATAGAAAGGCACCTGCCCCACCGTCTTGGGGAAAGTCATCGGCGTCTTGCCGGACGGAACAGCTTTGCCGGTGATCAGGTCAAACAACGCCGGTCCTGCCATCGTGCCACCATGGAACGCATACAGGACTGCTGCCGCCTGCTCCACCTCTCTGCCGATCGTCAGCGGTCGTCCCGCCATCACGACCAGTACCACGGGTTTGCCGGTCTTAGCCAGCGCCGCCATCATCTCAGTCTGCGCACCCGGCAGGTTGAGGTCGGTACGGCAACGCGCCTCACCGGAGAGGATCGCTTCCTCGCCGGCAAAGAAAAGGATGATATCCGCTTTTTTCGCTGCTTTGACCGCCTTGGCGATATGTTTGGGATCCTTATCGCGGCTGTACGTCAGCCCGGGTTCATAGAGAATGTGGAACGGTTTTTCGCGGTTGTAGAACGCGTCATAAGGTGTGACGGAATGCTCCGCCTCGCCGTCGAAGATCCATGTACCGAGTTGCTCTTTCTTCTGATCCGCCATGGGTCCGCAGATCAGCACCGTGGGGTTTTTCTTTGCGTGCAGGTATTCTTCGCTCAAAGGCAGGATACCGTCGTTCTTGAGCAAAATTGCCGACTCGACCGCCGCTTGCTCTGCCGCCTGCAACGATTCGATAGAATAACACAGGGGATTTTCTCCGTCCGGTTCCGGTACATACGGATTCTCAAATAACCCGAGCCGGTATTTGAGCCGCAGTACGGAGCGCACACATTCGTCGATTTGACTTTCCTGCACTTTGCCTTCACGAACCAGATCCGCCAGGTAGTCGGTGTATATATTGCCCTGCATATCCATCTCCATGCGGGCGTTGATGCAGCGCAGCGCCGCCTCTTTCTTATCGGCGCACAAGCCATGCGGAACAAGATCCGAACCCGATCCCCAGTCGCTGACCAGCAACGCATCGGACTGCCACTCGTTACGAAGGATATCGATGTTCAGATGAGGATTGGCAGAAGACGGCAGCCCGTTGAGGGCATTGAACGAGCACATGACGCTCAGCGCACCGGCATCCAGTGCTGCCTTGAAAGGCGGCAGGTAGATATCCCGTAACTGCGTCTCGGGAATCCACGTCGTGTTATAATCGCGTCCTCCTTCGGATACCGAATAGCCGGCAAAATGCTTGACGCAGGCAGCCATCTTGACCGGTGATAGGATATTGGTCATTGGTGATTGTTGATAGCCGCGCACCGTCGCAGCGCCCATGACAGACGTGAGCAGCGGGTCTTCGCCGTACCCTTCCGCCACGCGTCCCCAGCGCGGGTCATGCGCCACGTCCACCATCGGCGAGAACGCCCACCGGACACCCGAGTACACCGCTTCCTGAGCCGTCAGCGATGCCGCCTTCTCCACGAGATCGGGATTCCACGTCGCACCCTGACCTAAAGGAATCGGATAAATGGTCTTGAAACCGTGAATGACGTCACGCGCCACGACCAGAGGAATACCCAAGCGCGTCTGTTCGACCGCCATCCGTTGCAGACGGTTCACCTCTTTGGCACCGACGATATTGAAAATCGAACCCACTTTGCCTTCGCGGATGAGCGCTTCCTTGGCTTCCGACTCATAGGACGGATCCAACTGGTTCATCTGCCCGATTTTCTCCTCGAGCGTCATCTGCGACAGCAGGCTGTCAATAAAAAGTTCCTCATCGGTCTTCGGAGTGAAGGAACACAAGACCACCAACAGTATAAACAATACCGTCGTGCGAAATGAAAAGTTTGCCATCTTGTATAAATTTATGATTGGACGAATTACGATCTACGGTAGCGGGTATGTCCGTTGAGGGCATGTTGCACAGCGCATCTCCATATACCTCTACCTCCCAGAGCGATGAGCCGTAGTCGGTGTGACGCGTCTTGCACACGATACGTACGAACCGTGCCGCCACGGGTCCGTCGTTGATGCGTATGTCGATTGTCTGCACGCCTCCCTCTGCGTCAGTAACAGCCTGCGCCAGACGGTAGTTCTCGCCGTCGTCACTCAGTTCGACATCATAGGCGGTCGCATACGCGTTCTCCCAATACAACTTGACGGAAGTAAGCAGATAACAGTCGCCCAGGTCGATGGCGAGCCACTCGTCATCCATAAACCGGCTGGACCAGCGGGTCTCCAGACTGCCATCCGTCGCCTTGCTTGCCGACGTGCCGTCTCCTTCTGCACCGGACGCCGTAGCCGGTTTGCCTAATGCCAGATTAACCTCGTCAAACGCCAGCACATGCACCGTCGCTGTGTCGCTCATCTCAAAGCAGGGGAAGACCAACTCGAAATTCCCGACCTGCGTAGCTCGATAGGACGATTCACAGGTGTCGATGGCATCGCCGAACTGGTTAACAATAGACACAACGAATGTCTGCTCCGTACCCAACGGCATGGTTACCTCCTTGGGTGTCACTTCCGCCGCACTCGGCATCTCTGTCTCCAGCACGACAAAGGTCAGCGAAGCCGTACATCCGTCCACCGTGCGCGTCTCGGTAAACAAACCATAGTCGGGGAACGTCAATGTTTCCGGATGGGAGAACAACTCTTCGCCGTTATAGCTGTACGCCGTTACGACAAGCGTCGTCGTCTGCCCCTGATAAAGCACCGTGTCCGTTGCGGAAAGAGCTACCGCAAACACCTGCGTCGGGTCACCGGTCAAGGGTCGTCCGTACGCCTCCAGTTCATACAGCGACGTACCGTACTGGGTGGCACGCTGCAAACCCGTCAAACGGATATACCGCCCTCGCGACGGACGGGAGATATCAGCGTTCAGACTGGCAAGCCGGACTTTCTCCACACCGCCGGCGGAAGAGAGCGTCACGGTGCGCCATGTGCTGTTGTCATCCGACAAACCCAACTCGTATTCCGATGCATACGCCGCCTCCCAACGGAGGATGAGGTGGTCGATATAGCATACCTGCTGCAGATCCACGATGACGTATTCATTGTCCCGGTGCGCCGAACCCCAACGCGTGTTCGTCTGACCGTCCGTCAGGTTCACTACCAGACATCCGGCATTCTCTTCCGACGAAGCGGTCACGGGTTTATGCAACGCCAGATTCGGATAAGGCAGTTCCCATGCCAGCGAATCGGGTTCCGCTTCTTCCTGTTCGTCTTCCATCGTCGTCACCGTCTGTGTCTCGTTGCCGCAGACCAGCGTCAGACCTTGCGGTACGGTCACCGTCGTGTCCGCCGCCCCGAAGAAATGCACGCTCAGCGGAGCGGACGACACATTATATACCGCGTACGTCGTGCGGTGCGCGAGCGTGTCCGTGTACGCACACGCAAGAGGATGATTGGCAAAAATATCATACCGCTTCTCGCCCAGCGCCTTGTGCGAATGCGCAAGCCAATAGGTGATACCGCCCGTATCGGGGTCTTTCGCTAACGCCTTGCCCATCCGATCCATTCGGTTCCACACCCGCGCTGCCGAATCGGCGTCAAACAGCGACAGGTACGACAGGCATACATTGCCTAATCCCGACTCTTCGCCCAAACCGTTTTGCGCCGCTTCGTAGTCCCCCACTTCCTTCGCCGCGTACATCTGCGTGTAGTCCCAACGGGCAAAAGCGAGGTCTTCGCTCAGGTAGTTGGTCAGCACCGGCGAGACAGGCAGCCATTGGATGGAATGCATCCACACCGGATCGCCGGAGAACCAGGTCCACCAGCCTACTCCCTGCATCGTCAGGTTGCAGCAATACGGGTGGTTGTATTTAGTGAAGTCGATATTACGACGGTTGCGGTCAAACCAGTACTCAGCCGTGGCGCGGGTCTCTAAGGTGTAACCGAAGATACCGGCTTCCATCATGTCGTGGTCCTGCAATGCCGCACCTAACATCCACACGCCGCCCCATCCCTGGATGGCTTCCGAGGTCGATTCCTGCCCGTTGCCGTTACCCTGGTTTCCCAAACCTCCGGCGAACGAGTGTCCGCAATACGGATCCAGCGTCCGGAACCACGGTTCGTCGGCGGAGCGTTGCCAGTTCGCATAATCGCGCGCCACCTCGCGTGCCATAGGACCGTACTGCGTGCGGAACTCGTCATCCAGCAGGCAAAGGATAGCCGAGGAATAGATGAAATAACCGTAATGGAAATGATGGTCATTGAACGTGTCCGAGTCATAGGAAGGATCCATCCCCACCAGCGCACCCCAACGCGGATAGCGGGCGAAATAATACCGCTCCTCTCCGGGTGTGAACGTGTACCAGTCAATGAGTACGTCTTTGAGACGCTGCTTCGCCATGCGGAACGTAGCCGTATCGCCCGTCTGCAGCGCAAAAGTCATATAATGCGCCATTTGCGTCAAGCCTTTGCCGCCCCAATACGTATCCGCGCCGAACGAACCGCGCTTGGCATAATCGTTGTTCAGTTCCGCCATACGCGCTGACGAGAAATCTTCGCCCCACTCCATCGGAGCAGGGAAATATGGCAACATGGAATGAACCGGATAAGTGAACGTAAAATCATTGCCTTCCGCCAAACGCATCTGACCGCGAGGGGTCAGATAGTTGGAAGTGGAAAGTGGAAAGTGGAAAGAGGCGTAGTAATGATGCGGCAAGAATCCTATTATCACCGCCTGGTCTATATGGAAAGTGGTGGAGAGCGAAGAATTGTTCGCATCATAATGGTAGTCGATGCGCGTCTTGCGCGGAATACGGAACGCGTACGGAGCAAACGAATCGGCATTCATTCCATCGGTCAACAGGGCAACGCTCAAGCAGTGGTCCTGCGTGAACACGGCGTATTTGTCCGCATCGGGATTGGTAGCGTTCATCGTAATGCCTTGCGCCTCGAACCACACGACCGGTGAACCGTGCATACAAGTCACACGAACCCACGCCTCACCGTCCTGCATAATGAACGACATCATAAAGTCCGACCAGCTATCCACTAATGCCTCCCGGAAGGCAGCTTTCCTGCCCGTCACACTATTGGTAAAAGTCACCCTCAGCGGTGTGTCCCATTTGACCTCGCAGCCCGTCGGTTCCCAATAGTCGGGATAGCCTATATCCACTCCGTCACCGGTTGCTTCCACCCATCCCGGGTACATCCAGATCTTGCCCGTCCATGTATTGACCAGCGCATAAGTCCACCAGTCATTGGTCGGCAACGCCATTGTCCCCTGACGCGAACCGTTTGCGGTTCCCAGACGCGCCAGCAACGAGTCCGGCAGGTACAAACGGCGGTGCTCCATCTGATACGCCTGACATCCCCCGTGCTCAGAGGTGCGGCTCTTGCTCAACGGCACGTACGATGCGTACGAACCGCCTCCTACACGCACGGGACTCTGGGCGTACAGAACGGCACTCATCAACACACCCGCCAAGAGACCGAAATACCGAAATACCGGGATACCGAATTTCATAACTTACAGCTTCACGATGATCGTTTCAACACTATTCGCCGGCATGGCGATCTCCGCCATATATCCGCCTATCTGCAACGGGAACGAAACCGCCTCGCCGGTATTGAGTATATTCACCGCTACCGAACCGTCCTGTTTGGCGACCGCGCACAAATGAATCTGTTCGCTGACTGCTGACGGCTCGCAATGGACACCCAGTACAATATCTCCCGGACGCATGGAACGGCTGAACTGCTTAAGTACGAAGTAATACGGCGTATAATAGAGGATATCGTTCTTGTAGTCCACCATCAGCATCGCACCGCAGTTGTTGTTCACATGCGTCGGACCACCTATCGAATCCAGCACCGCGTTCCAATCGATGTACCCCGTCAGCCAGTGGTTCAAACCGTCAATAATATAACTGGCATAACGGTGTACAACCGCATACTTGGGATGCCAATCCGGCCACCAGGGCGTCGAATACGCCCAGTCGGTTGCAGAAGGCGTCCACCAGAACGCATCGTTGTTGAACCAGCAACACTCTTTATACCCCTCATAATCGCTCACGCCTGGCCAACCGTCGCGACCCAGGTTATCCACACAGCCCTCCGTATGGATCAAGCGCTTGCCGGGATGCGCCGCGTGCAGCGAATCCAGCACCTCGGGGAAACAGGAAACGGTCGAACCGTACCAGTGCAGCGCCGTTCCGTCTGTATAAGCGTTCGCCGCCTCGTCGCCGAAGATAGCAGCCGTATAGGGAGCCGCTTCGAAGGTGTTCTGGTCAAAACCGAGAATCTTCACATCGCCCAAACCGTTAGCAGCCAGCTGCGGACCTAAATACTTGCCGATCAGTTCCGCCTCTACCGCCGGAGACAGGTGCATCGACTCCCAGCTGCCGTCATTACCCATCGGTTCGTTCTCCGGCGTGATCGCCCAGAAACGAATCCCGGACTCCTCGTACGCCTTGAGATATTTCACATAGTACCGCGCAAACGCATCGTAGTACTCCGGCAGCAACGCACCGCCGTAACGGTTCTGCTTGTCAAAGAACTGCTTGTTGTCCTTCATCCATGCCGGCGCGGTCCACGGCGAAGCCACCAACCGCCACTCGGAGCCGGCTTTGATCGCAGCGATTTCGTGGATGCACTGCCACATATCGAACGACTCATCCTGAATCTGCGGGTACTCGTCTTTCGAGAAACCATCCTGATGTACCGCCATGCTGAAATGTTCCAGTGCCTCGTCGCCTTCTACATCGTCATACGAATAATGCCCTTTCAGCGCAAAATCCGAAGCACCGACCACCGTACGGCTTGCAGAGAAATCAGCGCCGTTCTCTCCGTACATCTCTTCCAGCACCGCGTGACGCTGTTCCGGCGTCAGACATGCCAGCACGAACACCGATGACTCCGTAATAGAATTACCGAAACCGTCTATCGCCTGACGACGGTCGTTCAGATCCACTACTATGCCATTCGCTACAGTACCTTTGTGGAACACCACCGCTTTTTTCTCCGCGCACTGGTCGCCCGCTTCCGATGTCAGCCACACATGGGAGGATGGAACCTGCGGAGTACATGCGGACAGACAATAGACCGCTACTGTTAAAAGACATAAGACCGCACTGTTCGTGCTCAAAGACTTGTTTCTCATACTTCAATGATTAATTGTTTGATTTCGCCGTCACGGGCAAAAATATGTTGACTTTGTTCTTTGCTGAGCGTAATTCCCTTCCCCTTTGTACATCTATAGACGATCTCCGTGCCGCAATAACTGAACCGCAACTCGCCGTCGGTAAAATCATCCTCCGTCAGCATGGTCGGGCGGAACGTGATCTGACCGTCCTGCACCGACACGCCAAGTTCAAAGAACCGGCTGATAATATCCTCTTTCACCTGTCCGGTCATGCCCGGTTGCTGGACACCTGCCATAGACGGCGTGTGCGAATACGGATCAAACGGGAACGCGCCGTATTCATCGGGTTGCTTGTGCGAACCGATTCCTTCGCGGATGGCGGCATAGTGCTGGCACAGCCGCTCCAAAGCACCCTCCTTTGTACATTGTACATTGTCCTTTGTACATTGTACCTCGTCCCTTTGTACCTTCCCTATCGTCTCTCCTACCGCCAACAGCAACTTGCTCACCATGTGCCAATAGATGCAGCCCAGACCTTCGTACTTGTAGAACGTGCCGCTACGACCCGTGAATGCATGGTGGTGGAACACCTGCTCGTACAAGTCTTTCAACTCCTCCGGCAACTCATTCGCATTGCGGTATTTGGCATCGAAATGGATACCGCCGTCGCAGTCCTTCTTCAGAATGGTCCCTAAATACCTCGACACTTCCGGCACTTTGTCAGCGTTCTCTGGCAGATTATTCAGTTCCAGGAAACTCTTGCGGCGCCGGTTCGGGTACAGCATATAACTGCGCTGGTCCTCCCGATACAGGTCCGACGCCCGCATCGCATCCAATAGATCCGCCGCCTCTTCACCGCTCAGCAGACCCGATGAAAGAACAGCCACCTGACCCTCCAACATCTGATAAAGATGACTTATCTCAACTGCATTGCCGTTGAATTGAATCAGGTTATATGCCTCGTATAGACCGTCCTCACGCTTGTTCGCACGAATCGAGTCGTCTATCTTATGCAGCGTAGCGGTGCAGAACTCCTGCAACTCCTCTTTCTCCAGCGTCGCCGTCTCACCGCTCAAACCGGCATATACCCGGTTGCGGTAGTTCTCGCCGGCGATACCGACGATATCCAGGAACTGCTTGGCGTTCGCATTCGGATACGCATGACGGATGGAACGCATAAACTCCAGTGTCTCTGCGCCCACCTGCACATCGTCCTGTATCAGGCGCTGCAGGAACGCCACATAACGCCGCATGTAACACAGCGTCACCATCGATGCGCCGTACCCCACCAGCGCATTGTTGGCATCGTTCCACTCCGGACGCAAGGTGTTCATCCAGATACCCGCATTCGGCACGAAATTGGACAACTTGGTCAGCAGCGTAATAAGCAGCTTGTCCGCCATGGTGGTATGCAGCACGTTGCCGTCCGCATCCAGAACGAGTTTGGCATCGGATCCCATCTGCGGAACCAGCGCCATGATACGGGCATGCAACGCATCGTCGAACCATATACTGTTCTTCGGGTCGGCTTTGATCTCCTCATACGACTTGAGCCGGTACGGCACATTCGCAAACGCAAACATACGCCGGTTCAGCAGATCGCGTAACACCTCCGGCTCGTGCGCATAACTCAGTTCCAGCAACTTGAGCAGATAGATGATCTGGTGGTCGCCCCAATAACCGATATTAGACCACGGGTTCTCCGGCTCGATCACCTCCCAGTCGATACCCTCATTGGAGATGCGGTACGGGTTATAGCCGTCCGCTGTCGTCGCATTGAGGAACTTGGCGATGATATGATTGATATACAGCGGGTACGATACAGACAGCGCCTCCCAGTTCTGGAAAATATCCCGCCAGTTGCCCTGATACGCCACAACCGGTTTGCCTTCTTCGTCCTGCACGCGGATGGAGAACAGGTTCCACGGTCGCGACGGATCCCCGTGACGACGACCGAATGTCAGCGGCAGATACTCATAATAATGCCGCAACTCATCCGCCTCTTTCGGAGTTAAACTATCCACTTTAAACTCCTCCGGTGGATAACTCAGATAATATCCGCCGCGCATCGTATTGAACAGCACGTTTGCGAAATGGCGTGCATCGTTTGCCTCATCGCCCGTCTCCTGAATGCCGTCGTTCTGCTTCACGATGCGTTTCAAGGTCTCAGTCGATTCGCTCATCGCCGCTTCTATCTGCCCGATCGCGTCGGGTTGCGCGATGAAATGCATTAATTCATGTACATCCACCGCATCCTTGGTCACATCCAGCACGTTGTACCATGTCTGCGAACCGTGAGCGGACAACTCAAAACAGCTCTTTGCCACAAACGCACCGCGCACGCCTTTGGACGAGGTCTCGTCGAAACCGGCACAAGGATATCCTAGACCATACACGACATTGCAAGCCAACGACTCCGAGGGCTCGGCACGATCCACAAGGATAGCTTCCATCCGGAACAGACCCAAACCGTTGGTCTCTTTCGTCCCCTGAGTCTCTATTTCGATTATTTCGGTCTTCTTGTAGCCGTCCACCAGTGTCGAGAACTCGTTCTGCGTCTTGCGCTCCACACCTGCGGGCAACACGTTCATCAGGCTGTCCTTCAGGTCGATCGTCATCGACTCGTCTGTCAGGTTCTCCAAGGTTGCTCTGCGCACCCAGCCGAACTTGCCTGCCGGTGCCCAGATATAGGAGAAACGCAGACCCAGCGTGTGGTTCGCTTCGCAGAACACGATTTGGTTTCCCACCGTCGATTTGGCGATCTTGCGCGAGAGCTCAAACACATCCTGCTGCTTCTCGCTGAACGGCCGCCACAATCTTTCAACTTTCCCCTTTTCACTTTCAACTTTAATCACCGTCCTTGGACCCGTAGTCTCGTAGTTCTCGGTGATCTTGTCGTCCGTATAGTACGGAAACAATGCCTCGTTCGGACTGCGGCGACCGGCTGTCAGACCTCCCGTCGAAGACAAATACATCCACAAGTCCGTGTCCGATGCCAGCGAAATAAAGAACGGCTGCATTGCATCATAGTTGGCGATTTCGTAAAACCGCTCCCCGTTGATGCGTATAAATTGCCCCTTGACCTCTTTCATAAATCTTCAATCTTCAATTTTCAATTTTTCAATCTTCTATCTTCCAGTTCGGTTTTCATCTGTTCCATCGTCGCGCTGTCCAGATTATAGAACATCATCACTAACGCGCACGAAGCGTACAGCACGCCGGGTATGACGCTTACCAGCAAGCGGATACCTAACATCGCGCTGTCGGATTGAAACTCGGCATTTGCCACAAATTGCGTCACGCTCAAGATCCATCCTGCGGCAGCCGCTCCAATCGCCCAGCCGAGTTTCTGCGCCAGAACAGAAGCCGAGAAACACAGACCCGTCGTTCGGCGGTTGAACTTCCATTCGCCGAAATCCGCCACGTCCGCCAGCATAGTCCATAACAACGGAACAGCCGGCGCGTAAGCCATCTTCGCCAGGATATTGAACGTATAAACCAGCGGCAGGTTGTCACCAGCCACATAGATGAGCGCAAAGAAAATACCCGAAACTACCGACGACATGATATAAACCATCTTGTTGCCGAACTTCTTCGCTAAAGGTTTGGATGCCGGCAGCGCCACAATCAAAGCAACCGTTCCTAACACGTTGAACAGCTGTACGTTCTCCGCGTCGTGGATGTAGTATTTGAAGTAATAAGCGATCGCCGCGTTCTGCATCGCGAACATGATAAACGACACGATACCCACACACGTCAGCACGATCCATGCCTTGTTCATGAACAGGTATTTGAAGTCCATCAGCACATTGTTATCCTGCTTCTCCGGTTGCGGAACACGTTCTTTGGTTGTGGCGAACGCAATCAGGAAGAACGCGATACTCAGCACGCCGAACAAACCTACCGTGTATTGGTATCCCTGCGCCTGATTAACCACGCCGTCATTACCCAGCGCACCCAGCCATTTGACCAGATACAATGCTGCACCCGTCACCACGAACTGACCGATATACGCCGCAATGAAACGGTACGTATTCAGCCCGGCACGCTCGTTGCTGTCATCCGTCATTACGGCACTCAACGAACTGTACGGCAGGTTCACAAACGCGTACGCCGTACGCAGCAACAGGCAGGTAATGAGCGCATAAGCGAACTTGCCGTTCAAACCGAACTCAGGCGTCGTGAATGCCAACACCGCTAAAATGGCGTAAGGCACCGAACCGAACAGCAGGTACGGACGGAACTTGCCCCAACGCGAACTCGTACGGTCGGAGATAATTCCTACAATCGGGTCCATGATGGCGTCCCAGATAGAACCTACGAACATGATCACACCCGCTAACGCCGGCGTCAGACCATAGATGTCGGTGTAGAAAATAAGCAACCAGAAACCGACCAGGTCCCACACAAAATGCGACGCAGTGTCGCCTAAACTGTAACCAAATTTTTCTCTAATCGAAAGCTTCATATCAAATCACCAATTACCAATTACCAATCATATGCGTTTCTTATAAACGCGAATATAATCCACATACATCTTCACCGGCGTTCCGTCTTCCGGCAGTGCCGTCACTTTCTTAAACGACGGGTCGTCCACTGTGATAACCTCCGGATATTTCTCCGCCGCAGGCATATTCGGGAAGAAACCGCCCACCGACAGGTTCAACACCAGATAGAACGGGTGGTTGAAATAATGTCCCGGCTCGTTCACTTCCTTGCCCCTGAGCGACAACTGGAAATACGGCTCCGTCTCCTGATAGATATCCCGGTCCAGATACATGGCGATCGAGTCTTCCGTCCACTCTAACGTGAACAAATGGAAATCACCTTGCACCGGATAATCCGCCGTATTGAACTGACCGTAGTTGGGATACGCTCCGTTATTGAACGACTCGCCCCAATGACACGCGCCGTTGAAATAGCGGTCCTGAATGCCGTTCTCGATACCGTAATGATGTCCCATCTCGCAAATATCGATCTCGCCGCATTTGGGCCATACCACACGTCCCTCTTTTGCCAGCTCCGCCAAACGCTTGTCCACATCGTCATTGTCGCCTAAGTTCGTCGCAAGGTTGTTTCCTAACATCCAGAACGCCGGCCATAATCCGTCCGCAGTATAAGGGAACGCGATACGCGCTTCCACCTTGCCGTATTCAACCGTCACCTTGTCCTGCGTGTTCAGACGCGCCGACGTACACGGACGGTTGCCATACGCCTCACGCTGCGCATTGAGTACCAGACAGCCGTCACTCGTTACGGGATGTTTCTCTATCGTTACGTTTTTCGGCGCATAGTACTGCAACTCCGCATTACCTCCGCCACGCGCATTGTCCTCCACGTTCCAATAAGCCGTGTTCAGCTCCGTGCCGTCAAACTCGTCGCTCCACACCAATTGCCACTCGCTCTTCGCGCACGATGTCAGCAGCAATGCCGCACAAATAAAATAATAAAAACCTTTCATCTTTTCACCTTATTTTACTCTTTGCCCTTGTACATTGTACCTTGTCCCTTTGTACATCAAATAGAGAACGCCGTTCTCAATCACCTTTGTACATTGTCCTTTGTCACTTTGTACATTCTCTATTCCCAGCCAGTTCTCCGGTTCCGGTTCTATCGCATCGGAAGCCGCCGGACTGACAAACGACTCATTGGCATCGCCGCGCTGGTAGATACGGATCCAGTCGATATACATTTTGCACGGACCATTATTGAGTGCCGAGATTTGGTTCACCTGATAAAACCCCGGGAAATCACCGCCTACCGCCAAATTGGCGATCACGAAGTTCGGCTTGCCGAACACAACGCTCCGGTCATAGTCCGCATTCTCGTTCGGCTCCAGATCCGCATGGAAATATGCGTTTAGCTCCGGATGAGACTCCTTGTCCATATACATGTCTATCGACGTCGGGGTCCAGATCATTGTCACGATGTGGAACGTGTCTTCTACCGAATAGGGCCACGTCACCGAATTAGCCTCGCTCCACACCTGGTCCCAACGCGAACCGACATGCATCGCGCCGTTGAAATAGCGGTCCTGCGTACCGTAGTTGAACGCATTCCTGTTACCCAACTCGATCAGATCCGTCTCGCCGCAACGGGCCAGCCCACTTGGTCGTAGTTATTTCCCATCTGCCAGAACGCCGGCCATAGACCGTTCGCCGTTTTCGGGAACTTGATACGCGCGTCAATACGGCCGAAGGTGTAATACATCTTGTTCTTCGTGTTCACACGACCGGAAGTGCATTCGCGGTCGATATACTGCTCTTTGGTCGCCGTCAAAACAAGACAATGCTTGCCTGTCGACGGCTCCACGCCCAACGACACACCTTTCTCCGCATAGTACTGCAACTCATTGTTACCGCCGCCGTTGTTCGTCACTTCCACGTTCCATACACTGCGATCCAATGTCTCTTCCGTAAAATCCTCGTTCCATACGAGCGTGTATTCGCCTAATACAACCGGTTCGTCCGGGGTACACATTGCATTCGGCGCGGTACGCGGAGTAGCGTCATTGGAGATGACAATGTCGTCTATATATACCACTGCATCTTCCGTCAGATTATCCCGGTCTGCCATGAAGAAGATAAAATCGATTTGCGCCTTGTCGCTGACATCAAACACCACGTCTTGCCATACATTCGCCGCAATAGTCGTCATCGGTGGTATGTCCAGGTTCACTCCTTCATCCGTCACTTTCAGGTTCGGCTGATGACCGTTGTTGCGGTACATCAGTGCATGTACGTAGTGGTAGCCGGTAACCGCCTGCGACAGATGGGTGATAGCACCTGACCAGTTATCGCAACCCGGGGTACGGGTCAGCTGCAGACACTTGCAACTGACATTCAGACCTGTCTGGTACGGATTATCCACGATGACAGACGAACACGAGATATTGTCCCATTGTCTGGAATTGGTTTCAAAATTATCGACATCCACCTGCGCCAGCGCCGTCGATGGCAAACCTAATACGAAAAAAAGAGATAAGAGATGCTTCATATATTATTTCAGTTTAAATGCACTCAGATAACAACTGCCTGAGTACAAAGACAATGTAATGGTATGTTTGCCGGCGGAAAGCGGTAGAAAGACGGATGTCTCTGCCCACTCGCTCGAATCTACGTTACGCGGCATAGTCACAAAGTTAACCGACTCGCCGTCCACGAACACCTCGCATATCGTATTCGAATAACAGGAGTAGCGCAGAGCGAGCTCCGATGTTTTATTCGGCACATATACCTGATACGTTAATTGCTGACCGGCTGCAAAATTGGTAATCATCAATCCTTTTCCGCCTGTCTTCTGCAGCACTTCGGTGTCCGTAGAGGGACGCAAAGGCATCAGGTTATTCGCTACGCTGACATACTCGCTGGCTAAAATAGGACGGTTGGCGCGTAGCCACACGCTCTTGTCCATTGGAGAGAACCAGCAGTACATCTTACCCAACTCCGTCAGGTCTGCCGGATAATCGTGCGTCAGAAGCTGCATGTACGGCGCTGAATCCACCTTGTTGTTCGAGCGCGGGATAAACCACGCATAGCGCTCCACCTTCGAGTTGGACTCCAGATAATTCAACACGGCGCACAGATAATCCATCTGCGTCGTCACGCTGCCCGGAACCGGATCCCACGCACAGAATTCCGTCAGCCAGATCGGCTTGTTGTACTTCTCGAATTTCTCCACATAGCCCTGCACAGCCGAGGTGGAACTCATATAGCAGTGAATCGAGATGGCATAGATGTCATTGATATCCACGTTCGGTTGCGCGAAGAACTCATCCAGCCATTTGATAGGATCGCTGTAACCGGCTAACGTGCCGTAGTTCATCGCCGGAGAAACAAGCTTCAGGTTCAGTTCCTTCGCTAACGCCACCACCGGCGACCATATGGCGGCTGCTTGTGCGGGAGTCATGTTCGCCTGATCCGTCAGGTTCGGTTCGTTGAACGCCAGCAAGTACTGCGTCTTCGGATGGGCGGCTACATACGCACGGAGCTTATCGGCATTGTAACTGCCGTTCCAGCACATCGGACAAAAGTCCATCTCGTTCGCATCAAACCAAAGGGCGGCATCATCCGTCGCCGAATTACCCCAGTTGTAATCCCAACTGATATACGGGGATAACAGCGGCAGATCGGTCAATTGCGTGAACGAGAACGCCACACCGCGCTTGGCGGACTTCGGCATTACGTCCACTACATTCGTCTCGTCTGTGTGCGTTGTCGGCTCGACAGGGGTACAGGCCGGCCATAACAGCATAAGACCCAAAAGAATCATTGTTCCTGCCTTTGCCATACGCGTAACCAGTCAACGTACATGATTCTCGGTTGGTCGAAGATAGCGTCATCTACCTGTCCGCCCATGTTTCCGCCTATCGCCAAGTTATAGATGAAGAAGAACGGCTTGTTGAACGGCCAGTAGTCGTTGTTGTCTATCTGCTCTTCCCATACTTCCGCATATTGCACATCATCGACAAAGAACCGGATCACATCCTTGCCGTCTTGCTCTTCTTGTGCCCA
Organism: Paludibacteraceae bacterium; assembly: GCA_905233375.1. Lineage (GTDB taxonomy): Bacteria > Bacteroidota > Bacteroidia > Bacteroidales > Paludibacteraceae > Colicola. Next base: position 48,909 of record CAJOEJ010000013.1, on the reverse strand, counting down.
TTCAACGGCATACACATGGAAATCGGCGGACAGATCATAGTCAAACCACTGGGTCTTGGACCAGTTGTTGCCTTTCGTCCCGTTTTTCATCACCGTGTGCAATGCAAACGATGCCCGCTTGTCCAGGTTTCCTACATGCTCAATAATATCGATCTCGCCGCAGTTGGGCCAGTTGCCGCTGTTACCCATCATCCAGTATGCCGGCCATGTTCCTTTACCGCCGGGGAACTTGATACGCGATTCCATCTTGCCGTACGTAAACGTCTTCTTGCTCTTCGACATGATACGCGCAGACGTATATTCATTGTTCTCGTACTGCTCTTTGCGCGCTTCTATCTCCAGACAACCGTTCTGCACGCGGATATTCTCCTGACGGGAGGTGTAGTACTGTTTCTCGTTGTTTCCCCAGCCGCCACCACCGGTGTTATAGCTCCATACGGACTCATCCAGTTCCGTGCCGTTGAACTCGTCGGACCAGACCATCGTGTATTCGCCCCAACTATGTTCCACCGACACTTGTGCCGTCACACTTTCTACACTCGTAGCTAATGTGATGGTCGTATTACCCGGTGCGACCGCCGTGACATGACCCGTCTGGTCAATAGTAGCCACCGACGGGTCGGAACTGCTCCAGGTCAGTTCCAGGTCGTAGGTGTTTCCGTACTTGAAATCGTACTCCTCACCCGGCTTGAGCGTGACCACCGGCGGACTAATACGTAAGGACGCGCCGTCGGTACCGGTGACATAAACGATACAGGTCGCGGAAGATTTACCTACCGACGCAATGACCTCGGTCGTACCAATCGCCTTCGCGGTTACTACACCGTGATAGACCGTTGCCACTTCTTCATTCGAAGAGGTCCAGACGATGTTCGCCGTAGCGCCCGTCACTTCAAGGGTCGTGATATCCCCGACTTTCATTTGCACCGTCACAGGGCTGATCGCAATGTTCACTACCGGCTCCTGATCGGGATTCGTACAGGCTGCCAGCAGAACAGCAAAGAGAATAAGAGGAAAGATCTTTTTCATCGTATTAACATTTATATAGAGACCATAGGGGGTGTTCAGCCCCCTATGACCAAAAGCTTATTTACCTTATTTCTTGTAGAAGTAAACAGCGTCGAGGTTGAGTTGTGCGCCCTGCGTACCCTCTGACAGAAGAACAAACAGGTTCAAAGCACCGGAAATGCTCTTGTTACCCAAGGCTCTTGCATAGTTGGACAGAGGTACATCAAACTCGTGCCATGCACCGTCACGGGTGAAATCCTGATAAACCGGACCGTCATATACACTGTGATTTCCGATAACGAACTTGGTAGCCTCGTTATCCAGGAAATAGAAGCAATGGCTGTAGGTATCGGTCGATTTCATAGCCAAGTGCAAGAAGTAGTTATCCGGGCTGGCGATGATAGCCTGGCGGAGAGCCTCAGCTGCCTCGATACCGGCTTGCGATTTGATGTTAAAGCCTGCGCCTGCCCAGCCGTAAGCACCTACAAGCCATGCGAGATAACCTTCTGTGTTACCATGAAAGTTCAAACCGGTAGCATTTCCGTCAGTGTAGGTCAGCAAGTCAGCATTTCCCTCTACATTCCAGTTGTACAGGAACTGGTCTACATCGTTCGGACGGAAATCTGCCACGATCTTCGATGCATTTGCCTCAGCAGTCGGACCATCGAGGATAACCGGCCATACTTGGCTGCCCTTCAACTGTGCGCCTTCACCGCCGCCTTGACCGCCTTTAGCCTTTACGACAACAATACAGGTCTTCGTCTGACCGCCTTGGGTCGTTGCGGAAATAACGGCGCTACCTGCCTTCAGCGCTTTCACCTTGGCGGACTTGCCGTCGTTGTTAGCCGGAGTAACACTGGCTACTTCTGCGTCGCTGCTTACCCAGGTAGCAGCTACGGTAGCTTCAATAGTGCCTTCCTCTTCCTCCTCTAACTGCAGAGAGGTCGGATTCAGAGCTAACGTTTCCTCCTGATCCGGAGTCTCAGGATTGTTGTTGTTCGGTTGGTTACATGCACTGAAACCGATCAGGGTCAGCGCAGCCGTTGCGATTGCAAAAAATTTGTTTGCTTTCATAATGTTGTTGAGTTTTTAAAGTTAATTAATATTTTGGATTTTGCTCCATTGGAGTCGGATTTAACTGAATCTCCTCTTGCGGGATCGGAAATATCTCATGCTTGCCGGCAACGAACTCCTGCATGTGGTGTTGTGCATCGGCGGTCTCTTTCTGTTTGTACGCATCCATGTGTGCTTTCAGACCGTTACCGTCCACTCCTTCCCAGCGGACCAGGTCAAACCAGCGGTGACCTTCCATCGCCAACTCGCAGCGGCGCTCGTGACGCAAAGTGGCATCATCCGCTGCCGCACAAGGAGCCAGACCGACACGGGCACGCACTTGGTCGATATACGTCTTTGCCGTTCCGGCATCGCTGGCGCCCAAACAAGCCTCCGCGTACATCAGCAGCACATCCGCGTAACGGATCTGCTTGTTGTTCAGCGGACCACGGCTGGCATGCAAACTCCATTTGCCGTAACCGCCGCCTATCGACTCGGGATCGCGGTACATGCCGTATTTGTTATTGAGCATGTTATTGCCCAGATAGGTCTCATCCGACTGCGCCTGATATGCGGAGTCGATCTTCACCGAAGGAATGAGAATCGCTACATCGCGACGGAGAGAATCGGCGGTTTCGAACTCATCATACAGGTCCTGCGTCGGGTGGTCAAAACCCCAGCCGCCGCCAATCTCCGAATTACGGCTACGCATAAGAATCTGGGTGAAACTGCCTGCCGTAAAACCGAAGCCCTCGCCGTAATCGCCCCACGCAACCTCTGCATACTGGATCTCGAATACGGACTCCGGACCGTTCTCGCCCGCTACAGTGAAATTATCCTCATAGTTGGGGCAGAGCGAATATTCACCGGAAGCGATAATCGAATCACCCCAAGCCTTCGCATCTTTGTAGCAGTCCGCTGCCGGCTTGCTCAGACTGTATTTCTGCCAGTACGGCGAAGCCATGTACAGGTTCACCTTCATCAGCATAGCCTGTGCCGCACCTTTGGTGGCACGACCAAGATCCGCCTCCGTGTACTTGCTCTTCAGCCAGAGGTTCGCATTAGCGAACTCTAAATCTTTGAGAATCTGCGTATAGACGGCATCCACCGATGCACGGGACAGACCCCATTCTTCCGAAGAATTTAATACCGACAACGGCATCGGGACACCGGCAAACACACGCACGAGACGGAAATAATAGTACGCACGCAGGAAATGTATCTCGCCCAACAGACGGTTCTTCATCTCCGGCGTAAACTCCTCATCGACACCAAGTGCCATCTTCTCGATATTCTCCAATGCCAGATTGCATCGGCCCACACCCTGGAACTGGGCACGGTAGAAATCGAGCAGCAGGGTGTTCTGGTCGGTCGTACGCCAGTTCTCGATATCGTACGCATCAGACATGTCGGTCGTGCTGCCGCCTCCCTTGAGCGCATCGTCACTCGCGATATCGCCGATAAACCACTCGCTCAGATAGGTGTTGTTGTACTCCCACATAAGCGGCACGTAACAACCGGTTACATTCTGTACAGCGGCTGCCGTAGACGTGTAGTAATCAGCCAACAGCGTCTTGCCCGGTTCTATCTCTGTCAGGTAATCCTTGCAACCCGATAGGCAAAGCACGGAACAGAGAACGATAATCACAGAGAAATATTTTGTTTTCATAACTTGCATCTTTCAACTTTAAACTATCAACTTTCAACTTTTTTCTCAGAACGTCGCATTTAATCCGAACGTGAACGTACGGCTCTGCGGATAGTTTCCGTAATCCACGCCGCCGCCTACTTCCGGATCATAACCTTTGTACTTCGTGATAGTGAACAGGTTGCTTGCCGTAGCATACAGACGCAAACGGCTGCAACGGAACTTCTGGGTCCATTTCATCGGGAACGTATAACCGATCTGCAGGTTCTTCAGACGCAGATAGCTGCCGTCTTCAATGAAACGGGTCGAGTTCTCCGTGTTCGTCGGACTGCCTAACGGATTAGGAATCGTACCGTTCCGGTTCTCTAAATCGAACGGATTGACACCGGCTGATATCATCGCGTTCTGGACCGCGGTCGTATAACCGACCCATACATTGTCTTTCATGTAACTTGCCAGCGCATAGCCGCTTCCGTCACCCTCCAACATCTGGCGCTGTACGTTGTAGATGCTGTTGCCCGCAGCGCCTTGGAAGAACAACTGGATATCCACGCCGTACAAGTCCATTCCAAAGTTGATACCGTACGTCATTTTCGGGAACGGATTACCGATCACCGTCTTGTCGTTCTCGTCTAACTTGCCGTCTCCGTTCATGTCTTTGTAACGGGCATCACCGGCATGAACGCCGATCTCCTCTGCCGTATAGGAATACAACTGGTCCAACGCCTCCTGGTCCGTCTGGTAAATACCCTCGTAGGTGTAACCCCAGAACGAGTTCAGCGCCATGCCTTCATCCGTCTTCGTACGGTCGCCCCATAGCGGTGAACCGCCGTTCAGCTTCGTCAGCTCGTTATGCAGGAAACTGAAATTCACGCCGATATTGTAATGAATCTTGCCCACCGTGTTGTCGTGACCCAACGTGACCTCAACACCTTCATTGCGGATGTTACCTACGTTCTTCACCAGCGAATAGCGGTTGCCCACATGCGCAGGAGCGTTCACATAAAGGAGCGCATCCTTCGTATCGCGGCGGAAATAGTCGATCGTACCGCTTAACTTGCCGTTCCAGAAGGAGAAATCGACACCTGCATCCCATTGCTGGTTTGTCTCCCATTTGCCGTTCTCATCCACCAGCGTCAGCACTGCCGCGCCGCCCGTCGCATTGCCGGAGTTCTGGTCCGGACCTAACGGATAGCCGTAGAATACGTTCACCGACGATTCCATCGTATATTGGAACGCGCTCGCGGGAACACCGTCGTTACCTACCTGACCGAAGCCGGCACGGAACTTGATGTTATCCAACCATTCCAGATTCAGATTCTTCATAAACGGCTCTTCGCTCAGACGCCATGCTACCGCCAGCGAGGGGAACATGCCCCACGGATCCTTGGTGAACTTGCTCGAAGCGTCTGCACGGAAGTTGGCGGTGATCATATAACGGCTGTCGTAGCTGTAGAACACACGCCCGAGGAACGACAGACGGCGTGTACGTGCCACTCCGTCCGAGGCGTAGGTCTGGTCGTCCGTCACACGGTTCAGATACCAGTTGCTCGGGATCGGATTCAGAATGGTCGAACCCGAACCGCCTATGCTGTAGTAGTTGTATTCCGACCACGTCTGACCCGCCATCACGCTGAAGTTATGCTTGCCTATCTCGCGGGCATAAGTCACCGTCGCCTCCTCCAACAGGGTCAGCGAACGCTCCATGCTCGACGAAAGGAAGTTGATGTCCGATGCATTATAACTGGTATAGGTGTTCGGATAAGTGAACGTGCGGTAGCGCGAAACGCCGTAGTCAGCCGAGATAGCGGCATGGATCGTCAGACCCTTCACCGGAGTGATGTCGAAGAATACATCACCGATTGCGCGCTCCGAACGGTTCATCGGCTCGCTGTTGAACGCCATCTGATACGGGTTCGTCACGTTCTTGAAGTTCGAACCTGCCGAGTAGTCGCCTGACATATCTTTGCCGTTCTTGTTCACCGAACCCTTCGGATAATAGACCGGATCCCACGGTGCCATCGCTAACGCCGCACTGATCATGGACGCACCCGCCGACGAACTGTTGTTCATCGCGTTGCGGCCGTACGAAGAAACAACCGAGAAATGCTCGCCTATCTTCAACCACTCGCGTACCTTGAAATCCGAGTTCAGACGCAGCGTGAAGCGGTTGTAGTTACTGCCGACGATCGTTCCTTCCTGACCAAAATAGGATGCCGACAACGCATAATGTCCTTTGTCGCTGCCGCCGTCAAACGACAGGTTGTAGTTGTGCATGAACGCATTGGCGCGGAACACCTCGTCCTGCCAGTCCGTCTCTTGGTTCGTATAGTCAAAATTGATCGGATAATACTCGCTGATCTTGGTGATATCGGCGTTTCCGAGTTTGTACATGTTCAGCCACGGACGGAAACCGTTCTGCTGATAGTACGCGATCTCCTCGGCGCCGTTACGCATAGCGCCGATACGCAACTCCGTCTCCGCAAAATCTTTGGAGCCCAACACGTCCATCTTCTTCCAGCGGTTCTGGAAACCCCAGTATGCATCGAAATTGATGTTCACCTTGCCGTCGCCACCCGATTTGGTCGTAATCAGGATTACACCGTTCGCACCGCGGCTACCGTAGATGGCGGCTGCCGAAGCGTCTTTCAGAATTTCCATCGACTTGATGTCGGTCGGTGACAGCCATTTGATATCACCGGTGATCACGCCATCCACTACATACAGCGGGTCATTGCCACCCATCGCCGAACCGATACCGCGAATACGGATCGTGGCGCCTTCACCCGGCTGACCCGAGTTGCTCGTCACCGTCACACCCGCAGCACGACCCTGCAACGCCTGGTCCAGACCCGACACGGGAGCTTTCATCAGGTCGTCCGCCTTGATGGACGATACCGCACCCGTCAGGTCGCTCTTCTTCATCGTTCCGTAACCGATAGCCACCACTTCCTGCAGCTGTACGTTGTCCGGTGCCAGAGTGACCTTGATCGGACCCGCATTTACCACCTTGATGTCCTGCGGACGATAGCCGATATACGATACCTGCAGTACATCGCCCACCTTCGCTTGTAATGAAAAATTACCGTCAAAATCAGTGATGGTTCCGTTCGTCGTGCCTTTGATCATCACGTTCGCACCGATCACCGGATCCGGCTCGTCCTGAGCCATCACAACACCCGTAACCGTCAACGTCTGCGCCCATATACCAAGCGCCAGAAACGACAGTACGGCCAGTAATGAAATTCTTTTTTTCATGAGAATGATTTATTGTTGTTGGTTAAAACGCTGCAAAGTTACTCATTTTTTTTCACTCACGCAAGTTTTTGCATATGTTATGCAACATGTTTATTTTCTATTCATGGCATCAGTATTGGATTTTTGGGTTCATTTTGGGATATTTTAGACCAAAACAAATTCTTACGCTACTTCGTCAACTTGATTAATCGACTGCAAAATTACTGCTTTTTTCTTACATACGCAACTCCTTCCGCCCGCACTACGGCACAAAAGTACGTTTAAGTATCACTCTTATCCCTGATTCACAGCTATTTACCATCTCCTCACCCCGAAAAAAAGTACGTACTTAGTATGAGCATTTTCCCCTCTTTGTACATTGTACCTTGTCCCTTTGTACATTGTACCTTGTTCCTTTGTACATTGTACCTTGTCCCTTTGTACATTGTACCTTGTTCCTTTGTACATTGTACCTTGTCCCTTTGTACCTTTAATTGGCTTTGTCACTTTGTACTTTTTCCCTCCTTTTCCTCCATATTCTCGCACAATCGGCGGTGCGTCATTTAAGACACACCGCCGACTGACTGCATAGTTGCGCACCGCTTCAATGTGCGCACACACTAAACTTAGAAAACCCGGCGTTTGGGTGCATCACCGACCTGCGGTCCGCCGCCTCCTCCGCCTAACTCTTCTGTACCGCCAGTTCCTTCTCCGATGCTAACATTCATAATAGTCATGGGCTCGACTTGGAAAATCTCCATTTCAGGTTGTTTATACATCTTTTTCATCTATTATAGTAATTAATTAGTTTCATACATCTGCCCATCTGACCACTCTTTTGCCCGATGGACATCTTTTTTATGTGTATGTCTTTTGAATGATTTGACTCGCAAAACTCTAAATCATTCAAAAGGGTTTTGTTTGTTTTTTTCCTTAATAAAACGCGTACGCGACGCGCACGGGCGCGCTTGGTTATTTCACCAAGCGACCCGTTGCGTCGTACATCTTCTCACCGCGGAGGATATAGATCTTGTTGTCAATGAGCACCTTGGTACACGGTATCTTGTCCCCTTGTACATCCTCAACACCCGTTGCGGTATTCGGTGCTTGCGCACCTGCATCCATCGTGATGCGGCGACGACCATGAGGAACCGGCGGGATAGGCTCGTTGTGATAGCCGTAGATCTCAGCAACCTTCAGGTATGCGCGGTTCTGACCTACATAAACCTCAGCGCTGTTCACAAGCCAGTACAAGTTCGAACTGAAGATGTAGTTTTCACCATTCTGAGCCAACAACTCCTCGGTGAACGAGCCATAGAGACCGTTATGATGTCCGGCTACGGCTGCAGGAACATTGTTTCCGTACATCACTACCAGCTGGTCGTTATTACCCTCATCCGGCAGGAAGACATACGGCATACCCGGTTCCATCTCGCCGCTGATCACCTCGTCGAAATAGATCTTTTTGTTATCCGGGTTGAAGTATGCCACCTCATAAACCGCTGCGCCGCGCATCGTTCCGCCGTGCTCCAGACAGATCGTTCCCAGACGACCGGACGTCACACTACGCGTGTAGTCGATCGAATAAAGCGTTACGCTCAGTTCATAGAGACGGGTTGAGTTGGTCGCATTCAGGAAGTAATGACCTGCTGCAACATAATCGCTCTCGCTCCATGTCGGGTGGCTTACATCTCCGCTTACGCTTACTATGGCACCCTCCATAGCTCCTACAGCGTCTTTCGTGATATAGATATCAGCACTTGAGCCACTATTGGAACTTGCAGCCAGATAGAACTTAGCCATATAATTCGCCGGAATAACAATATCCATATTTCTGGAAGCGGAAGTTGAACTACCAAATACCTTGATATTGTGTGCATAATTCTTGCCATTGATTGTAACAGCTCCGTTCTGCTTTGTACCATCCGTTCCAACAGACGTCCACGTTACCAATTGGCTGTTGCTCTCTGCCACGAAGTTCATGTCTGTCGTACCGTCATAAATCACGAGACTCGGTATCTGGTTCGCGTGGAAGTAGATCGAGTACGCTTGTGCCGTCTCGCCATCCTCTGCGGTTACAGTAATCGTCGTGTAGCCCGGCATCTCAGCAGCATCGGTCTTAACAGCTGTTGCTCCTGCAGCCGCGGTGTAACTTACTGCCGGCAGGTCACCGATAACAGCGCCATACGGCAACTCGACATCGTAACTCAGCGTAGCCGGTGCGAAACTGATTTCGTAACCTTCTACTGCCAGAGCCGTCAGCGAAGCGTCGTGTGAAACAGCCGCGCGGGTCAACGTTACGGTATAAGTCTTCGTGTCGCCATCCTTATCCGTTACGACATACGAATTAGTATAGACGCCGTCATTGTCAACCCAAGATCCACCTACATCACCGGAAGTATTAGCCGGATCGTTCGACATAAACGTAGCCTCGATCGGCAGACTTTCCATATTGGTGGTGTACGGAATAGTAGCTGTGATAGTGGACTCGCCCACAACACCTTCTGCGCCGTTGAACGTAATCGTCTTCACTACCGGAACCGGATATGCACGGTAAACAGCAATGTAAGCGATATGCGGATTCCATCCCTTATACGTCTCGGGATCTGCTCCACGACGCAAGTAGAGACTTGCAGCATCTGCTGTCAGCGTTACAAGATTGTGCCCCTGAACCATATTGTTTTCGCTGATAGCAACAATATTGTCATTGATAGCCTCATTAGCGTCATATATGCGCATCTTATCACCTATAGCATTTACCACAAATACATCCACTTTATCGCCGGACTTAAAGTTACCATCCTTCAGTTCTGTATACGAACCATTGCTTCTAAACTTATATCCGGTATAACCTTCATACTCAATAGGTGTATCTTCTTCTCTCACACCGCCAGCAGCTTTTACCTCGATATCCAAATAAGACTTACTTTCATCCAGCGTCAACGTGTTATCGTCTGTCATCTCTGCCCATACGAGGCACAGCAGATCTTTCGGTGCATTGGTGAATACCACTGCGTAGTTCTGTTCTACCGGACCATCTGCCGTTGTTACGGTGAACGATGCCGTCTTCGTGCCGGATGTATATGTAATATCGCTCAGCGTAGCCGTACCTGCTGCGGGAACAGGAACAAGTTTGCCTGCTGTGTAATTCACATTGTACGGCAATTCGTAGGTATAGGTGATCACACCTTCGCTCTCCACACCACTACTCAACTCAATAGCATTACCGTCATAACTCAGTGAACCAAGCGACGGGTCGTTCTGCAACTCGTGCCAGAGCACTTTCAGCGTCATATCTGCCGCCACAGCTGTACTGAAGTTATAGTCTGTCTCTTCCTGACCCTCCTCTCCGGTCACTTTGTACCAGCGTACCAGAGTATGTCCTGCTTTCGTCGGAGCCGGATCCGGTAATGTAGCCACGCCGCCGTCATCAACAACCTGCGGATCTACATCACTACCTCCGTCACTATTGAACGTTACCGTCCATACTTTCTGCCAAACAGCATCCAGCGTGAAGCCCGGAGCGTCACCGGCAACAAGTGCCGTCGTGAAGTCATAAGCGGCACCGCTCTTCTGCCATTCAACGAAACGATATCCGCTCTTCGTCGGAGCAGTAGGAGCAGTTACCTTATCTCCAGCAAACAATGCCTGCGAAGCGACTTCACTACCGCCGTTCGAATTGAAAGCAACGGTAATAGGATCAGGAGTCTCATCAAAAGCAATCGTAGTAATGTTCACATTCGATCCTTGCGGGTTGATGTACCATGTACCTGCGGTAAGGTTGAAAGTCTTGTTTCCGCTGACTTTCTTGGACTCTGTATTATCACCCAAAGTCTGCGAAACGACGTACTTATTCGTATTGCTAGTCGTCAATTGCAACTGACGTGTTTGACCTGCAGGAATAGTGAATGAATAATAGTCTGTTCCGCATGTACTTATTTGCACTTGACCATTAACCGGTTTGTAGCTAGTAGCACCTCGATAGGTTATTCCTTCGAACGTTGTAGCTGTCGTAGCTAAGTAAGGACGCTGCTTATTGAGGTTCACACTATAACCCACCTCCGGAGCTACTTTGTTAGCTGTTCCGTTCTCCTCTATCTCAACTTGGCAAATACGAAGTTCTTTTTGACCGGTCATAATATAAAGTGTAGAACGACCGGTCATGTTGATTTCGTAACTATCGCCAGTATTCTTATCTAAGGTCTTAGTTGTCACACTTGGCGTGGAAGTTACACCCTCTGTAACTACAGAATAATAGAAATTTGAAGTACTATTACTACTATAATTATTGTAAGCGGTAATAGTTACTTTCGTTGCATTCGTCTTTGTATGATAGATAATTGCCTTATTGATGTTATCTATACCCGTTACAGCATTTGCAGTATTACCAAATTTAGCCTGTTTTTCATAACCGGCAACACCATCTACCAAGTCAACTCCTGTCTGGAAGTCCATAGTATTCAAACTATAGTTTTCACCGTCATAGTTGATCAGCAGCGTTACGGCTTTCCATTGTGCCTCGAACTCAACAGCCGCAGCCGTCATCGTGTACTCGTATCCTTCCGCACGGGTCTCACCTGCTCCATTCGCTTTCCAGCCGATAAACACTTTGCCTGCCGGAGCAACCATCTCGCCTTGACCCGGCAACTCAAACGTCGCACCCGACCATTTCTGGAAGGTAGCCGGAACCGTTCCACTTCCTTCGCCTGCACTGAAGGATACATTATATGCTGCAACCCATTGTGCTGTAACATCAACATCCTCGGTTGCATCAGTACCAATCGAAGCAGGACTCCAACCGGTGAAGTGGAAGTCAGCGACATCTGCCAGTGGCTCGAACGATGCTACACCTACTCCTTGCACATAGGTTGTCGGGTAAGCCGATACATCGCTGCCTTTTACTTCCTTATAACTAATCGCGTGCTCGGGCGCCCATTGCGCGGTGATGGTCAAAGCCTCAGCCGGCATCGTTGCAGGAGTACTACTCCAACCGGCAAACGCTGCGTCAGCCTTGCTCATCGTAGATGCTTCCGGATAAACGAGTGTCGTACCGTAAGCAACCGAACCGCCTGCGGTGTAATCGTCACCTGCCGTTGCAGAGCAAGAACCGCCGTCCCAATTCCAAGTCAGCGTATAGGACTTCGGTGTCCATGCTGCCCACAACTCCTTGTCGCCGGTCGCTGATGTCGCAATCGTTGTGATCGCATCGCCCGTCAGACCTTCATTACCGAACCAGCCCGCGAAATCATAGCCCGCCTTGGTCACGTTGCTTGCCAAGGTAGCGATTCCAGTACCGTACGTATAACTTGCCGCACCGGCATCGCCGTCCCATGCACCCTCATTCAGGTTATACGTAATGCCATACGAAGCATTGCCCGTCAGCGTCACATCCACATAAGCAATGTAGATATTGTTACTTCCATTAGCCGTCAATACCAAAGTACCCGTTTGGTTCGTCAGCTCAACCGTCGGCATGTACGTATCGATGTTGGAAGTAGTGATGTCGTTATCCAATGCCTTGAGAGGATGGGTTTGTTCTGTTCCGTTCACGAGTAGATATCTGCCAGTATTGTAGGAACCGTACTTAATGGTAACAGTTGCTTTGCGACCTGCCGGAACAACAACCGACATGCTTGATGTACCACCAAAGAACTTAATGAAGCTATTGATGATATTGCCCTTGCTATCCCATCCGGCATTTTCAACTACCAATTGCGGATTGCCTTCTGAACCGAAGGTCTTGCTCTTGCCGGTTTTATCTTCCGAAACCGTCTCGTCCGTAAACGACTTATTCTCGGCTGCTGCCATAACGGCGTAGTCATACAGAACCACCGACTCAACAAACTCGGCGCTGATTGTCACGCCATACGCTGGCATCTCAAACTGATTGTTCGTCACGCTTACCTTGGTACTTGCGTCACCCGTCTTATAGACATCCCACGCACTCAGTTTGTATCCGCTTGCCGGAGTAGCTGCCAGCGTGATCGTTGCACCTGCTACAGCACTTGCCTTGTCCGCCTCCACCGTTCCGTTAGCCGGACTACCGGTAGTGATCGTATAAAGCTCTGCCCATTGAGCAGTGAAAGTCGTAGCCGCAGTAAGCGTCACTTTCGTACCATTCTCAATAAGCGTATTGGCATCTATACTCGCGCCGCTGACCTCGGTAGCCACATCAGCCTTCCAACCGGTGTTCTTCCATCCGGCAACACCCGTGATCTCTGCCAGAGTAACCGACGAAACGGTTCCGCCTTCCGGAGCCTCACCCTTCGCACTCGCATAACTTACCGCATACTTCGCAGGACGAGTGATGGTGATGGATGTTACGTTTGTACCATTGCCAGTACGTCTCCAGCAAACAATGGTAGATTCTCCGATAATGCCGTCTTCGGCTTTTACCTCATACGTACCACCATTGAGTACGTAGGTTGGGTGAGAATCTTCACCTCCTAAACCGGTAGAAGGATCTGTATTGAAGTTCAAACCTGTTCCCGCATCACAGGTAACAGAAATCTCATCTCCTGCTTGTAATGGGCAATCTAAAACCAACTTAATATAGTTTGTGCCTCCACCGTACTTAATTTTATTACTCTTATATTCTAATGCTTTACCACTCGTTCCTAAACCATAAGCAGTACCACCGGAAAGTGTAATATTCGTCAACTCTGTTTCTGCACCGCTTTCATTCGAGTATCCGCTACCCACATTGCTCAGCGTGAACACCGTTCCCGTCGTCGGGCAGTTGCTTTCCCAAACAGCATACAACGTAGCGTCCGAATTCAACGTAAAGTCTGCTCCCGCCGCATAATCCACCGTTCCTGCATCGGCATGCTCCTGCGAGATAGCCCATCCTGCGAACGCACGACCCGCCGGAGCCGTGAAACCGTTTGCTGCAACCGTTACCGTCAACGTCGAGGACTCGGAACTGCGTTGGGTTCCATCCATCGAACCCGTTCCGCCGTTTCCATCATACGATAGCGTGTAATACGGAACGAAGCTCACATACCAGTTCTGCGAACCGCTGTTGTCCCACATACGGAATACACCCTTCTGACCCGTTGCCGGATGAACATTCTCTTCGCTGTACGCACATTCATTTCCATTCAGCGATGTGATAGTGTATTTCATTGCTAAAGTACCGCTAATGGCAATATTTCCTGTCTGATTCCAACGGGCACCGTCCCAATTCTTCGACTCCAAATCTGCTACAGTTGCCACATCGCTCATACGGCAGAGAACGATAGAAGTACAGGTGCTTCCAACATATCCTTCATATACGCCATCTCCGTCTGAATCGGTCATGAAGTCCGTATCAAACGCATTATTCGTTACATCATATACTGCATATTTCTCTTCAACATTCCCCACATCAAAACTGCCGGGAACAAGATAAATCTTCTTCTTGCCGTTGCCTACATTCGTCACGCCCATATTGCTGATAGCCTCAGCATCTGCGGAATGCGCACAAGCAACATACGTCCCTTCCGTAGCCGTTGCCAGACCCATCGTATATTCGGTGCTTACATCCGGCAGCGTCACAACGCCCGTCTCCCATTCATTAGCCGTTTCCATGGCTGCAAAAGCATAACTGTTTCCGCCATAACTGATTCCATACCCATCCGGCTTGAATCCGACGTATTTGTTCTTGTCGCCGCTATTGCTCCAAATAATCAGCGTACCCGTTGCGCCGGTTGCTTGTCCTACAGCCGAGGTGCCCGGAAGCAGAACCATCGCGCCGTTACCATCCGAATAAGTATCTGTCCAAGACTTGGTAGCAGACCAACCGTCATTCCAACCGCCATCAGCATGATGTCCCACATAATAATTCGGTGTAGATGGGATAGCAAAATCCGTGATTCTCCATTCATCGGTCTCTCCTACTTGCGTGAAGCATGCCGTCTCCCATTCGCCTATCTCCGGTCCATAATGGAACTCGTAAGCCTCACAATCAGAAGAAGCCGGAGCTATCATCTCAATTTTCTGCAATACTACAGCATTACTTGTCACCGTACGAACTTTAACCAAACGGTCATATGTCTCTGTGCCGAAATCAACGTCTTGATTAGGAGTTTTACTTTTTGTACTCGCTACATTAATATCCGACTCAGCACCTCCATTGATAGAAATTTTTGGTTTAGTGTCAGTATAACCAAAATATAATTTCAATGAACTATTGGCTTGTACCAAGAACAATAAATAGTCTCCGCTATTTTTAAACTTCAAACCATCATAAGCATCTGATGCATCAGAAGAATCATCAAATGTGGTATTACCTGCTACTGAATATAAAATCTTATTCGTAGTAAGTCCTGTCCATGTTTTATGCTCGCCGGATCCCAAACTAATCGCTTGTGCTGCCATATCCATTCCCGGACAATATTCCATCCAACAAGCATAAAGTGTGAGGTCACCATCTTTCTTCCAATTCTTGCTGCCATCAAGATAGGTACTTCCGCCACCTGCACTGGCTATCCAGTTTCCGGCAGCATCAATTAATTGTACCCCACCACCATTTGCTGCCGTGAAATATCCGGCAAATACTTTATCCGTCTTTGTCGGGCAGGTAATGGAAGAAGTGAGGTTGCTATTGGCATTATACGTAGCAGTAACATTTTCTGTACCTGCTTCAGTTGCCGATTGGTTATCCAAAGTGATGGTATAAGACTTAGGACCAAATGTTACGGTAACGGTTGCATCTGCCGTTCCCATCGTTAAGGTCGTCGAGGTTGCATTGCTTGCGCCGCTCGGACTTATACTTGCGTCAGTACCGCTTACTTCCCAATGGGTAACCTGATAACCCGTTGCCGGAGTTGCAGTAATAGTTGTCGTTTCTGTTGCATCCAACGACGAAGCCCCGGCTACAACTGTTCCGAGACTATTATCTCCCGTACTCGTTGCTGCCGTTACTGTATAGTCCTTATCTCCTCCGCCTCCTCCGCCAGAAGAAGTACGAGTAATGGTCAAAGTTTTAATATACGTATTACCTGAATTTCTCCATATGTAGAGAGTCTGTTTCCCTACTAAATTATGATTCTCGGGAATAACAAAAGAATTTGATGTCGTAGCATAATCAGAAGTGCTACGGCTTTCAGAGTCTGTAAAACAAATTTTATTATTCGAACCTCCTGTTAGCGAAATTTCATCTCCCGCTGCTAATTTACTTGTTAATTCAATTATTATACACAAGTCATTATGCGTAAAAGTTAGGTGATATTCTTTATTATCAGTAGCTACCATATTCTGACTTCCACTACCAGAACGCTTATTTTTTAAAGTAACAGAAGTGGCACCTGTCAAATCTGACAAATAATCGCTTGTAGATATTGTCGTTGAACCACCATGCGCTACAGCAAGAGCCTCTCCTGACGATTTTGTTGATAAATAAAAAATTGTTTCTGTATCTCCCCATGCATTACCAACTCCTATAGCGAGTACCAAAAGAGTCATGGCAATGTACTGCCAAACTCGACACAGAAGGGGGTGATTACGGGGTGATTACCGGGTTATTACCGGGTCATTACCGGGTCATTACCGGGACATTGACCTACTGTCGCCCTAATCTCAGCATAAGAACCTGCTGAACAAGAACCATCGGCAACAGCCTCTCTTTTTACCAACAAAAATCGTGCCATACTCCGATCTCTGTCAGACTTCACAGTCATTCGTGATTTTTTCATGATACAAATATATTTTAATTAGTTGTTTTTTCTTCCTATTTCTTCCCCCATTCATCCTCCTTTGTACCTTGTACTTTATCCCTTTGTACTTTGTACTTGGTACTTGGTCACTTGGTCCTTTGTACTTTGTACTTGGTCACTTGGTACTTTGTCACTTGGTACTTGGTACTTGGTCACTTGGTACTTGGTACTTGGTCACTTGGTACTTAAATTGTTCCTTTGTACTTTAACTTGTTTTTTATGTGTTTTTCTAATTCCCTTTGTACTTGGTACTTGGTACTTGGTACTTGGTACTTTGTACTTGGTCACTTGGTCACTTGGTACTTGGTCACTTGGTACTTGGTCACTTGGTACTTGGTACTTTGTACTTGGTCACTTGGTCCTTGGTCCTTTGTACTTGGTCACTTGGTACTTTGTCACTTGGTACTTGGTCACTTGGTACTTGGTCAATGTCTGATTATTGATTTCATCTCGTCAGAGATCAAGGATTTGTTCGAGTGAGTCATGATAAATTTATTTATTGATGAATCAGTTGAACAAAGACTGATAGATTATGCAATAATCAAAATCAATAATCAGGGTTTTATGTGTTTTTTTCTAAATATAAAAATTATTATCGGGCACAAAGGTACGAAATTTC
Organism: Paludibacteraceae bacterium; assembly: GCA_905233375.1. Classification (GTDB taxonomy): domain Bacteria; phylum Bacteroidota; class Bacteroidia; order Bacteroidales; family Paludibacteraceae; genus Colicola. The sequence continues at coordinate 31,649 of CAJOEJ010000013.1, read as the reverse complement.
TTTCACATACGCAAGCGCGACCCCGCGCACACATGATTTTTCCTCTATTTTCGTCAATTATTCCACAAATCCCCCTCCGCCCAACAAAAAAATCGCCCCGAAGAGCGATTTTTCCGTCCTTTGTACATTGTACCTTGTCACTTTGTACATTAATTGGCTTCGTCCATTCCCGCCGGATAGTATCCGGCATTATATACCTCTTCTTTGTATTTCAGG
>CAJOEJ010000013.1:0-31374 GCA_905233375.1 Paludibacteraceae bacterium | reverse complement strand
ATGTCTGATTATTGATTTCATCTCGTCAGAGATCAAGGATTTGTTCGAGTGAGTCATGATAAATTTATTTATTGATGAATCAGTTGAACAAAGACTGATGGATTATGCAATAATCAAAATCAATAATCAGGGTTTTATGTGTTTTTTTCTTTTTTTTCAGTGACCCCTAATATATAAATATATAAGGAATAAGGAGAAGCATGCCTTACAGGCGTTCCAGTTCCACCGTGAAGTGCCGCATCAGCGGCGCTTCTTTGGTGATTTTAAGACCACGTGTGATGCTCTCGCGGCGGTCATAGACATTCTTGAGGGCTGCTGCGATGACATCCATGTGATTATTGGTATAGACGCGTCGCGGGATGCACAGACGCACGAAATCCAGTCCTCCGAACCGGTTCTCGCGTGTCACAGGGTCACGGTCGGCGAGGATATAGCCTATCTCGCACGCACGGATTCCTGCTTCCAGATACAACTCGCAGGTCAGTGTCTGCGCAGGAAACTCTTCTTTCGGGATATGGGTCAGTACCCTGTCCGCATCCACAAAGATAGCGTGTCCGCCGGCAGGCCGCTGATAGGGGATTCCGTACTCATCCAGTTTGGCTGCGAGGTATTGCACCTGTCGGATACGTGTGTCGAGCATGTCAAACTCGGTGTTTTCCATCAGCCCGACCGCCAATGCCGCCATATCACGCCCGTTCATACCGCCGTACGTCAGGAAGCCTTCGAACGGGATGCAGAACTGCTTGCACCCTTCGTACCATTCGGCTTTGTTCGTAGCGATGAAACCTCCCATGTTCACCAGACCGTCTTTCTTGGCGGACATGGTCATCGAATCGACATACGAGAACATCTCTTTCGCAATCTCTTTGATGCTCTTGTCCTGATAGCCCGGTTCGCGGGTTTTGATGAAATAGGCATTCTCCGCAAAGCGCGCCGAGTCCATGTTGACCGCTACGCCGTATTGATGGCATAACTTGCAGGTTGCCTTGATATTCGCCATAGAGACGGGTTGACCGCCGACGGTGTTGTTCGTGACGGTGAGTACCATAAACGGCACGTTTCCTTGGTTCTCGCGAAGCACTTTCTCCAGTTTCTCCAGCGACACATTCCCCTTGAACGGCGCTTCGAGTTGGGTGTCTTTGGCTTCGTCGCAGGTCACATCGATCGCAATCGCTTTGCGCGCCTCGATATGACCTTTGGTGGTGTCGAAATGGGCATTACCCGGAATGACCTGACCGGGTTTGACAAGGTAGGAAAATAGCACGTTCTCCGCTGCGCGACCCTGATGCGTCGGGATGACGTAGTTGAAGCCTGTGAGAGCCGTTACCACCTCTTTGAACTCGAAGAACGAGCGTGCGCCCGAGTAACTCTCGTCGCCTGTCATCATCGCCGCCCATTGACGGTCAGACATCGAGCCCGTACCGGAATCGGTCAGCAGATCGATATACACTTGTTCGGAACGAAGCATGAAGACATTGTTCTTCGCCGCGCGAAGCCATTGCTCGCGCTCCTGACGGGTGGATTTGCGTATCGGCTCCACCATCTTGATTTTCCACGATTCGGCAAAAGGAAGTTCCATATGCGGTATAATTTAAGGTTGCGGTGTACTACTGTTGCACTATTATTAGTTAAGTGCATTAAAATATAGTTTCTTGTGACTATTCAGAGTATATGATTTGAAACGAAATTGTTTTTCATGTTTATGTCTTTGGAAATAATCGTTGTGGCTAAGAAATAATCGTTGCCCTTGTGGCTAAGAATGATTTAACTCGCAGAGTTGTGGGAATTGATGATAAAAAGTGCTGGAAGTTTACTTTTGAGAACTTTTAGCAGCAATTGACACAAGGAGCGCAGCTCTAAATCATTCAAAAGGTTTTTTTATGTATTTTTCTATAGTTATCATATCAGTATATTGTACACTATAAATCCTTTTCGTTCATTGTCCCGCCTGGGAGGCGGCTTTATGTTTTCCTTTGCCCTATCCGTCCATTCCCGCCGGATAGTATCCGGCATTATATACCTCTTCTTTGTATTTCAGGCGGATGTCATCCGCCGCCTCTATCCTCTTTTGTACTTTGTACTTTGTACTTTGTACTTGGTCACTTGGTACTTAAAGGGGTTTTGTTTGTTTTTGTCTAAATTTATCGCAATAGTACTAGTTGCGGTGCAAAGGTACAAAAAATATTTGAAACCGCCAAACAAAAAGTACTTAATTAGCGAAATTTTAGTGTTTTTACATGAAATCCGCAGAAAAAAGCCGGTTTGATTAGCGATTTGGGCGTATTTTGTGCCATAAACACGCTGTACTGCATAAAAAAGTACATTTTTGCGTAATATATTTGCATAATTGAATAAAAAGCAGTAACTTTGCAGCGTGATAACAAAATCGTTTAACCACAAACAGATCGACATGAAAAAATTCATCTCGCTTTTCGCGGCTGTGCTGCTCAGCCTGCCGATGATGCAGGGTGCTGTCAAAGTTCACACAATCGGAGACTCCACCATGGCGGAGTACGATGAGAATACAACGGACAAACGCGGCTGGGGCATGTACCTCGGTTCGTTCTTCGATCCGGCGTTTGTGACCGTCAATAACCGCGGTAAGTCCGGAGCCGACACCCGCGGATTCTACACCGGCGCCGCTTACTGGCCCGCTGTCAAGAGCCAGATGCATGCCGGCGACTACCTTCTGATCCAGTTTGCGCATAACGACGAAGGAACGGTCACCTACGGAATGGACAACCTCGAGTACGCGGCTTACTGTGCGGAGCACAGCCTTCCTGCGCCGACGGATGCGCGCGGAACGAATCCGCAGACGACCTATCGCGACATGCTGCGTGCGTTCATTGACGAAGCGCGTGCGTTAGGCGTGAACCCAGTGCTGGTAGGACCGATCTGCCGCGCCTATTTCCAAGGCAATGATATCAAACGGAACGGAAAGCACGACCTCGGCGACAAGTTCAGTAAGATCGAGAACGGCGTGCTGTATGAGAACCAGAGCCTTCCTGCCGGCGATTCGGCGATGAGTTACGTGAAGGCGATGAAGGTGGTGGCGGCGGAGAAGAACGTGCCGTTCATCGACATGACGGAAGCAACCCGCCGCATCTATACGGAATACGGCGAGACACAGTGCCTGAGCCTGCTGTTCTGCGCAGGGGACAAGACGCATACAAATGCCATGGGCGGAAACCTGATAGCCCGTGCAGCGGCGGATTCGCTCAAGAGCGCCGGTATATTGGCGGAGTATATCCATATTCCGACCGACATCACCGCGAACCCGAATGCCATTGAGATAGGGGAGACCTATTGCGGCGTAGCGCAGAACAAGGAGTTCCTGCTGACCGGCTACGGTCTGGAGCCCAAGAGCGGCACGGTTGCTCTGAGGGCTACGGCGAACCTGCAGATATCGTTCGATAAGGCGCAGTACGCATCTACGGCGCAGGCTTCGTACGAAGGCGGTTCGATGTTCCAAAAGGTCTATGTGCGTGCGAACTACACGACCGGCGGCGAGCAGCTTGACACGGTCTATGCGACCACGGGCGGACAGGTGATTGCTGTCCCCGTGAGCGCCAATGCTGTCTCGCTGGACGGCGGTGCGGCGGTCAGCGCATTCTGGTCCATCCACGCCAAGCCTGTACCCGATCCGGTCGTGGAAGGACCGGTCAGTGCCGCTTTCACGATGAGCCGGATGGCATGTATCGATTATAACGCCTCCAAGAACTACTTCGTGGACGGCGATTCGACGACGATCGTCCTGGCGCGTTTCCATAACTCGGCGGACGGCAGTGCGCGTACTCCGTGGCCTGCCGGCGAGATAGACGAGAACGCCAACCGTTACCTCGATTTCGCTGTTACCGCTCCCGAAGCGATGGATATCCGTATCACGCGTATCGCCATGGAGATAGCCGCGGATGGAACCAGTACTATGTGCTACCATATCAACACCGGTTTTGGAGCGGATTTTACGAACGTGACGACCATTGCCGAGAAGCGTAACATGCCCTCCCGCGTGATAGAACATGTGAGTCTGACGCCGACGCTTACGATTCCTGCGGGCGAGACTCTGCATGTCCGTATTCTGCCCTGGCATGACTATGCCGAGGTGAAGGACAGCAAGTATATCGGTCTGAGAAATGTGAAGATAGAGGGAATGGCTTTTGAGCCGGACAGCACTTCCACAGACGTGCCGGAGACGGGATCGTTCCTGCGCGGGGCAGATCTCAGTATGGTGACCTATGTGGAAGACTGGGGCGCGGTCTTCCGCTATCATGACGGAACGCCGGGCGACGTGTTCGATATCCTCGAATCCTATGGCGTCAACCTCGTCCGTCTGCGTCTGTACAACGCCCCTGGAACGGCTGTCAAGGATGGTTCGACCACCTATCGCACGCCTGTCATGACCCCAGCGCATCCTGCGGGCTATCCGTATGCAGGTCCGGACGATATCCTGTCTCTGGCGCAGCGCGCCCGGGAGCATAACATGGCTGTCTGCCTGACGTTCAACCTGTCGGACTACTGGTCTCATGCGGGCATGCAGATGATTCCTGCCGGGTGGTCGGAGGCTACGACCCATGAGGCGCTCTGTGACTCGGTGTACGCCTACGTCTATCGGTATATGACGCGTCTGTCCGCGCAAGGCACGCCGCCGGCGTATGTGTCCGTGGGAAACGAGACGAACATGGGTATGCTTTTCCAGACTACCGACGGAACGGCCGTGCCGTATGGCGGATATATGGACAACATCGCGCAGGCGGTTCAGCTCTACAACCGCGCCTACGATGCCGTCAAAGCCGTCTGCCCGGCGACGCAGGTAATCCTGCATCACAGCTACGGTCATGACGGTGAGATAGACGCTTGCCGGTGGTTCTTCCGGACGCTTGCCGATAACGGCGGCAGGTTCGATATCGTGGGCGGTTCCTATTACCCCTATTGGGCGTCCGTGCAGAACTCCGCCGACAATACGCCTGCCGGCATGCTCACGTGGGCACAGGCGATGGAGAGTGCGTTCAGCAAACCCGTCATGATCATGGAGACGGGTTACTCATGGACGCCGTACCGCCCTGCCGGTCGCAACGGCGGTGACTACGAGGGGCAGCTCCATCTCAACGGGTCGTATAACGAGGCGACAGAAGACGGGCAGGCGGCATTCATGAAGCAGCTTCATGAGGCGCTGGCGTCCGACACGAACATCATCGGATATATGTACTGGGATCCCGTTTTTGTGGACCAGCAGGTCAACGGCTCGTGGATCCGGACGTGCTGGGCGGAGAAATACAGCGGTTCGGGTACGACCTGGTGGGAAGATGGGAACGTCATCTCCAATACGACATGGTTCGATTATTCGGGCTATCCGCTCAAAGCCCTCTGGTCCGAGATCGCCTCGCAGGATACGCAGGAAGGCGTTGGGAATGTACAAAGTGACAAAGTACAAGCTACAAAGGTCATTGAGAACGGCGTTCTCTATTTGATATACAAAGGGACAAAGTACAATGTACAAGGGCAAGTAGTCAAGAGGTGAGAGATATAAGGCAAATATCTTATTAAAAACATATACTACATGAAAAAAACAATCTTTTTGTCCATCGTGACATGTATTGCAATCATGGTACAGGCGGAGACTTGGTCTTTCGGCGGAGGAACCATGTATTTTGACAATTCCACCACCGGGTGGAGCGAACCGGCCATGATGCTCGTTATCGGTAACGAGTGCTGGTCCGAAGTGGTTGAGATGCAGCCGACCGAACAGGCAAACCTGTGGTCAGCAGCGCTGCCGGCACATTGGAACGGTCCTTCGTACATGGCGGTTATCAATGATGCTTCCATGTGGGCTGACGGCGTATGGGGTAGCGCAGCCCTGCTTAACGCCCCGCATTATTCAGCGGCTTATTCAAGCGGTCTGTCAAGCATTGCCGATGACGGATATATCTTCGTTCCGCAGAGTGCCGACAACGGCTGTGCAATTGTGCTCTACCGCAAAGGCGAAGAACCGCAACCTGAACCCGAACCGAACCGTTTGGAGAACGGTTTCTATCTGATCACCGATATAATGAACTGGGATGTAGCCAACGTGACCGATTCTTTCATGTTTGCCCTTAACGAAGGTTCTGAATCCGAGTACTTGCTGACAAGCGATTTTGCAGAGGGTCTGCAGATCAAGGTGGTCAAAGTGGTGGATGATGCCGCTGTGGCATGGTATCCCGACGGTTTAGGCACGCAGTACACCATCGATGCTGCCCATGCCGGAGAACAGAAGGATATCTATTTCCAAGAGACCTACAAAGGCGAATGGGCTTCGTTCGGCGGTTACTTCTGGATAGGAGAAAACCAAACGCCTGAACCTGAACCCGAACCGGAGTACCATTGGTTTGTCAAGGGCGATTTCGATAACTGGGAAGGGCAGGCGTTCGACACAGTGGCGGGAGGTGATGCCAATACTATCTATGCCACCGTCAGCCTGCAGGCAGCCAAGGAGTACGTCTTCAAGCTCCAGGGCTATGACACCTGGTATGGCAACAGCGGCATGATGACGCAGGCGAACCATACCGGTTGGACGTTCGGTAGCGATAACAACGCCAACTGCGCACTCGTCACCACTATTGGCGGCGAGTACATCTTTGCCCTTGACACCGCCACGATGAGTCTGACGGTGAACTATCCGGACAACCCCAAACAGGCGACGCTGTACGATACGCCGGTGAAAGACAACAATCCCGATATCATGCTGCAGGCGTTCTATTGGGCGCATGTGGGCAACACCGACACGGAATACACGGCTTTCGGTGATGTCAAGTGGAGCGCACTGAATACGGAAGCGGCAGAGATAGCGGCTAACTTCGACCTCGTATGGCTGGCTCCGTCTCAGGAGACCGCCGATTTCACGGGTTACCTGCCGGTTAACTACAGCAAGCAGGGACAGGCATCCGGCAATACCGAAGGTCATTCGCCCTGGGGATCCGCACAAGACCTGCGCAATCTCATCGACAACCTCCACCAAGGCGGAGCAAAGGTGATAGCGGACATTGTGCTCAACCATTCCAGCGCCAGCCACCCGGACGAGTATAGCGGTCCGAACTACAACTGGTGTACTTGGGGCACGTTTGACTTCGGTCAGTACGGTCAGTTCAACCCGGACTACACATGGATCTGCAAAGGCGACGAGATGTTCTACGGCAAGAAAGATGTGTATGGCAACAGCTGCGGCTACAGCGACAACACCGATAACGAGGAAGATGAGATGAAGGTCAGCTACAAAGGCGGTGAGACCTGGTGGGCGGAATCGGAGTTCAACTGCATGTACTCCCGCGACTGGGCGCACAAGAAAAAAGAAGTGCGCGAGATGAGCCGTGCTTTCCTTACCTGGATGCGTGACAGTATAGGTTATGACGGATTCCGCTATGATTTCATGAAAGGTATTCACGGTTCGCACCTCTATGACTACAACAACGCCAGCGCCCCGTATTTCTCGGTGGCAGAGCTCTTTGACGGCGATATAGACAAGCAGTTGGGTTACCTGCAGGACGCGAACTACCACACCTACGTATTCGATTTCCCGGGCAAGTTCACGATCTACGACGCGGCGATCCGGGAGTACAAACTGCAGAACCTCAAGAACAACGGCTACACGCTCATCTACGGTCCGTATAAGAAATACGCCGTTACATTCCTCGACAACCACGATTCGTTCCACGAGGAAGGCAAGAGCCTGAACTATCATGCCAATACCATCGACGACCGTCAGGCGCATCAGGCGCTGGCTTACCTGCTATCCATGCCGGGTGTACCGTGCGTGTTCTACCCCTATTGGCATAACTACAAGACCGAGTGCCAGGCGTTCATCCAGGCACGCCGTGCCGTAGGTGTGCATAGCGAGTCTGTCATCGTTCAGGACTGGGCAGGAAGCGGCGCAGAGGGCGACAACTACTATACCGCGTTGATCCAAGGTACGAACGGTCAGTTATTCCTCAAACTCGGTTACGACTGCAACCCGACAGACGCGCCGATGGTGGCAGCTCCGGAAGGCAAACGCTGGCAGTGCGCATGGGCGAACAGAGACCATGCAGGCGTGTGGTACACCGTGGATGCCGATACGCCCACCAACGTGGAAGGGGCACAGAATAACCAGGTACAAGGCACCAAAGTGCTCAAAGAAGGCGTGGTGTATATCCAGCGGGAAGACCAGGTCTTTACGGTACAAGGGCAGCCCATGCAATAATTGGTTCTAAAGATATTGGCAGAACCCAAAACTACATTTTATTTGGCAAAAAACACCCGAATATTTGCATATTTCAAATTTTTGTAGTAAATTTGCAGCCGATTTATGCTACCGGTTGAATTTATAGATAGTATGCGTCAGCAATTGGGCAACGAAGCGGAATTGCTGTTGAGGGCTCTTGAGACGGAGCCCGTTACCAGTATTCGGCTCAATTCGAAGCTGGATGTGCTGACCTTTGACTGCGATGTGGACGAAGTTCCGTGGCATGTGGACGGGTATTATCTGTCCGAGCGCCCCGTCTTCACCCTCGACCCGCTCTTCCATGCGGGGTGTTATTATGTTCAGGAGGCGAGTTCGATGTTCCTCCAGCAAGCGCTGGAGCAGTATGTGGACCCGTCTTCCATCGTGTTGGATCTGTGTGCCGCGCCGGGCGGCAAGTCCACCCTCATCAGCGAGTATTTGGGCTCGGAGGGTCTGCTGCTGAGCAACGAGGTGGTTCGTCAGCGCGTGTTCGTCCTCAGCGAGAACATCCAGAAATGGGGCAACGGCAACACGGTCGTCACCCATAACACGCCTGCCGAATACGGCGAGCGCTGCCGTCACCTGTTCGACTGTTTGGTCATCGACGCCCCCTGTTCGGGCGAAGGGATGTTCCGCAAGGACGAGCAGGCCCGGAGCGAGTGGTCGCCACGGGCGGTCAAGCTGTGTGCCGAGCGGCAACGCAGTATCCTGATGGACGTATGGGATGCCCTCAAGCCCGGAGGTATCCTCATCTACTCGACCTGTACTTTCAACGAGGAGGAGAACGAGAAGAACGTGGAATGGGTGGCAGATACGCTCGGCGCCGAGATTATGCCGCTCGACTACGAACCCTCATGGGGAGTAACCGAGAGCACGATGGGGTATCATTTCTATCCGCACAAAGTGCGCGGCGAGGGTTTCTACCTGTGCGTGCTCCGCAAACTGGACAACGAGCCCGTTCAGACGGTCAAGATCAAGCCCAAGACCGAGTCCCGCCGGATTCCCGACCGACCGGCGCAAACGGAGATGATGCGCGGATGGCTGCAACATCCCGAGGCGTGGGCTATACGTTATACGGACCGCTTTGCGACCGCTTATCCGGTGCAGTACAAGGAACTGATCGATTTCCTCTCCACCCAGCTGACCTGTATCTCCACCGGTTTTGGTCTGGGTGAGGAGCGCGGCAAAGGGATGGCACCGCAGCACAGTCTGAGCATGCTCAAGGACCTGCGCAAAGAGGCGTTCCCCAACGTGGCGCTCACCCTCGAGCAGGCGCTGGCGTACCTCCGTACCGAGGCGTTGATGATACCTGACCTGCCGATGGGAATGCAACTGCTGACCTACGAAGGCGTGCCATTGGGATTCGCCAAGAACGTGGGAAACAGGCTCAATAACCTCTATCCCAACGAGTGGAGGATAAGGAAGTTATGACGCGATATATTTATATTCTGCTATGCGGGCTGTTAATGTGCTCATGCGTGGTGTTCGAGAAAAAGCAGCAGGAAGGCGCGGCCGTCGAGTTGAACGGGCATTATATCTACCGTTCGACGCTGGATGCGTTGACGGTGGGGCTGAGCAGCGAGGACAGCCTGCGCGTCACCCAGCAGTTCATCAGCCAGTGGGCGAAGGATATCCTGATGTACGACAATGCGGTGGGCAGCCAGTCGTCCTCCGCCCAGGAGGACATAGAGCGGATGGTGGAGGAATACCGCCGTGCGCTGTACCTGCAGGCATACGAAGAGCACCTGATAGAGCGGCGGATGTCCAAGACCGTTCCCGATTCGACGGTGATGCAGGTCTATGAGACGATGCCCGAACGCTTTGTTCTGGACGAGAGTATTGTCAAAGGGATCCTGGTGGTCGTGCCCAATGATGCGCCCAACATCGCCAAACTGCGTCAGTGGATGAGCAAAGAGGCGCTGGACAACATCGAGAAATACGCCTACCAGAACGCAACGGGCTACGACCTGTTCAACGACCGCTGGTTGACCTCCTCCGACCTGATGACGCACATGCCGGTCGAACGCAAAGAACTCGAGACGGCACTCAAAAACAAAAACCAGATAGAGATATCCGACACGCTCAAGACCTATATCCTCCAGGTCACGGACAAGTACCTCATGGGGGCGCGTATGCCCATTGAGGTCGCACGTCCGAAGATAGAGAAAATGGTACTCAGTGAACGGCAGGTCGAGTTCATCCAGCGAGAACGCGAACGACTATATAACGAAGCCGTCCGGGAGCGGAAAATCAAGTTCCTCCAATAGAGAGGAGAAGCAAGAATTAAGATATGAGACATTATAGCAAATACAGCACATGGTTAGGGCTGACCGTCCTTTCCTTCTTCTTTTTTCCATATTCCACAGCTCACGCGCAGAGCGCAGGGGTGATAGACGAGGTGATCTGGGTGGTCGGTGACGAAGCTATCCTCCGCAGCGAAGTGGAGGAGGAACGCCTACGGGCGCAGTACGAAGGAACACCCATTCCCGGCGACCCGTATTGTTATATCCCCGAGCAGATGGCGATTCAGAAACTGTTTCTCCATCAGGCGTCCCTCGACTCGGTCGAAGCCAATGAGTCCTCCGTCAGCCATCAGGTCGATATGCGTCTGAACTACTACATCAACCAGATCGGATCCAAAGAGAAGATGGAGGAATATTTCCGCAAGACCAGCAGCGAGATCCGCGAGGAGATGATGACCACCGTCCGCAACCAGATGATCATCCAGCAGATGCAAGCCAAACTGACGGAAGGGATCAAACCGACTCCGGCGGATATACGCCGTTATTACAACACCCTTCCGCTCGACTCGCTGCCGCTGATGCCCGCCCAGGTGGAGGTGCAGATCCTGTCTTTCGAACCGCCCGTACCGGTGGAGGAGACGGAGCGCGTCAAACAACGGCTGCGTGAGTTCACCGAGCGTGTGCAGAGCGGCAGTACTGATTTCAGCATGCTCGCCCGCCTCTACTCGGAGGACACCGAGAGCGCCAAACGAGGCGGTGAACTGGGCTTTGTCGGAAAGGGACAGCTCGTGCCCGAGTTCGCCGAGGTGGCGTTCAACCTGAATGACCCCAAACGTGTATCCCGCATCGTGCAGACCGAATACGGATATCATATCATTCAGCTCATCGAGAAGAAAGGCGAGCGTATCAACTGCCGTCATATACTTCTTCGTCCCCGTATCAGTGCGACCGACAAGGTGAACGCGTTGCAGCGCCTCGACAGCATCCGGCAGCTCGTCGCCTCCGACAGTATTCAGTTCGAGCAGGCGGTGGTGATGTTCTCCCAGGACAAAAACACCGTCATGAACGGCGGACTCATGCTCAACCCCAACACGAACAGCAGCCGGTTCGAGTACCAGGATCTGGCACCCGAGATCGCCAAACAGATATACGCGCTCAACGAGGGGGACGTCTCCCGGCCCTTCGTCATGATGGATCCCCTCAAGAACCGCGAGGTATGCGCCATCGTGAGGGTCAAGAAAAAAACAGACGTCCACCGCGCCAACCTCACCGATGACTTTCAGGCCGTCAAGGCGATGCTTGAAGCCAAGATGAGCGAGGATTTTATCCATGACTGGATCATCAAAAAGCAGAAGACGACCTATATCCGGATATCACCAGAATGGCAGGGCTGCGAGTTCGAGTACCCCGGGTGGATACATTGATGAATATACAATGTACAAATTACAATTTACAAAGGGTTGATGGGATTTTGTGCCAAACATAAAAATCCGTACAAACTTATGCGTTTGTGCAAGACTCTTAGGGTGCTTTGTACATTGTACATTGTACATTGTACTTGGAGCATCCATGCTCAGACCATGGTCTATCTGGAGCGGTCGGAGACGCTAAGTTACGACGAACAACGCATCGCGCATGCACAGATACTGAACGGCAACGTGCTCTTCCGCCACGAGGAAGCGCTGATGTATTGCGACAGCGCCTATTTCTACGAAGGACGGAACTCGCTCGATGCGTTCGGACATGTGCGTCTGGTACAAGGCGACACCCTGTTGGGCTTCGGAGACAAGCTCTTCTACGACGGCAACACGAAGATGGCGCGACTCCGCAGGCACGTGCGGCTCATCCACGGCAAGGCGGAGGAGAACCCGACAGTGTTGACCACCGACAGCCTCAACTACGACCGCGCTGCAGGCATCGCCTATTACTACACGGGCGGCACGGTGCGCGACTCGCTCAACACGCTCACCTCGGTACGTGGCAGCTATCGTCCCGACTCCAAAGAGGCGGTGTTCAGCAAAGAGGTACGGCTGGAGAACCCCAAGTTCACCCTCACCTCCGACACCATGCTGTACAACACGGAGACCAAGATAGCCGGCATCGTCAGTCCGACGGATATCATCTACGAGCAGGAGACGGATATCCATTCGTCCCGCGGATGGTACAACACCCATACGGAGCAGTCGATGCTGCTGGACCGGTCGGTCGTCCATCATCAGGAGGGACGGTTCATGACCGGCGACACCATCTATTACGACAAACGAATCGGTTTTGGCGAGGTGTTGGGCAACATGGAGATGACCGACTCGGCGCAGCACGTGACGCTCTACGGCGAATACGGGCAGATGTGGGAGGAGAACAGCCGCGGGTACGCTACCGACAGCGCCCTGATGGAAGACTGGTCGGACACGGCGCACATAACTTATATCCATGCCGACACGCTCTTTACCGAGGAGCAGCATTATACGGACAGCGCCTTGACGGATTCCACCTACCGGCTCGTACGGGCGTACTACGGCGTGCGGGTATGGCGCAACGATGCGCAGATGGTGTGCGACTCGATGGTCTATTGGAGCTCGGACTCGACCATGCACCTGTATATCAACCCCATATGCTGGAGCGAGAACCAGCAGATGTCAGCGGACAGCATCATCGTCTATATCGTCAACGGAACGGTTGAACATGCGTTCGGAAGCGGTACGGCATTGTGCGTCATGGAAGATACCTTGGGCTATTTCAACCAGATGAGCGGCAAGGAGATGACCATGACTATGGTCGAAGGCGAAGTGAAGACGATAGACATGAGCGGAAACGCGCTTACCGTCTATTTTCCAAAAGAGTCGGACGGCGACTTTGTGGGACTCAATACGACCGAGAGCAGTTTTATCCGCATCTATGTCGAGAACCGCAAGATACACCATATACGCTTCACCAAAGAGACAACGGGTGTCCTCTATCCTATGGACCAGATACCCTACGGCGGAGAGAAACTGGGATTGTTCTTCTGGGCGGACGACCAGCGTCCCTTGAATGCCAACGATGTCTTTCGGACGATTGTAAAAAATTGATAATAAATGCCTATGAAACGATATTTTTTATTTGTAGCTATCCTTTGCCTGGCAGTCAGCGTCCGGGCAAAAGAGTTACCGAAGCAGGGATTCGGTTTGCAGATCGGTTGGGCGCAGCCGGAGTTACGCTTGAACAGCACGACCTCCAAAGACACGCTGCATACGACCAAGTTGAAAGGATTCAAGGTCGGCTTGGTCTATGACGCCAGCATCGCTGCCGGGTTCGGCGCGTCCATCGGAATGAACTACACCTTCGGCGCGGCAGCGACCAAGTGGGCGAAGAAGAACACCTCGTTCTCCCAGCGTTCGCAGGTCCTCTATCACCAGGCGGAGGTGTTTGTGGATTGGCAGTACAAGTTCGAGGTGGCGAAAGAGACCTACCTCATCCTCTTTACCGGTCCTACCATCCAGTGCGGTATAGGATGGAACAAGACGGACTTCCTGCGCAATGAGATGACGGATGCCGTCACGACCACCACCGTTAACCGCTATGCCACCGAAACGGCGGACGAACTGCTCAAACGCGTCAATGTGACCTGGGGAGTAGGAGCCGGCTTCCAGTACAGACGATATTTCCTGCGCGGCGGGTATGACTTCGGTCTGATCGTGCCCTACAAGAACCCCGACTTCACCAACGGAAACCACGCCCGCGGAAGGCTCGACCAATGGGAAATAAAAATAGGTGCGTACCTATGGTACGAAGACTGAAAAATTATACATTGTAAATCGTCAAATTATAAATTCCCTTGATTCCCCGTGAGACCATAGAGCGAATCTACTCCGCCGCCAAGATCGAAGAGGTGGTGGCCGACTATGTGACGCTGCGCAAACGCGGAGCGAACCTCATCGGACTCTGTCCTTTCCATCACGAGAAGACAGGTTCGTTCACCGTCAGCCCCTCCAAAGGAATATACAAGTGTTTCGGCTGCGGAGCAAGCGGGCATGCCGTCAAGTTCATCATGGACATCGAGCAGTGTTCGTTCGTGGAGGCAATCAAGCAGTTGGGCAAGAAATACCACATCGAGGTGGAGGAACGCGAGATGACGGCGGAAGAACAGCAACGGCAGGACAACCGCGAGTCGATGTTCGTCGTCAATGATTTCGCCAACAAATGGTTCCAGCAGCAGTTATGGGAGACGCCCGAAGGACAAGCCATCGGCTTGGGCTACTTCCGCGAAAGGGGGCTGAGGGACGATATCATCCGTAAGTTCCAGCTGGGCTACTCGCCCGAGAAAGGAAATCCCTTGGCGCAGGCGCTGTGCAAGAACGGTTTCAAAGAGGAGTTCATCACCAATAACGTCGATACGAAGATCGGTGTCGGCGTGGTGGGCAGGAGCGAGGACGGAAGACTGTACGACCGTTTCCGCGACCGCGTTATGTTTCCCATCTTCACGGTCAGCGGCAAGCCCGTGGCGTTCGCCGGACGTATTCTCAAGAAGAAAGAGAACGTGGGCAAGTATGTCAATTCGCCCGATTCGCTCATCTACTCCAAGACGAACGAGCTGTACGGTCTCTTCCAGGCGAAGCAATCCATTGCCCGTGCGGACAGGTGCTACCTCGTAGAGGGACAGATGGATGTCATCTCCATGCATCAGTCGGGCATCGAGAACGTGGTGGCGAGTGGCGGTACAGCCCTCACCAAGCCGCAGATTCGTCTCATCCAGCGCTTCACCTCCAATATCACCGTCCTCTATGACGGCGATGCGGCAGGTATACATGCCGCGCTGAGAGGTATTGACATGTTCCTCGAAGAGGGTTTTGCCGTCAAAGTGGTTCTCCTGCCGGACGGAGAAGATCCCGACAGCTATGCGCAGAACCACGACTCGACGGAGTTTATGCGCTATATAGGGGAACACCAGACGGATTTCATCCGCTTCAAGTCGGCGCTGCTGAGCGAAGAAGCCGGTGACGACCCGTTCAAACGGGCGGAACTGATCAAAGACATCACCGCTTCCATCTCGCTCATCCCGGATATCATCACCCGGCAAGTCTATATCAAAGACTGCGCCGAACGGCTCCATATGTCCGAACAAGTGCTGACCAACGAGGTGATCAACCTGCGCCGCAAGAAAGCCGAAGAGCGCAGCAAAGCCAAAGAGAAAGCAGAGGAACAAAAGGCAACGGAGAGACCCGCGGAGGATTCGTCTGACGCTCCGCAGGAAGATCCCTTGCCACCCGCAGCCCCCTATGCTCCCCAACAACGCAGCGGGCTGGAAGCGAACTACTATAACTTGATCCAACTGATGATCCGTTACGGCGAACGGCTGATAGATGTGGAAGGGCAGACGTACACCATCGGCGAGATCATCATTACCAACCTGGAGAGCGACGGTATTGAGCCGCCTTCGCCCGTTTATCGGACCATCATCGACGAGTTCAAGGCGCATGGCAAGGAACCCGGTTTTCAGGCGGAGCACTTCTTTAAGTTCCACCCCGACCCGCAGGTGAGCGCGCTTGCCATCGACATGATAGCGGACAAATACCGCTACGCCGAGACGGACATCGAGAACCGGCTGGGCGAACTGCTGACCGTACTGCTGTACGAAATCAAACTGACCGTCATCAACATGCAGATAGACCTGCTGGATCAGCAACTCAAACAGGCACAGGCGGCTGGGGACGTGAATCTGCAGTTACAACTGGTCGCCCACCAGCCCGAACTGCTCAACGCACGCAACGAGATTTGTAAGCTGTTAGGAAACAGAGTAATCAGTTTGTAAACTTTCAACTTTAAACTACCAACTAGACGACTTCTTTCAACTTTCAACTTTCAACTCTCAACTCTCAACTCTCAACTTTTAACTATCAATAACAACTATGCTTTTCCAAAGCATCATATATGGTCCCATCAAGAGCCGCCGTTTGGGCACAAGTCTCGGCGTTGAACTGATGCCGCTGGAGCATAAACTGTGTACGTTCAACTGCGTTTACTGCGAGTGCGGATGGAATGAGCCGGTGTCGCACCCTGTTCTGCCCACACGCGAAGAGGTGCGCGCCGCCTTGGAGAAAAGTCTTTCAACGCTCAACTCTCCGACTTCGCCCAACTCTCAACTCTCCGCTTTCAACTCCATAGACGTCATCACTTTCAGCGGAAACGGCGAACCGACCCTCCATCCGGATTTCTTAGGCATCATACAGGACACGTGTGCCTTGCGGGACACCTACTGCCCCGGTGCGAAGGTGTCCGTTCTGTCCAATTCCACCCAATTGGGGCGTCCCGATGTGGTACAAGCCTTGCGCCTGTGCGATAACCGTATTCTCAAACTTGACGCCGCCACGGACGAGATGATGCGACTTATAGACCTGCCGGGCAACAAAAGACTGACCGTGGCGCAGATCATGGAGTGGCTGGCGCAGTTTGACGGAGATTTCACCCTGCAGACCTGCTTCCTGAGAGGAGAACATGACGGACAAATCCTGGACAATACCCGAGACAAAGAGCTGACGGCGTGGTACCAAGCCGTAGAGATACTGCATCCCAAGCAGATCATGATGTACGTCATCGACCGCAAGACACCCGAAGAGAATCTGCAGAAGATCCCTCGTGCCGAGATGGAACGTATCGCCGCCCCGCTCATAGAAAAAGGCTTTGACATCATCATCAGCGCATAAATGAGTAAATACCTTGTTGCTCCGTTGAACTGGGGGCTGGGACACGCCAGCCGTTGTGTACCGCTCGTACAGCGTTTCCTTGAGGAAGGGCACGAGGTCATTCTGGGCGGTGACGGAGACAGCCTGACACTCCTGCGAAAGCATTTTCCAAAACTCCGATACGTCTATCTGGCTCCGTTACAACTGCGTTACAGCAGCGGCAAGAGCCAGGTATGGGCGATGATAAAGGCAATTCCTAAACTCATCCGCTGGTCGCTACAGGACCACGCGATGCTTCAGGCTGTCTTGCGCGAAGAACACATCGACCGCGTCGTGTCCGACAACAGGTTCGGCTTGTACTCCGGTCAAACGGAGTGCATCTACATGACTCACCAGTTGCATATCATGTTTCCCAAGCCGTGGAAATGGCTGGAACCCGTAGCCGAGCGTTTGCACGCCCGCGTCTGTCGCCATTATCATGCCGTCTGGGTTCCCGACTACGAAGACTTCGGGCACTCGCTTGCCGGTGAACTGAGCCACGTAAAACTTTCAACTTCCCACTTTCAACTTCTTTCAACTTTTAACTTTCAACTTCTTTCAACTGTTGAATACATCGGTCCGTTGAGTCGCTTTGCAACAAATGACCAAATGGGAAATGACCAAATGGATAAATGGTCTGTAGTCGCTATATTGAGTGGTTTAGAGCCACATCGGACGCTGTTGGAGCAAGAGATCATTGCCCGCTATCAGGGTTCGGACGAACGGGTACTCATCGTGCAGGGACTGATGAACCGACCCAACATGCGTTTTAAGCGGGCGAACATAACAACCGTGCCCTATTTGGATGACCGCGAACTGGTGGAAGCAATGAGCCAAGCCAAACGCATCATCGCCCGCTCCGGCTACTCGACCATCATGGATCTGGCA
Source organism: Paludibacteraceae bacterium (assembly GCA_905233375.1). Taxonomy (GTDB): domain Bacteria; phylum Bacteroidota; class Bacteroidia; order Bacteroidales; family Paludibacteraceae; genus Colicola. The sequence goes on along the minus strand of CAJOEJ010000013.1, from coordinate 13,312 downwards.
GCGTTAGGACTCCTGAAATCACCAATCAACAATCACCAATCAACAATCACCAATCAACAATCACCAATCATCGAACTTCTTCCTACTCCCGGACAGCCGGAACAGGAATATTTGGCACATTGGCTTAACAGAATGTAGAAAAATATGAAAAAAATACGCGCGCGCTTGCGTATATGAAAAAAAAATCGTAACTTTGCACGCTAATTTGAAATTAATATAATCTTAAAGCTATACAATTATGAGTAAAGTAACTGTAGTGGGCGCAGGTAACGTAGGTGCTACGTGCGCAAATGTGTTGGCAGTAAACGAGGTAGCCAACGAAGTATGTCTTATTGATATCAAAGAGGGTTTTGCCGAGGGCAAAGCGATGGACATTATGCAAACAGCCCAGCTCATGGGCTTTGATACCGTAGTGGAGGGTGTGACGAATGACTATAGCCGTACTGCCGGTTCGGATGTCGTTATTATCACTTCCGGTCTGCCCCGTAAACCGGGTATGACCCGCGAGGAGCTCATTGGCGTGAACGCAGGTATTGTTAAATCCGTTTGTGACCAGGTGCTCAAATACAGCCCGAACGCTATTCTCGTAGTCGTTTCGAACCCGATGGATACGATGGCTTATCTGACGCTTCATGCGCTCGGTCTGCCGCGCAACCGCGTCATCGGTATGGGTGGAGCCCTCGACAGCGCACGTCTGAAATACTTCCTCAGCCAGGCTTTGAAGTGCAACGCCAACGACGTGGACGGTTTCGTAATCGGTGGTCACGGCGACACGACCATGATTCCGTTGACCAGCTACACGACCTACAAAGGCATCAACGTATCGGAGTTCCTGAGCGAAGAAGAGCTGGAGAACGTGGTTAAGAGCACGATGGTAGGTGGTGCAACGCTGACCGGTCTGCTCGGTACAAGCGCTTGGATGGCGCCGGGTGCAGCTGCTGCATCCGTAGCAGAGGCTATCATCAAGGATCAGAAGAAGATGATTCCTTGCTCCGCAGCGCTCGAAGGCGAGTATGGCATGAAGGATATCACCATCGGTGTTCCCTGTATCATTGGTAAAAACGGTATTGAGAAGATCCTGGAACTCAACATCAGCGATGCCGAGCGTGCCAAACTGCACGAGAGTGAAGCAGCTGTACGCAAGACGACTGCCATCCTCAAAGAACTGAACGTTCTCTAATTGACGATTGGACGATTGACGAGGTACGAGTTATTGACGATTTAATAAATTGTACAATTGAACTCAATCGAAAATCAATCGTAAATCGTAAATCTGTAAATCGTAAATTAACTTTATGGATCTTTTCGAAAAATGCGATCATTTTGAGACCCTCAAGGTGGTACGCCAATTAGGAATCTATCCTTATTTCCACGAGTTGGAGAGCCGTCAAGCCCCTGTGGTGAAGATGGAGAACCATCGCGTGATCATGTTGGGAAGCAATAACTACCTCGGCTTTACGGAGAACGAGGCGGTTATTGCCGCCGGACATGCCGCACTGGACAAATACGGTACGGGAGTAAGCGGTAGTCGGTTCCTGAACGGTACACTCGATCTCCATTTGCAGTTGGAGAGAGAGATAGCCGCGTTCACGGGCTACGAAGAGTGTATGACCGTCTCAACGGGTTTCCAGACGAACCTCGCAATCATCTCTGCCATCTGCGGGAAGGACGATTATATCCTCAACGACCGGGAGAACCATGCTTCTATCTACGATGCATGCCGTCTCAGTTACGCCAAGGTGCTGCGTTACCGTCACTCCGATATGGAGGATCTGGAGCGCCAGCTCAAGTCCATTCCTGAGAATGCAGGCAAGCTCATCATCACCGACGGCGTCTTCTCCATGCGCGGTGACATATGCAAGCTGCCGGAGATTTGTGCGCTGGCGGAGAAATACGGTGCCCGCGTGATGGTCGATGATGCACACGGATTCGGTGTACTGGGTCCCGGCGGGCGCGGTACGGCGGCGCATTTCGGTTTGACCGACAAGGTGGACATCACCATGCTCACCTTCTCCAAATCGCTCGCTTCTATCGGCGGATGTATGCTGACCAGCCACCGCGTAGCCGACTGGCTGCGTCACGTCAGCCGTCCGTTCATCTTCTCCGCATCGATCACGCCCTGCTCGGCGGCTACTGCCCTCGAGGCGTTACACCAGCTGATCGCGGATCCGGAGCGTCCGGCACGACTGATGAATATAGCCAAGTATTTCCAGAAACAACTGATTGCTTCGGGCGTTAAGATCATCGAAGCGCCGACACCTATCGTGCCGATCTTCACGTACAAGACGCTCGATACGCTCTATTTTGGTAAGAAGATGTTCGAGGAAGGCGTCTATGTGAACCCCGTTATTGCACCCGCGTGTGTGGAAGGCGAATGCCTGCTGCGTACCACGCTGATGGCTACCCATACCGAGCCGGTCATTGACGAGGCGGTAGAAATCATCGCACGTGTCCTCCGCGAAGGAGCACCTGAAATGTCGTTATGAAAACATTAGTCATATCCGGCGGTAGCTCGGGAATAGGAAAAGCAACAGCCTCGCTCTTTGCTGAGCGGGGCTGGCGTGTTTTTGAATTAAGCCGAAGGGATGTACAAGGAGACAAAGTACAAGGTGCAAAGGGAGAAATTATCCATGTCACTTGCGACGTGACCTCCGAAGAGAGTACGAAAGCTGCCATTGACGCCGTGCTCCGGCAAACCGATACAATCGATGTGGTCATCTCCAATGCCGGTTTCGGCATCTCCGGACCGGTGGAGTTCACCGGCATGCAGGACGCAGCCCGTCAGATGGATGTGAACTTTCTGGGCGCTGTCCGTTTCACGCAAGCCGTCTTACCCCGACTCCGTCAGCAGGGTTTCGGACGCATCATCTATACATCCTCCGTGGCTGCTGTACTCGCCGTGCCGTACCAGTCGTTCTATTCGGCTTCCAAAGCGGCGATAAACGCCCTGGCGTTGGCGTTGGCGAACGAGGTGCGCGAGTTCGGGATATCCGTTTCGGTCATGATGCCCGGCGATGTAAGCACCGGTTTCACCGATGCACGGCGCAAGTCCGCTGCCGGAGAAGAGGTCTATACCCATGCGGCAAAAGCGGTCAACTCGATGGAGAAAGACGAGCGGGCAGGCATGCAGCCTGTCCAGATGGCGAAGTTGTTCTATCATATCGCTACCTGCCGTAGTCCCCGTCCCCAGTATGTCGGCGGATTCATCTATCGGGTGTTCTGTCTCCTCGACCGTATTCTGCCCAAGCGTTTTGTCAACTGGATCGAAGGAACCATGTATAGCTGACAATTAACGGCGCCTTCAAAATTCAAAATTCTAAATTCTAAATTCTGAATTTCATTGAAACACATCCGCATTATATCACCCTCTGGAGCGATCGATCCGTCTTATATCGACGGAGCTGCATCACGCCTGCGCGCGTGGGGATATATGGTTAGCGAGGGCGCGTACGCGCGTACGCGTTGGGGACGTTTCGCTGCTACCGATGACGAGCGTCTGGAGGACCTCGTCATTGCTCTCCGTGATCCGTCTGTCGATATCATTCTCTGTGCCCGGGGCGGATACGGACTGCAGCGTATCATCGACCGCGTGCCGCCTGTCACCAAGCCCGTACTCGGATTCAGCGACATAACGGCGCTACATCAGGCAGCAGCCATTCATGGCTGCCCGACTCTCCACGGCATCATGTGCAAACATATAGCCGAATTGCCCGAGGATAGCGAACCGCTCAATGCCTTGCGAAACGCCCTTCAGGACAAGCCCCTTGACTACGTCTTGGAACCCCATCCGCTCAACCGCCCCGGCAAAGCATGTGCGCCTGTTATCGGAGGAAACCTGTCGGTTCTCTACGGTCTGCAGGGTACGCCTTGGGGACTCTCCAGGATACCTTACCCGTTCCCGATTCTGCTCATCGAAGATATCGGCGAGCGCCATTACCATATTGACCGGATGATGCGAAACCTGAAGATGAGCGGCGTGCTCGCGCACCTCAGCGGTCTTGTGGTCGGACAATTCACCGACTGCGAGAACGACCCGCTCATGAACGGAACTGTTTATCAGACAATAAAAGAGGCAGTCGCTGACTACGACTACCCCGTTCTGTTCAATGCACCGGTAGGTCATGTGGAGCACAACTTGCCGGTATGGTTCGGTGGGGATACCGAACTGACTGTTACAACAGATTCATTCTGCCGTCTATCGCAGCACGTATAGTGTCTTGCTGCCGTACGGCTTCTATATACAACTCACGGATCAGCAGTTCGCTGTTCCAGTATTCGGTATAGTTCTTCAGTGGCTCCATATGGTCGGCTCCTCCGGAGAGGTAGTCGCTGGTGGCGATGTGGTACGATGCCTTGGGGTTCACCGCCTTGCCGCCGATGGTCACGTCGCCCAGTTTGCCGTCCACTGCCGTCATCCGCAGTCCGGCAACTCCCTGCCCGCCGTAGTCGGCGAATGCCTGACACAGATCCAGTACGTCTTTTCCGCTGAGCGTCAGAACGACCAGTCTGTTGTCAAAAGGCATCAGTTCGAATACATTGCCGCGCGAGATGGGTCCTGCAGGCCACGAGCAGCGCATACCACCCATGTTCACCACCGCAAAATCCACCTGTCCGTCATAGGCTTGTTTGGCGGCTTCCCAGAGCGCATCGCTCGCCCAGTTCAGCATCGGACACTCGGGAGCACCCACCCATAACGCTTCCGGAGCATACCCCAAGGGCTCGTTCATCTCCTGCTCCAACTGCGCTTTGACGGGTTCCAGATGCGCCAGATACGCTCCGTCCTGGATGCCGTCCGCCGATTCATCGACAGGGATAGCTTCGGTCGTCACGGAAACGATGTGTTTCGGTTGGTTCTGACAGGCTGTCAACGTGACGGCACAGAGAAGAACAAATAAGGAATAATGAATACGCTTCATGGTGATAGGAATTATTAGTTAATACTTATTCATCGCCTTGGCGGTTTGTGCTGCAAGGCGGGCATTGTTCAAGACCAGTTGGATGTTGGATGCCAGACTCTCGCCGCCGGTGAGGTCTTTCACTTTCGCCAGCAGGAACGGCGTGCATGCTTTGCCGTGAATACCTGCCTCCTCCATATCGTGGATAGCATGTTCGATGGCGCAGTCGATCACTTCTTTCGGCATCGAGTACTCCTCGGGAATAGGGTTAGTGACGAGCATTCCGCCTTTCAGCCCGCATGCTAACTTGGCTTTGAAAGTCGCCGCTAATTCTTCCGGCGTGTCGATGCGGTAGTCCACTCCAAAACCGCTGTGACGCGTGTAGAAAGCGGGTAACTCATCCGTTCCGAACCCGATGACGGGCACGCCCTTGGTCTCTAAATACTCCAGCGTCAGCCCCAAATCGAGGATGGACTTGGCTCCTGCGCAGATGACCATGACCGGCGTCTGTGCCAGTTCCTCCAGGTCGGCGGAGATGTCGAAGGTCTGTTGGGCGCCGCGGTGTACGCCGCCTATACCGCCCGTGGCAAACACATGAATACCTGCCATGGCGGCGATGATCATGGTCGTGGTCACCGTCGTAGCGCCGTCTTCACCGCGAGCGATCAGTACCGGCAGATCACGGCGGGAGGCTTTGATGACTGACGGACCTTTCTTGCCCAAATACTCGATTTCCTCGGGCGTACAACCCGCTTTCAGTTTGCCGCCGATGATGGCGATTGTAGCGGGGACGGCGCCGTTGTCGCGGAGCGTCTGCTCTACCTGCAATGCCGTCTCGACGTTCTGAGGATAGGGCATGCCGTGACTGATGATAGTGGACTCCAACGCCACTACCGGTTTGCCTGCGTTCAGTGCTTCCTGCACCTCCGGCGATATCGATAAGTATGGATTCATCCTTAAAACATTAAATCATTAATACATAATACATTAAAACATAATACATTATAATAGTATATTCGCTATGTCGGGATTAACGGCTTTGAGGCTCATGAGCGTGGCGCGTGCCGCCATCAGACCGTATTGCGCCGTCTGGGGGAAATCGATTCCTTTGCTGTGGGCATAGACGACTCCGGCAAGGAATGCGTCTCCTGCGCCGGTGGTATTGATGATTTCGCCGGGCAGGGCAGGGAACAACCACTCTTCGGCAGCTGTGCGGCAATAGACGCCTTCGCTGCTCAGCGTGATATAGACGTGTGCCACACCTGCGTCCAACAGGCGCTGGGCGGCGTCGGCATAAGTGGAGGTCTGAGTCACGGCGAGCGCTTCTTTCAGATTCAGCTTGAGCGAATGAAGGTACGGTAACTTGCTCTTGCGCAAGGCGTTGACCACCCGGTGCGCCTTGGTCGAACTAACGCCGTCTATCAGCAGCGGAGCCGTCACGTTCTCCATCAGCCAGCGGATGGCGTCTTCGCCGATATTGGTGTCAGCTACCACGAAATCTGACAGGCTGATCTCACCGCTTCGTTTGGCGAGCCACTCCGGCGTGATAGCACGAATCACTTCGGTGTCGGACACCGCCGCGATCATCTCTCCGCCGTGGTTGTTGATGCATAGATAGAGCCCCGTACGGCTTTTGGACTCGCGTTCGGACAGATGGATGTCGATGCCTTGCTGCTTGCAATGATCGTGCAGCAGTCCGCCGAACAAGTCTCCGCCAAATACTGTCAGCAATTGGGAGCGCGCGCCTAACAAGGACAGGTTATGGGCGATGTTGCGTGCCACACCGCCGTACCCCACTTCGATATGTCCGGGGTTCGAATCCGCAGCAATAAACGCATCATTCAGCGTGGCGGACAGATCCACATTCGCGCCGCCGATAACGGTAATAAGTGTATCCATTATTCTTTTCTTGTATTTCGTTGTTCGCGTACGATCAGCAGTGCCTCCTCCCGTACATCCGCCGGCAGGGCTATATTGCGTAACTGGAGACTGCGACACCAGCCCGGCACATCGCGTTCCTGCAAGGTCGCAAAAACAGTCCGGATGGCATCCTCCTGTTCCGGGGTGTATTGCTCCGGCGCGATGCCTGCTAACGTATCCAGCTCCTCGTCATCGTAGTACTCCGGCGTTGCGTTCGTCTGTAAAAGGCTCTCTTTCTCGCATACCAGGTGCTCCCCGCAACAACCTTCAGGTCTGTCGGACGAAGGTGTGACCCCGTTGTCGTCTGACGGTTTCTTCGCCCGTTGCCGTTCACGTATCTCAAAGAGCACGATAACGACCACTACCAGTACTATGAACAGAAAGAGAGGTATCATAAACCAATTACCAAAATTTGACATCGTCAAATAATCGTGCCCCTATGGGGCTAAGAATAACCAATCATTCAAACTCCTCCACCCTGTCTTCCTCGATGACAAGGTTGTCAATGATGAACTGCTGCCTGTCAGAGGTGTTCTTTCCCATGTAGTATGCCAGTAACTCCTTGACGTTGTCCTCTTTGCGCAAGGTCACCTGGTCCAGACGGATCTCCTTGCCGATGAAACCTTTGAACTCGTCGGGCGAGATCTCTCCCAGACCTTTGAACCGGGTGATCTCGGCGTTCTTGATCTTGCGGAGGGCTTTCTGGCGTTCTTCCTCCGAGTAGCAATAGACGATTTGGTTTTTGTCCTTGACGCGGAACAACGGCGTCTGGAGTATATAGACGTGCCCTTTCTTGACCAGATCCGGGAAGAACTGCAGGAAGAAAGTCAGCATGAGCAAACGGATGTGCATACCATCGACATCGGCATCGGTAGCGATGATCACTTTGTTGTAGCGCAACTCGTCCAGACCGTCCTCTATGTTGAGCGCCGACTGGAGGCAGTTGAACTCTTCGTTCTCGTACACCACCGACTTGCTCAGTCCAAAGCAGTTGAGCGGTTTGCCTCGCAGCGAGAACACCGCCTGAGTACGCACGTCGCGGCTCTTGGTGATGGAGCCCGATGCCGACAAACCCTCCGTGATGAAGATACAGCTCTCCAGACGCAGATCATCGTCCGCATCTTTCGCGCTCTTGACCGGTTTGGGGTCGTTCAGGTGAATCTGGCAGTCGCGCAGTTTCGGGTTGTTGACCAGGTTCTTTTTCGCACGCTCGCGTGCCGCTTTGGTCACACCGGCGATCGCCTTGCGCTCTTTCTCGCTGTCCTGGATCTTCTGCAGCATGATCTCCGCTATCTGCGGATTCTTGTGCAGGAAATTGTCCAACTGCTGCTTGACAAAATCATTGACGAACTTGTTGACACTCACGCCGCCGTTCGGACTCATGTCTTTCGAACCCAACTTCACTTTCGTCTGGCTCTCGAACACCGGCTCCTCCACGTTGATCGCAATAGCGCCGACTACGCCGTTACGGATATCCACCAGCTCCTGGTTCTTGTTAAAGAACTCCTTGATCGTTCTGCCGATTGCTTCGCGGTATGCCGCCTGATGTGTACCGCCCTGAATAGTATGCTGACCGTTGACGAATGAGAAATACTCGTCGTTCGACTGGTCGGTATGGGTTAATGCAATTTCTATATCTTCGCCTTTGAGGTGGATGATCGGATAGAGCGGATCCACCGTCATATTCTCTGTCAGCAGGTCGAGCAAGCCGTTCTTGCTCACGAACTTCTGACTCTTGGCGCCGGCATTCTGACTCGTATAGACCAGCGTCAGACCGATATTGAGGTAGGCATAGTTGCGCAGCAGCTCCTCGATATAATCGTCCCGGAAACGGTAGTTCTCGAACAACCCTTTGCTGCTGTCGGGAACGAACTCGATGATCGTTCCGCGTTTTTCCGGACCGTTGTAGTCGATGATGCCGGTGTCGCTGGTCAACTTGCCCTGACTGAACTCCGCCTTGCGCGTCTTGCCTTCGCGGAACGACTGGACGGAGAAATAACTGGATAGCGCGTTGACGGCTTTCGTTCCCACACCGTTCAGTCCGACGGATTTCTTGAACGCCTTGCTGTCGTACTTGCCGCCGGTATTCAGCACGCTCACTACCTCGACCAGTTTGCCCAGCGGAATACCGCGGCCGTAGTCACGTACACGAACCATCTGGCAGTCTTTCGGAACTTCTTCGGTATCTTGCCCGTCGTCCGTTGTACGTTGTACGCTTTCCTTTATCTCCACCTCGATCACCTTGCCCTCGCCCATCCGGTACTCGTCAATGGAGTTGTCGATACTCTCCTTGATGAGCACGTATATACCGTCATCCGAGTGACTGCCGTCACCCAACTTGCCGATATACATACCGGGACGCCGACGGATATGCTCCATGTCGTCCAGGTGGATAATGTTCTCGTCGCCGTAGTCCACCGCACCGTTGGTATTCACACCTGCGGTTTCATCTACGTTCTCCATCTCTTCTCGTTCTTCTGCCATTTTATCCCAAGTTAAATCGCCTGCAAATTTACTAAAAATATTTGAACTATACAAGATTTTCTTGGAAAATAATCGTTTTTTGCAAAAAATAAGAAGATTTCCTTGGAAAATAATCGTTTTTTGCAAAAAATAAGAAGATTTCCCAAAAGAAAATGCAAATTTATTTGATTTTTTAGCGGGAAAGCCTTGTTATTGTCGGTATTCCGCTATACCATGATTCTGCTATACCGTTTCGTTACACCCCTTCGGTTAAGTGCTCTGCGATGTCCCGCAGAGTAAATGTCTGCAACATAGGCGTAGCAAGTGGATATATTTTCCAAAAAGGTGCAAAAAACTGCCAATATGGATTTTTAAGTTCCGTTTATTTGGTCATATGAAAAAAAAGTTGTAATTTTGTACTCGTAAATGTTATGAGTATGAAACGTATTTGTTCTGTAGTATTGAGTTTGAGTCTTTGGGCGGCGTGCGTGTGCGCAGGCGTGCCGGGTTTCACGAATCCTATTTTGCCGTACGACTATTCGGATCCGGATGTGTGCCGGGTCGGGGACACGTATCTCATGACCTCGTCCTCGTTCAATAACGTACCGGGGTTGCAGATCCTTGCCTCCAAGGACCTCGTCCATTGGGAGATCGTGGATGCCGCTATACGCTATCGGCTGCCCGGATACAAAGAGGGCGACAAGGTGACCGGTAATTTTGTCTGGGCACCTGCCATCCGCGAGCATGACGGACGCATATGGATTTATTACGGCGACCCCGACCGGGGCATCTTCTGCGTCCGCAGCAAGCCTTTCAACTTTAAACTTTCAACTTTAAACTTTCCACTGGAATGGGAAGACCCCGTTCTGGTCATGGAGGCGAAGGGATATATAGACCCTTGTCCGCTGTGGGATGAGGACGGACGGGTCTATCTGAGCCACGCCGTTGCCGGCAGCCGCTTCGGGTTGAAGAGTGTGCTGCTGATGGCGGAGCTGAACAGCGACGGTCTGAGTGTGAAAGTGCCGAGCCGCATTATCTTTGACGGACACGAAGAGCACCCGACGAGCGAGGGAACCAAACTGTACAAGCGCAACGGCTATTACTACCTCATGCACCCTGCCGGCGGTGTACCTACGGGATGGCAGGTCGTCCAGCGAAGCAGGAACATCTATGGTCCGTACGAACTGAAGATCACCTTGGCGCAGGGCAACACGACCGTCAACGGTCCTCATCAGGGAGGATGGGTCGATACGCCGGACGGAGAAGACTGGTTTGTCCATTTTCAGGATGTCGGCGTAGCGGGACGCATCGTACACCTGCAGCCCGTCCAATGGGTGAACGACTGGCCTGAGATGGGTCATAAGGGGGAACCTGTCTTGAGGTACAATGTGACAAAGGACAATGCACAAAGGACCTGGTCCAACTTCGCCCGCCGGGACGAGTTCGAACAAGGCGAGCTGGCATTGGACTGGCAATGGGCTGGCGGACGGGTTCAACCGCAGTGGTATTTCTGCGACGCGGCACGGGGTGTCCTGAGACTATACAGCGCGCCCCGCGAGGAAGAGGACTGGATGCCGAACATGCTGCTACAAAAAATCCCCTATGCCGCGTTCACCGCAACGGCAAAAGTGCGGTTCATGCCGCATAAGGACAAGAAGATGGAAGGCGCCGAGCAGGCAGGTATGATCGTGACGGGCAAGAAAGCCAGCTTCAAGTTAGAGGCTCCCGTGACGGATGAATGGTGCTATCTCAAGCTGGAGATGGACGCCAAGCAACGCGGGCAGTATTACACGAGCACCGATGGAACAAACTGGACCAAAGCGGGCGAGCGCTTCCAAGCCGTGGAAGGGCATTGGATCGGTGCGCAGGTAGGTCTTTTCTGCACCCGCGACAACCGCAAGTTCAACGATGCCGGCTGGATGGATGTGGACTTCTTTGAGATAAATCTCAAATAGTGGATAGTGGATAAGGAGTGCTTCGGATAGCACTCCGAGTATTGTACCCGACGAGTACCCACTCGGAGGATTAGTACAATACATAGAATTATTCAGGGAGGACCGAAGGTACGAAAATTTTTGTAACAAAAATTGCATATATGCAAACATTCGGATGTTTTTTTGGCCGAATAAAATGCAGTTCCCTCCTCCCCTTAAAAGGGGAGGTGGTCGATGTTACTCAAATTTTTGCATATGCAAAATGTCGTTATTGTCAGGTGAATGCCGGTTTGTTTTCTCGTGAATGTCTCGATGAAGTCGGAGAAAAACGTAGAAAGACGGTGCAAAGGTACTGCTTTTATCGGATATAGAACGAGGTTTGAACGCGACCATTACGGGACCACGTCCCGAGAACGACCTGACCACACCCTGACCACACCCTGACAGGGGCTTTTTCAATGTTTACGTCTGAACCATTTTCGGATTGCCAATTCGTCATAACCGACTACGTTGCCCATGTTTTCGCAATCGCGGGTCAAGCACGCCAGCGGCGGAAAGTCAATTGCTTGGAAAGGTTCTGGTTGGCATCGGTTTGTTCCGAGCAGGCATATACGTACAAACAGGGTCGTAAGCGTTCGTTACGACCCTGTTTGTACTATCCACTCATGTGGTCTTAATCTCCTTCTGCATCACTAATATCCGTACCCATGCCGATGGCTGGATTACTTGCCGTTTGCATCACCATCGTGCATTTCACCGGTGCAGTTTCAACACTTGGTTGTATGTATCTATTCTTTTTCATATATTCCAAACATTAAATATGTTGCATAAACATGTGCATTGCGCACGGGCGCACTTGGTTATTTCACCAAGTGACCCGTTGCGTCATACATCTGATCTCCGACAATAATGAACAACTGATTGTCAATTATTCGTTTTTGAACGTTCATGCCATCGTAGTTCATCTCTTCATCCAAAGCGGTAGCAGTATTCGGACGCATCGGCATACCGATTACACGACGACCTGGAGCAGACTGCGGAGCCTCGTTTACAATCTCGAATGCCTCTTCCAATATGTAAGCGCGATTGGGGCTGAGGTGGTTACCTGATACGCTGCCGCTTACTATACGGAGCACGTTGTTAACCAGCATATATACATTCGAATTGTTGTTAGCAGCACTTACACTATTGAAGTCAGCTTGATACATATGATCGAATGTACCTCGGAGCGCACCGTTCTCGACAGGAGCCAAAGCGGTTTCTTCGCCATAGATGACTTCGAGTGTTTCAGCCGTAGCGAGGAAGATATACGGAGCACCTGCTGTCAGCGGAGCTTGCTCCTCCTCCAGGTAAGCCAACGTAGCCGCTGCATTCCGTTTGCTCATCGTCCAGAACGTGGCACCCTGTACGGCAATGATGTTCTTCGGCATACAGATGGTGTAGTATCTTCCGATTTGCAAACCTTCACGTATGGTATCATAAACCTGTTCCGGTTCAGGCTGCGCTGTCACGTTAACGGCGAAGTTAGCGTTCGGTATCTCGTATGCATCGTTGCCGGTAATAGAAATCCGGAGAATTGCAGAACCGGCTGCGATACAAGTGATGGTCGTGCCTTCAATCTGAACGCAGTCATCACCCGATACGAATGAGTAATTAGCCACACCACCCGGTACGTTGGTCTCGAACTCAGGAACGATCTGGTCGCCTACCATCAGGTTCAGGTTCTCGATGCTTACCGTCGCTGCATACTTCGTTACGGATACGTTGAACGTGTTCTCAACGGCTTCGTAAGCGCCGGTTGCCGCTACCATGATCTTGACAACTGCGTTACCTTTCGCCTTACCGGTGATAGTTCCGTTCACATTGTCAATCTCGATAAACTCAGCACCGGATACCGCCTCGTAACTTACGGCTGCTCCTTCATTAGATGTTACATAGGAAGGAACTTTCTGCTCGTTCACCTTAAGTGACAGATCAGATACATTTACATAACCGTCATTCAACGATACGGTTACCGTGAACGTGTTCTCTGCTGCGGCGTATACTGCCGTAGCGGCTGCGCTGATCTTGACGGTGGCAACACCCGCTGCCAAACCGCGG
>CAJOEJ010000012.1 GCA_905233375.1 Paludibacteraceae bacterium | reverse complement strand
CGGGAATGTGATTGGTGCACAATTTGAAACTGTAGGAACAGAGACGGAAGTGGAGTTGAATTTTGCGGTAGTGAAAATCCGTCATAAAGTCATTCGTGGTAATAAAGGTGAAAATATCGAAAAGCAATAACCAAAAACCACATCGGCCAATCTTGACCGATTCAAATATAACGAAATAAGAAAATATTTAAATTACAAAAAAGATATGGAAACAAAAATTTTTAATTCAATGAGAAAACTTATTTACGGCGGAAGCGGAGGACGCCTAAACCTTCTCCGTTACGCGGCAACGCTATTAGTATTGCTCTCCCTCGGCATCGGAAGTGCGTGGGGTAGTGGTTATGGTATTCTTCACCTTACCTCTGAGACGCCGGCCAAAGGTCTCGTCTATGCCAACAAGGACAATAACGCCCCCTCGTCGGATAACTCTTATGCGGCATCCAGCGACTCAGAGAGTGCTTCAGTCTCTAATTCTAGCGGTTCCGCTCCCCGTGACTTCTATGGATGGGCAAAGGGAGCTCGCGGATGGCAATGGGCATCGTGGTCGATAGGTGAAACGGTGTCTAATCCTTCGAATAGTAATGCAGGTTCCAGTGGTACTTGCAAAATAAAAACTGATGGAGCAGCCGCAGTGTTTACTTTGAATGGTGGTCGTAATACCAGTTCGGAGCGTTTGGTTACTGCCAAATGGAAGGAGGATGATAATGCAACCATTACGTATGCTCAAACAGTAGGTGGCTCATATACGGTCAACTACCAATATGTCAAGGTAAATACCTCTACCAATAAGTTTACTTCCGTATCCAAAGATTATACCGTTTCGCCGACTTCTGGAGATGTGAAGCCTTCGGAAACGGCATGGGATGGTAGTACGGATAATCGCTCGTATGTGAATGATAAGATTACGCTATCTACTACGGCTGCCAATCTGATTCGCTGGGAAGAGGTGAATGTGGCTACCAGTGCCGTTACCGCCCTTACTCCTACGGTGAGCGGTACAACCCGTTCATATCAATACCAAGTTGTAAAAGATAGAACGGCTACGATTCGTGCCGTGTTCAAGTCGGCGAATCTCGGTGAGATAAGTGGAGATAAGCAGATCAGTGTAAATAACCTGACAAATGTCTATAATTATTCTTTGACAGTGCCTGTAACCGATATAATCGGTGATTGGGTTGCCGGCGATTTCTCGGTTGGATTTAGCAATAAAAACGGTGCTGCCACGTTTACTCTCGGCAGTGTCCAATATACTGCCGGTCTTTTGACGATTCCGTTTACATATCAGGCGAATGCCGAAGGTAATACAACGATAGATGTGACGGTAAGTACTCCTTATGGCGCTGAGACAAGTTGTCAGATTGTAGCAACTGCCGAAGTGATAGTGGATTATGAGGCGGAGATTCTTCTTGCCGGCCAGACAGATCCTGCAGCAGGGAATACGGGTGCGCTGACCGCAATGCTGACTAAAGCGAATGGTATGTCCGGTGATTTCACGTTGAGGCTGATGAATCCGGTTACGATTACGGCGCCGCTCTCGTTTACGAATTCGTTCACCTTTGATATCAATGGTAAGACCCTTACGAGCACCGGCAATGCGGCTATCTCGATTGATGCAGCCGATATTACCGTGCGTTTCATAGATGGCAGTTTTATCAAGGCGGGTAAGGTTATTGCGGAGAAATCGCTTGACGGTGTGGTTAGTGCAATACGCTATACGGTTGCCGGTAAGATTACCCTGGACGGTGGTACAATAATCGCCCATAATACCTCTACAGCAGCAGGTGCCAAAGCTTATGCTGTGAATGTGTCGAATGACGGTATATTCTTTATGACTGCCGGTAGTTATGGCCGCGTGTCTGCCGAGGCGGATAATGAGGCTGTGGCTATCTATGTGGCTTCATCTACCGACTTTGCTACGATGAATGGTGGTGTGGTAGAAGCACAGGCTAAGACGAACGCATACGGCGTATGGTCGGCCGGTGTTGCCAATATCACGGATGCCACCATTTCTGCAGAAACGCAGACTGGTACCAATGCATGCGGTGTGTATGTCAATGGAAGTACAACAACACTCACCAATACAACGATCGATGTCCTTGCAAGGACGACGCAAGCATATGGTGCATACGCTAAGGCCGGTCGTTTGAATATGAATGGTGGTACGGTTGTGTCCAAGGCTAATTCGGATGCGTATGGTGTGCATATCGCAGCCGGTGCGACAGCCAGCGTACTGATGGGTGCTGATATCACTGTCAGTGCTACAGTGGCCGGTAATGCCCGTGGTTTGAACAACCTTGGAACGCTGATTGCCAATAATGCGGATGTGCATGCTACGGCTGCAACGACAGGCGCTACGGCTGTTAATTCAGAAACCAACGCAACAAGTACTACGATTGATGGTGGTTCATACGTAGCAACTGCAGGGTCCGGTACTGTGTATGGTCTGCATCACCAATATGGTGATTTGAGCGTGGACGGAGGTGAATTCCATGGTATCGCTACCGGTGGTTCTGCTGCTTATGGAGTTCGTACAATAGCGAACGGTACCATTAAGAATGCTACCATGTGGGGTGAGACGCAAGGTGTTGCTCATACGGCATACGGCTATGTGGCAGGAACGGCAGGGAAGACGACAACGCTGACGAAGTGCGTTATCAAGGGTGAATCGGTTGCAGCTACTGCATACGCAATTTACTCTCGTGCTATTGTGGAGGCAACGGATTGTGAACTGACAGCAATCGCCAACAATGGTAATAGGGCGGCTGCCTTTTGGGCTGAAAATGGTACTAATACCATTATACGGTGCAATGGTAATGTTATGGCATCGGAGACAGAAGCTTGGGGTGTAAATCATCTGGACGGCGCATGTACGATCAATGGTGGTTCCTATACTGTGCTTGCGAAACAGGCTAAGGCTTCTGCTGTGGGAGATACAAAAGCGTATGGTATACAGAATGCGGCCTCGAAAACGATTACTATTTCGGATGCCACCTTCTCCGTGACGGGAAACAATACTACCTATGCACAAAAAGTGTATGGACTTTTTGCAAGTGGTACTGTAAATTGTACGAATTCTACATTTGATGTCAAGAGCCGTATTGATGCCTATGGTGTTTATGGTGATGGAACATCTAACTTGACTCTATCCGGAAATAAGTTCGAAGCGGAAGCAATAACGGCTACCGGAGCGTATGGTATGTATTCTAATAAGAACTTTACTACCGACAATGACTTGTTCTCCGCTACTGCAACAACGACTGCGGCGTATGCGCTTAGTCTTGGTAGCAGTGCAAAAGGAACGGTGCTGAATGGTAAGTTCGCTGCTGTTGGTACGGGGAACTTTGGACCTATTGATCGTGGTGCATCTGCTGCAAATGTGGTGCTGAAGGGTGGTTTCTATACGACTTCGACGAACCTGCCATACTATGTGGCATCGGAGTGCAGCATCTTTATGGTAGATAAAAGTGAGACAGAATATGCGGAAGGCTATCGCTATGTAATTGCTGAGGAGAATCCTGCTCGTTTTGTATGCTATATCGGTAACAAGGGTTATGCTACCTTGGAGGCTGCTATGCAATATACCATTGACAATCCTTCCGGTACGTACACGATTGTAATGTCTCAACCATATACATTGCCGGCGGGCAATTATACCCTGCCTTCTAATGCATCCCTTTTGATTCCTTACAAGGAGAATCAAACTACTATTTCGACAACACCTACCCGTCACTATTCGGCAGAAGTTATTGCGGAGTATCTTCGCCTTACTTTGGCAAGTGGCGTCCATTGGAATGTGAATGGAAAAATTGAGGTTAGTTCCAGAATGTATTGTGCAGAGTCAACGACTTCTTATGTCAATAGCGCGTATGGTTGCATGGAACTGCAAGAAAACTCTATTTTGCAGTTAAATAATGGTGCAAAAATGTATGTATGGGGCTTTGTTATTGGCAAAGGTGATATCAAAGTGAAAGGCGGCGCAGAAGTGCGGGAGTTTTTCCAGGCATTGGATCTGCCGACTATAGGAACTCTTTTCGACAATAAAGATAATTATTCAAGTCTCAAATATTTCCCGTGCAGTCAATACTTTATCCAAAATATTGAGGTTCCGACAACCTATTATTACAATTCGAAGTTAATAACTTCCATGTATATTGGTTATAAAGGGGATCCGTACGGTACGGATAATGTAAAATTGATTGGTACGCCAACCAGCAGTTCGGATAATTATCTTTTCCAGATTGTAGATGACGATGAGTCCAGTTGGGTTCGAAAGGAGTATAATGCTACCAAGGACCGTCAAATATGGACGATAGGAAGTAAGGCGCAATTGGGTGCATTGACACTTACTATTAGTGGTGTGCCTTTATTGGGATCTGTAACTTTGAATTCCAAAGATTATATTCTTCCGTTGACCAGCAATATGACAATCAATCTGTCAGAAGGCGGTCAGGTAGAGGTGACGCAGTCCATGGAATTATTGCCGGGTGCTGAGGTCAATATCAACAAGACGGCTTCGTTTGTTATTAATCAAAAAGACAGTCAAAACGAAACCGTTAAGTTCTATGTCATAGATTCAGACCAGGCTTACTACTCAACCAAGTATGTAAATTACTCTCCGAGTTGGCCTAAAGCGACTCGTCCGAGCCGTTCCACTCCGGATGCAGCCATCAATGTGTACGGTGGTAAGATTGTGGTAAAAGGAAATTTCTACACAACGGATAAGGCCGATGGCGATGCGGCTACAAAAACAGGTGGTGCAAATATTTACTCGAATAATGAAAATGCCGGCACAGTCTCGTTGCAAAATGCAGCCCCGGCAGCGGGCACTTTGTCATACTGGGTTTCAGGAGGATCGAAGACAAAAGTTATACGTCCGGCTCAACTTAAGAATAAAAACGGCACATATGTTAGTACTACCGGTGCTACATCAGGTGTGGACTACGGTTATATGAATGATGCATGGCATAGCAGTTATGTAAATGGTCCGTTCACGGTAATTGATAATATTGTCTATGCGAAGCCGTCCGAGTATGTGCAACTTAAGACGCAGCAAACCGGAACGAACGGTAAACTCGAAGGCGTTGCCGAAAGTAACCATACCTATCTGACTATTGCTGACAAGATTCTGATTCTGCAAGGCAAGGGTACTGACGCAGCTCCTTACGAATGGTGGGAAGTTGTGGCTACTGCAACGTCGGGTGTGTTTGAATGCCAGAAAGCGGGTTATGAAGGTTTTTACTCGTATAATACAACTGCCGGTGAGTGGCAAATAGTGAAGCGTAATGTAACGTTCTATATGGATGAGGCGAAGACCGAGTCAACTAAGAAAGTAGTATCTGTTAACTACATGGGCGTGCCTGATCAGTCGGTTATCTCATCCAATCCGACGAAAGGAATCACAACAGGATATACCTATACATTCTACGGATGGAAGTCGAGTGTGACCAATACGGAGTATGCTTGGACAGAGACGCTGGAAACGGCTGAGAACGACATGTACTATACGCCGGTGTTCACACCGACTAAGCGTAATTATACCATCACGCTGAATAATGCGTACAACGGTGAAACGGTGTACCTGGAAGTTCCGTATGAAGACACTCCTGAATACACTCCGAGGAAGGATGCTACAGCGCAATATACCTATACCTTTAATGGTTGGAGTCCGGCATTCGCGGCGGTAACCGGTACAGCGACCTATACTGCTCAATGGACTAGTGTGACCAACCGCTATACCATCACATGGAAGAACGGAGACGAGACGCTGGAGACGGATAAGAGTCAGGCATATGGTACTGTCACTTCCTATAATGGCGCTACGCCGACCAAAGAGATGGATGACGACTATGTCTATACGTTCAGCGGCTGGCTCAACAGCCTGACAGGTAACATGCGTGTGGACAACGAAACCGTGACAGGTGCTATTACTTATACGGCACAGTTCAGCACTACGCCGCGTTACATGATCACCTTCGCTAACTACGATGGTACACAACTCCAAAAAGAGCCGGTAACGCAGGATGAACATCCTATTTATAAAGGATTGAGCACACCTGCCCGCGCGCGTGATAAGGATGGTTATTATACCTTTACCGGTTGGAAGCGTAATAGTACAGGTGTGGACTATGCACCCAATGCAACCTTGCCTGCTGCTACGCAGAAAGAGACCTATACGGCGCAATATAGTTATACGAACGATCTGTTTACCATTACGCTCCATAATGTGGATGGTAATGGCGCCACATGGTCCGGAAAGTTCGGTGAGGGCTCTACGCCGTTCTATAACCCGAATAACAACGATATTCCGGTTATTCCGGAAAAGGTGGGTAATGTACAATATAGTTATTCGTTCACAGGATGGTCGTTGACCAATGGCGGTGCTAAGCTTGATCCGGTACCTGCTGTAACAGGTCCGGCAGAATACTGGGCACTCTTCGCTCAGACAACGAACGAGTATAACATCACCTTTGCGAACATTGATGGTTTCGGCGCATCGCAGACGATTCAGGTAGAGTACGGTGCTACACCTGTATGTCCGGTAACCCCGACGAAAGAACAAGGCATTAACTCCTATGCTTTCACCGGCTGGAATAAGACGATAGTTGCAGTTACAGGAGAGGAGACCTATACGGCGACCTTCAGCAGCACGCCTACTGTACGCAAATACGATATTACTTTCAATCCGGCAAACGGTGGGGCAAGTCAGGTGCACCAAGTGACACACGGTGACACACCGGCCTGGGAAGGTGCAAACCCGACCAAGGCACAAGATGCGCAATATACCTATACGTTCGCAGGCTGGGATCCTACGCCTTATCCGGTGGATGGAGAGGAATCGTATATTGCGACATATTCGCAAACCGTGAATAGTTATACCGTTACGTTTAAGAACTATGACGGTACGGTACTTGACACCAAGGAATGGCAGTACGGTTCGACCCCTTCATACAGCGGTACACCTTCACGTGAGTTCGACGAAGCGAATGCCAAGTTCTATACGTTCAACGGTTGGTCACCTGTTATCGGAAGCGTTACAGGCAATGTAACCTATACGGCTCAGTTTAACGAAGACGCTTTGGTGGCTACGGTTACTACCACTGGTGGTAATGTTACTCCATATTCAAGTTGGTTAGATGCATTTAATGCCGCTAATAGTAATTCCACAGGAGGTTGTACTATCAAACTGTATAAGGACGCAGCGGATGCTAATAACACATCCAGACCTATTAGTAAAAATATGACTATAGATCTGAATGGACATACGTTGTCTTCAAAACGAACTAATACGTCTTCTGCTTATTTCTTCTACATCAACTCTGCGGTATCGTTGACTGTTGATGACTCGAAAGGTGGCGGTAAGATTTACTATGAAGGAACGAGTAACACTACATATAATGCCATTTATGTGAATAATACCGGAGGATCTGTTATCGTAAACGGAGGTACAATACAGGCACATGCGACATATAATAATAGCAACTATTATGCGAGTGCAATCATGTTGTATGGAAGCAACTCCAGATTGACGCTCAATGACGGAGAATTGATAGGATCACATGGTACCAGTACCCGAAAGGCTTATGCGGTGCGGTTCCGTGGTAATAGTTATGGATATGCCAATATTAATGGTGGTAAACTGAAAGTAATGGCAGGTGGCAGTACCACGGCAACCAACGTTGCTATCTTCTTAAACAGTGCTGCAAATAGAACGACCCTTTCCGGCGGTTACTACTCCAAAGATCCGGGTAATAATGTTACTATCGCTACCGATTACGAGAAAGTGAATATTAACAATGCTACTGAAGATCCGGAATATAGCAATGGTTATACTTACAAAGTCATACCGCAGAGATATGCTTTGACTTGGAATGTGAACGGCGGTGATGCCTTGGTAGGCACCTATACTTCCGGTTCTGTATCATGGGGAACCGCAATTGTAAAACCGACAGACCCCACACGTACCGGTTATACGTTCGCTGGTTGGAACACTACTCCTGCTGCCACCATGCCCAAAGCCAATACGACTTATACTGCACAGTGGTCTCCGAATACGAATACTCCGTATGTGGTAAAACATTACAAGCAAGCCTTGGATCGCTCTTATTCCGAAACACCGGATGAGACCGAAAATCTGCAAGGCACAACAGATGCAAATGTGACTCCGGAAACGAAGAACTACACCGGCTTCACCGCTCCGAGCACGCAGACGCAAGCTATAGCTGCAGATGGCTCGATGGTAATCGAGTACCAATACACCCGTAATAGCTACGAGTTGACATGGGATGCTAATGGCGGTACGATTGCCGGAGAATATACCAGCGGAGATGTGTTATTCGAAGCGCAGATCATCGCTCCGGATGCTGCAAACGTTACCCGTGCGGGTTATGAGTTCGCAGGATGGAACGCAATGCCTGCAACGATGATGCCGGCGGAGCAGTTAACCTACACAGCGCAATGGTTGATTGATGCGGATTTGGTAGTGGCTGAAGGTGATCCTGTAGATATATCTAACGATGAGGAAGTGACTACCACAACTGTCCAAACCGGCGCCCAACTGACCGTAGATGAAGGCAAAACGCTCAGCACGAAAACGTTTGTTATCGAAGCAATCAGCGAAGTAACGGATACGGATGATGCGCAGGAGCACGCGCAGAGCGGATCCGGCGAAGTTACAGGAAATATAGAGGCGGATGTGATGTACTTCGATCTGAAACTGAATAACCCCTCTAATCGTCGTTGGAATGCATTCACCGTGCCGTTTGTAGTTGATTTGAAAGAATCGTCGGGTCACCCGATTCAGATTAACGGCGAGACGCTGACGCTTGGTCGCGGATATGACATTATCTATTACAACGGTGCTACGCGTGCTGCTCAAGGTCCGGTAGCTGCATGTTGGGAGTATGTCGAAGATCCGGCACCGAACGGCGGAGACAGTATCCTCTATCCGGGTAAGGCATACATGATTGCTTCGGCAAGCCGTGCTATCCAGACCGTACGCTTCACGAAAGCAACGGATTCATCTATCCTTAGCCGATATGACGGAAAAGTGTCTGTAGCAGAGAATGCTACGGATATTACTACCGGAAACAACGGCGGATGGAACGGTATCGGTAACCCGAGGATGTATCATACTGTAATGAATGCAGGAGCAGCGGTATGTCAGGTGCATGACGGTGGTCTTATCGGAGCCGACGGATACCGCACTTACGACATGGATGGCAGGAAACTGGTTGTAGGTAAGGCGGTGTTTGTACAGGTAGATAGCAATAACAATAATGTATCTGTTGTACAAGCTACAGGCCAAGATGCAATCAGACCGCAAACGAATGCCGCTCCGCGTCGTACCCTTGAGCAAATAAAGCAAGATCGTTATGACGTGCAGATTGCTGCGGCTGGTTATGCTCCGGCGGATCGTCTGATTGTATTGGCGGAGGAAGACAAGGAAGACAAGTATGTCATTCTCAAAGACCTCTCCAAAGCGGGTGTGAGTCCTGTTCGTGCGCAGATGTGGGTAGATAGATACGGAGAGAAACTCTGTATGAATACCACCGCTTTGATTAACAACAAAGCCGACTATCCGCTTACTATCTCTGCTCCGAAAGCAGGAGAGTACGATATCTTCCTGAATAACCAACCGAAAGAAGGAACCATCCTCTATCTGACGTATGACGGCAGAGCTATCTGGAACCTGACATACGGCGGCTACACGGCGACCTTGGAGAAGGGATTGGATACCCATTACGGTTTGCGTGTAGTAATCAGCAAGACGCCTACGGGACTCGAGGAGGCGACCATCGAAAACGGTGACGCTGTCCGCAAGGTGATTGTTGATGACAAGGTATTCATTATCCGTAACGGAGAAATCTATTCAGTAACCGGACAAAAAGCACAATAAACAGATATGAAAAAGAAAGTATATATAGTTCCGCAGTCGGAAGTAACGAATTGGGAGCTGTTAGGTCGTTTGATGTATGAATTAGGACCTTCCAGTGTACCCAAACACATGGCTCCTTCTCACCGAATGGAAGCGTTCTAATCGTATGAAACGAAGACAATACATAGTGTGTGTGTGCGCATTCCTTATTGGAATGTGCGCACATGCGTATGCGCAGAAAGACGGATCGACGTGTTATAAAGCCAAACCGATAGGCAAAGACTATACGGAGGAAATTACATCGGCTAAATACGTGTGGTATTCTGCAAGAACGTTCGACTTGCCTTTGGCGGTGTATTTCATTCCGCAGAACGGTTCCAATGATCCTGCTCCGGAAGTGGAAATGGATTTCAGTTGTACAAGCGGTATTTACTCTGATCCGATTATCTGTATGCTGTTCTGCAAAGGCGGAACGCTCACGATGCCGATACCGCATAGACCTCCTTTGGATACAACAAGGGTGAATGGTCAATTCGCCTATTATATCTCGATGGGTAAATCCTATCGTGATTTGTTAGTCAGGATGGGTATTGATTACAATGTGGACGTAGTGATCAAAGTGACCTATCATTCCGCAGGCTCCATGAGCATTGCTCCGGATGGTATGTTTGCCACCTGCGTCGAGGTGGATAAGATTGTCCACTTGGGCGATTCGATTCCCGTTGAAGCGAATGACAAAGAGAGTTATGCGATTGTACCCTATGTCCAATGGCAATACGATTCTATTCAATATGAATGGTATGGTACCACACCTTGTATCCTCTCTATTGGAAACAACTGTACTTTCGACCCGACCAGTTCGACCGATGACGCCATTATGGATGGTGGTCCGAACAGCCCCTCTAATCCGATACAACCGGGAGGCAAATGGAAGGTGACCAGTGACTTGATGAGGCAATATATCAACGATACGGTGACCTATCCGAATGAGGCAGGTATGTTTTTTGCCAAATTCTATAGTGCAGCTCAGGGAGGAATGAAAATTACCAAAATTCCGACCGTTCCTCCGCGTGGAGATGCTATAATCATGCGTTATGATCGCGCTTATGCGCTTAGTGCCTACGATAACACAATCTATGCAATGCCTGTTTCCTGGAAAGAGGATTTGCAGTTTACTACGCCTACAGCGCATGTGTTCAGTATGACGATCTCAAGCGACCCGGATTTCGCGGATGCTCATATATTGGCAACCTATTCGTTTGACCCCTTTGCCGAGGGACATGTGTTAGGATTATTCGGATCTGAATTGACAGAATTGTGGAAGAAAGCAGTTGACAAATATCTCTATGTCCGCTTTTCCTGTTCGGAGGCGACAAAGGTAACTCCATCCCAATGGAAAGCATCCCCTTGTATTACTAAGTCAAAACTGATAACACGCGGTAGTGATTTAACGATTACAAAATACCAGAACGGAAAGGTATTTTACAGGTTTTATTATAACCATTGGAAGGGGGGAAATATGAAATTCCAATGGAAAAATACCCGTACTGCGTGTCCGCTCTATTTGGGAGATACATGCTCATATGAGCCTTCTGCAACCGATCCGCATGTGCTCATTAGTGACAAAGTTCCTACAAACCGAACATGGACGCTTACGAAGGAAAGATTGGATACGTTGGAGAAATATGTAGATGGCGACGGGTATCTTTATCTTCTCTTTTGGACTGGAGCTCAAGACAAGATGATTATTTCTACAGATGCTCCGGCAGAAGCAGATCCGGTGTATCCTGCGGCAACCATCAAGGTGGAATGCGATGAGTATAACCGGCCGTTTGTAGAGGTGAGCAAAGCGCAAACCATTACCGTTAAAAACGAAGCTGGAACGGAAGTAAGAACTTTCCCCAATGCGTCACCCAACACCAAATATTCTATCTCCGATTTACCCCCTGGAACATATACGGTGCAGGGTGAAACACAGAAAATAATTGTAAATTTGTAAATGAGATTAGATACCAGCCATAGTGTTCGCATGCTAATGACGATGCTGCTGTTGACGGCAGGCACATTCGTTATGTATGCCCTGCCCGCCGCAGGTATCACTCCGGATAAAGCAACGCGTATTACAGCCCCTGTAACTCTGACGGTTCAGAGCGGCAGTAACTATATCCGCATTGCCCCGGATAACCTGCCGGCGACGGTGTCATACGTGGCGGATACGGCGTTCGGACCTATCCCGATGGCGCTGGTGACGGGCGATACGCTGGACGCCCAGATGGTGTTTGACACCTGTCATATCGCATGGAGATGGTCTGTCGAGGAAGCGGAAAGCGATCGGATTATTGAGATTATAGCACATGAGAATGCCAAAATCTATGTGGCACCCCATGTATGTCTGGTGACCACCAGTGACACGACCGCTACATCTTGCGGCTCGTACGAATGGCGTGGTACAACGTATTCGGCGACGGGCGATTATCCCATCACGTTTACCAATGCTGCCGGTTGTGATTCCATCCGCACGCTGCGCCTGACGGTGTATCCGCAGCCGGAGAACCGCGATACGAATGCTGTGGTATGGGATAGCATCAGCTGGTATGGCACAACGTACAAGCAAAGCGGAGATTTTCCAATTCAAAGATACGATGCAAACGGATGCGATTTTACCCATACGCTGCATCTGACGGTTCATACCACGACTTACGACAGTTATGCGGAGAATAGATGCGACAGCATTCAATACAACGGCAAGAAATATACCGAAACGGGTGTGTATGCCGATACGGTATATGATTCCGCCGGTAACCGCACTATAACGACATTGTCATTGACCATCCCGCATTCCTCATCCGGCGAAGAGCATATTGAGGAATGCGATACGTACACTTGGCATGGCAAGACTTATACCGCCTCGGGTGAATATCGTGATACGATTGAGAATGTGGCGGGCTGTGACTCCATTGTCACGCTGTATCTTACCATTCATCCGTCCAGTCATAATACGCTGCCGGCGATAACGGAATGCGACAGTTATGTATGGGGGGATACAACGATATACGACAGCGGGACATATACGCGCCGTTTCACGAGTATTCACGGCTGCGATTCGGTGGTGACACAAACCATTACGGTGGGACATCCCTATTATGACGTCGTTGACCGGGTAACGGCATACGACAGTTATACATGGATTAACGGTACTACCTATACATCCTCTAAGACAGGTCCTGCATATTCCTTAAGCACGGTGGACGGTTGTGATTCGCTCATTACGTTGGATCTGACTATCCGTCATCTGCAAGTGAAGGATACGTTTGAACGGACTCTCTGCGAGACATACATGCCCTACGACTGGTACGGTAAGTCATATAGAGAGAGCGGCGTCTATGCTTCTGATACCATCCAAGGAAAGGAGGTAGGCGGTATCTATATGGATACAGTTCACTATGTGAACTTGACGGTTCTTCCTGTGACCACCGGCGATACGACAGCAACAGCCTGCGAGTCGTTCGACTGGCACGGACAGACCTATACCGCGAGCGGCAACTATCCGTTGACGCTGACGAATGTTCACGGTTGCGACTCGACCGTGACGCTGCATCTGACCATTCTTTCCAAGACCAGAGGCGATACGACGGCGACAGCCTGCGAGTCGTTCGACTGGCACGGGCAGAACTATACCGCAAGTGGCGACTATCCATTGACGCTGACAAATGCGGCGGGGTGCGACTCGATTGTAACGCTGCACCTGACTATCGCTCATCCGACGACAGGTGACACGACGGCAACAGCCTGCGAGTCGTTCCACTGGTACGGTCAGAACTATACTTCGAGCGGCGACTATCCGTTTACCTTGACCAGTGCGGCGGGTTGCGACTCGACCGTAACGTTGCACCTGACCATCTCCCGACAACTGACCGGCGATACGACGGCAACAGCCTGCGAGTCGTTCGACTGGCACGGGCAGAACTATACCTCGAGCGGCGACTATCCGTTTACCTTGACCAGTACGGAAGGCTGCGACTCGACCGTAACGCTGCACCTGACGATCAACCACCCGACGACCGGCGATACGACGGCAACAGCCTGCGAGTCGTTCACGTGGTACGGCGCATCGTACACGAACAGTGGCGATTATTCGCACGCGCTGACGAATGCGGCGGGCTGCGATTCTACGGTTACATTGCATCTGACGATTTATAAACCGACAACGGGGGACACAACGGCTACGGCATGTAATGCGTTTACGTGGTACGGCGATACCTATATCAGCAGTGGTAATTACTCTCGCCTGATGCCCGGCGCCAACAGTCACGGTTGTGATTCGACATTGATTTTGCATCTGACGATCAGCCAGCCCAGTACGGGAGAAGAGACGCGGTCTGTATGCGACTCGGTACAATGGAACGGTCAATGGTACAGGGAATCAGGTAATTATACGTATTCTACGCAGAATGTCGCGGGCTGTGACTCGACGGCTACGCTGCACTTGACGGTGAACCATCCCACTACCGATAGCGAGACCCGGGAGGCATGTGTATCCTATCTGTGGCACGGCGAGACCTATCGGACGTCAGGAGAGTATTCGTTTACGCTGACGAATGCAGCCGGATGCGACTCGGTTGTGACGCTGTATCTGACGATTGTGGATAACTGTGCGACCTACGATACCGTTTATTTCTGCCACGGTTTGAATACCGAGCATGAGGAGAAAGTAACGGATGGTTTGATCCGCCGCTACGTGCCTTATTCCTACGAGTCTCCGGATGAATGGAATAGCATGGAGGGGGTATTTGTCCGCGGCGAAGGCAGCCGTACGCTGCTCGATCTGCACAGGGCGGAGCAGAACCTGTACGCCCACTATGTGGATGGATTGGAACCGGTGGTGTCCATTCACTGGAGCTATCGTCCGGAAGGCGAATCGGCATATCGGATGCTTGCCGCCGAGCAGGAGGCGCAATGGGTTGAGGCAGGAGTGATTGCACTTCAGGTGCAGTTCCTTTGCGGACATGTGTACCGCAGTAATATTCCGACCGATGTGGAGACCGTGAACGAAGAAGGCACGTCCGGACACAAGATGCTGATAAACGGCGAGTTGATAATTCTCCGGGGAGGCGTTAAATACACCATTTTGGGCAACAAAATCCGCTAATTTGGTTAGTCCAGTGTGCAAAATATAATTTTTGGGCATTTTTGTTGATAAAAATTTGGTGTATTCCTAAATTTTTTGTACCTTTGCACCTCAAAGTGCAAAGGCGCTTTTTTTATGCCTTTACATATGTAAACAGGAATATAATAACGATAAAAACAGATAGCGATGATGAAACGGTTTTGGAATGTATTTGGTCTGTTGATGGCAGCAGGCTTTTGCTTCGCCCAGCAGGGCGCGCCGCAGGCTTCTAATGATTGTTACGGTTGGTTGCCGGGGTATCCGGCGCACTATTGCGAATGTCGCCAGACATCCCAGGTGTTCAGTTTCCCGTTGGAACAGCAACTGACGGATACAATGTGGTTCTCCTCTACCGTCAATGATTTGAAACAGGGACTCTCTGCGTATTGGTTCGCCAACAGCTCGATCACTTTTGAGGTGTATGCGTTCTGCAGTTCCAAGACG
Source organism: Paludibacteraceae bacterium (assembly GCA_905233375.1). Classification (GTDB taxonomy): domain Bacteria; phylum Bacteroidota; class Bacteroidia; order Bacteroidales; family Paludibacteraceae; genus Colicola. The sequence goes on along the minus strand of CAJOEJ010000012.1, from coordinate 47,860 downwards.
CCGACCATCAGCCTGACCGTCGGAGCGAACCAGATGCGTGAGATGGACGTGGCTGCCATCAACCAGAAACTGGACGAGATGGGAGAAACGGCGCAACTGATGTCACAAACCCTCACACCGCGTATCAAGGTCTATCCGAACGGCGGTTCGGGAACCGTCTATTGCTATCCGTTTGATCAGGGACCGCTGTCCACTTGCGAGAATATCCTGCCGATGATCCCGCGTATGACATACGTATGCAGTGACACAACCGAGGTGTATGAACTCAAGCCGGCTAATATTTCCGCCAAAGGCAATGGTTTCATCCGCTGGAAGCAGAAAAAGAACTTCCCTGCTACGCTTCGTTTGACCGAAGGGTCGTGTACTGGTCCGGAGATAGCCAATGTGACTTTGTCCGACTCGCTGCGTGTCTATGTCTTGGATCCGGTACGCATGAGAGCCGCCAAGACGGCGGGAAACAGCATCTTTGTTCACGTGACCCATCCCGCCGGATATGTGGGACGTATCGTCTATCGCAACACGATTCTGTGGGACGAGCAGCGTATTGATACCACCATCTGTCAGGGCAAGAGTCTCCAGCTGACGGACACCGTGCTTACACAGACTACCGTTTATCCGAATGACACGCTCTTGAAAGCCGGCGATACATTGTCGATGACTACCTATCATCTGACGATAGTAGCACCGGAACCGCAGTATGACACCCTGCTGCTCAAAGCAGCGCAATTGCCGACCACCTATCGCAATCAGTATATTGCAAGGAACGGATGGGGCGATTATGATTTTACGATTCATCAGGTTTCCAAATGTGATGAGCGGTATCTGGTGCATGTAAAGCATGATATAGTCACCCGCGAGACGGTTGTGGATACAACGGTTTGTATGGGAAAAACGATTACGTACGGCGGTGTGGCGTATTCCAAAGACACCGTCATTAGCGATTCCGCTTGGGCGGATGCCGACACATGGACGGTAAGCAGCGTGACCATTCGTTTCTCGGAACCGGAAGAGGAGTTCGATACGATCGCCGTTCCGCTCAGCCAGATGACGGCTTCCGGATATTGGTACTCCGGACTTGGCGTACTGGTAAAGGGATACGGCGATACGCTGATTGTAAAAACACAGAAGAATAAATGTACCCGCTGGATCAACCTGACGGTGGTGGTCGGCGAAGAACCGATCGACCATACGGATCTCCGGGATGTGCCGTTCCATACCAACGCTTGCAAGTTCATCCGGGACGGTGTCCTGTATATCCGCAGAGACGGACAGGATTATGACTTGTTCGGGCGGCCTGTAAAATGACGCAATTCAATTTTGAACGTATATATGATGAATACATTGAACTTTATGAAAAAATTACTAACATTTATTGTTGCATTCGTTTTGGTCAGCCCGGTAATGGGTATTGGTCGGAACGACGGCTCAACCAAAGCCAATGCCATTGACTTTGATTGGGATACGGGCAATGTACACCCGGGCGGAACGCTCTGGTATAGAGTCGATCTGGCTCCCCTCTATGAAGAGGATAACCCCTCGCTCAGCCTGTACATGACCAACCCGAGCCGTGACGCGTCTGTGGATGTGAGTATGACGGCTACGGTAGCCGGTGAGAAAGAGTCGAAAGACTACACCATTGCCGCACACCAATACAAATCTTACAGCGCGAACGCAGGTATGCTCGTTCGTATGAAGCAGACGGAGATCTATCTGACCTTGGTGTCGGACGGAGCGATTCGTCTGAGTGCAAAGGTGTTTGAGGCATCCGACCTCGATGAGACCTGTAAGGATGCACAGACGCTCAAATGGAATGTGGAGACAACGCAGACCAAGGGCTATGCCGCATGGTGGAAAGTGGATCTGACGACAGCGAAGAATGCCGTTAAGAAAGATGCACGTATCACGATCACGAATATCGGTTCCGGTGAAGTGGAACTGAGAGCAGGTCAGTCTCTGGACTGCCCTTCGTCCGGTTTGACCAAGCGTACGTACACCTTGGCGGCAGGACAGTCGCTCTACGACACGATTCCGCAGAGTATGATCAACGGGGTGCAACCCGATGAACTCTATTTCAGTATTGAGAACATCGCGCAGCCTGTTCGGATGAAAGTGGAACTGATTGACCAGCCGCTGGATCCGGTTATCCCCGCTACGATGAGCCTTACGCCCTTGCACGTAACGGATACAATCGAACCGCTGGCGGCAGGAACCTATCTGTTCTGGATGACCAAGGCGGAGATGAACGCGCTCGCCAAGTATGAGCCGGAGTTCACCTATCGCAACAACGGTACGGACACAGCGCATGTGAGCGTGAAGATGGCATTCCACCTCCCGGCTTACGGTACCAGCAACACCGAGTACGAGTTGGGAGCCGGACAGGAAGAGATTGTGGTGTACAAGAAGAATATGCTGGAAGGTTTGGGCGAAGACGTAGATACCATCTATTGGCTCACCACGATTGACCAGCCGATCCATTTCTACGGTCGCTTCAAGCATGTGCGCGAAGGTAAGGCTTGTAAGACGAATATCGATTTCAACTGGGAGTCTGGTCATCGTCAGGAAGCGCGTACCACCCAATGGTACGCTATTGACGTAGCTGATGCGCGGGATAACCTCATGGATATTGTGGTGTTTGTGCAGAACGAAGGTTCCGCCAGCGCCAAGGTCAAAGCATCGGTCGCTTTCTCCTGCCCGTATATCGATTTGCAGGAAACAACCCGTACGTTGGCTGCGAACAGCGCGCCGGTTTCGCGTACCTTGGGATTCTCGTCCTATGCAATGATGTCGGATACGGTATGGATCGGACTGGAGACAAGTCAGGATATTAAGTTCTGGGCTACGACCCAGCCGGCTACCATAAACGAGGATCCGGATACGGTGTGTCTCCATGCCCTGCCCTTCAACTGGGAGGAAGGTGTCCGCCAGAACGCAGGCGATACCGTATGGTATCTCATCAATATGGAGGAAGTGCGTGAGCAAGCGGCTAAGTTCCCGACGGTCTTTGTGCAGAATATGAGCAGTTCGAAGGCTGCCAAGATCACGGCTGAGTTGTCGCTGGAGTGTCCGGATGAGATCGAGAACCAGAAGCGCTCCCTGACGATTGCCGCCAATGGCTCCTTCAGCAAAAAACTGTCGCGTAACTTGTTCGAGAACATCGTTCAGGATGAGATTTATCTGTGTGTTGTATCCACGCAGGATGTAGCGCTCCAGATTCGTTTGACCGAGGAAGCGGAAGGTACCAATTGTGCATCCGCTATTCCGTTCAACTGGACTTCCGGAAATACGCAGGCGGCGAACGCCAACCTATGGTACAAAGTGGATCTGTGCGAAGTGATGAGGGGTACCGATGACTTGAACCTCACCATTGAGAATACCTCCGGCGCGGAATGCAAAGGAGTAGGGCAGTTGACTTTCGGTTGTCCTGACGAAGAGACACCGTCGGTACAGTCATTCACGTTGGCGGCGCATGAAGTAAAGACCATCTTCCGCCCGCATAGTGCGTTGTATTTGCTGCCGGATAGTGCGGTATATATCAACCTGCAGGGCTCGACGGCTATGCGTATCAGTGCAGCGCGTGTGGATGCTGCGCCTTTCACTCCGGTTTCCGGAGAGGGAATAACGCTGGATACCCTGTTGCTGGATGCAACCAAAACCACGGTGCAGGCGACGGCTACACAATGGTATCTCATCCCCAAGGAGGAGATTGCACACCTGCATGAGATGAATGAGGACCAGCCCTATACGCCTACAATCCAGATTGAGAACATTGGGGCATCGGCATATGATGTGACCATCGAGGCGGCTTTTGCGTTCCCCGTTACGGAGACGATGATCGGTCAGAAAGCAACGGTGGAGTCCGGTCAGACTTTTGCGCACACATTGGATTATAAACTGTTCATGCGGGCTATCCGTATGCATGACTCGGTTTTCGTGCGTATCACCATCCCTGCCGAAGCGGTGGGAAAGATACGTTTCAAATCCGGTATGGCAAAAGCGTTCAGCGGTAACTCGCGGTATGACGCGCTGCCTTTCCGCATAGGCGAAATCTATAACCAGCAGGCAGAGACGTCCATATGGTACAGAATCAATACCGCCGACTTGAAGAAAGACAAGGACCTGTATCGGAAGCGTATAAAGGCTTATACGAAGAATATCGGTACGGGAACGGCTAAAGTCAGCGTGGCGGTGTATGAGGGTCTGCTCTCCGAGGTGGATCTGCTGGAGGAATACGGATTGGAGGACTATCGTCAACGCAAGGTGAAAAAAGGAGAAGAGAGAAAACGGACCTTCCCGGCGCAGGCGATATACGCATTAGGGGATGTGGATCTCTATGTCCAGGTGACTACCGATCAAAAACTCGGGTTCAGAACCAGATTCAGCGATGTTTACGATGCGGCTGATCCGGATCCGAAGCAGCAGGAGGCAACGCTGCTGGTACCGAATGTGGATTATGTTATTCCGGGTGACAATCAGGAGCATTGGTACATGGTATGCTTCCCCTATATCCGGAATAACTACAAGTATGTGCATGCTTCTACGCTGACATATGAGGTAAACGGCAAGACCACGGTCTATACAACAGCTACTTTGCAGGACACTATGGATTGCAAGATGCCGGAGCGCAAAAGAGTCCTCAACAAAAAAGGCGGACATTACACCAGAACGAAACCCTTGAGCGACCTGCTGAACAGCGCTATCAAGAAAGCCACCAAGCATGAATTTGATTTGACGTCATTCCAGGAGGATTTCATTGACGAGCAGCTCCGTCACTACATTTCTTCGGACTCCTTGACCGGATATATCCGTGTCCGCACGGACAAAGATATAAAAGTGCATATCTATCTGCCGCAGGTAACGGGTGACGCTTGTAACGCCCCGATGCCGTTTGACTGGGAGCACGGTAATGTGAACCCTGCCGGTTCAGATGTGTGGTATCATGTAAAACTGGATTCCCTGATCGTGCCGGATACCTGTGACCTCCGTATTCATGTGGATAACTGGAGTACCGATAGTACAAAAGCCATTGCCGACATTTATTTCGATTGCAATGACCCGAAGACCACCGGTGCCAACTACACGCTCGAGCCGGGAGAAGGAAACCACAAGGATATTGACCGTGATTTCCTTTCGAAACTAGGATGGGCGGACATGATTATTAACTATACTTCCGATAAGACATCCCATATTTGGGCGGAACTGATTCCGAACGCGCCGCGTCAGTATGACTATGACACCGTCACGGTGTATGTATGTCAAGGCGGTTCGTTCACGGATACAATCACCGGTGAAGTTGTTGATCCGGTGGATTATTCGATGTCATGGAATGATACGGTGGCTTGGCAGGATGGTTTGACGATGCGTGACTCTGTCACTACGTTCTACATTCATCCCTTGGTAACACCGGAACTGCTGAGCGTATCGGATATGAAACTGAACGGTCTTGCGCCGATGCTCATACAAGGTATGCAGCTGTTTGCGGATTCGTCCAATGTCAAATTGACGGAGTACTACCGGAACTTCAGTGATGCGGTAGATACCATTATTGCTGTGGATACCGTTTACTGGGCGGAACCCGTTTACAAAGCCAACGGTGAACTGGATGTGGAGCAAGAGAATCCGCTGGATCTGACGAGTTTCTACACCCGGAATCAGGTAACTGATACGCTCTTGTTCGTCTTGAGAGGCGGTTGTGAAACGGTATTCCGTACTCATGTCGTGTTCCCGGTTGAGGACTTCAAGTATGTTACGAAGAAAGATACCATCTGTCCCCCGATGCCGGCTGTCAATACGGACACTCTGGCATCCACGATGACCGTATTGGATACACTCAATCTGCCGCGTTATATAGATACAATCGTGACGTATTACACGCGTACGCTTCCGGAACTCTATGATGAGGATGAACTTTGGCTCAAGCCGACCGTAACGAACGGCGCAGCGATTGACACACTCTTTACACTCCGTTCACTCAAACAGCAGTTCATTGATGATGCGGATGAGTTGACGATGGCGGTAGAGGATGCCAAATGGCAGGTGTTGGACGGTGCTGAATGGAAAGATCTGCCTTACATGGTGGCTATGTCCGCAACAAGCGCAACGATGCGTTATGTCATTACAACGGAGTGCGGGGACGAGTTGACAAGCGGGAATATTCTTTATTCCCTCTCGGCATGTGTCCCGACTACAGGGGATACGACCGCAGTAGCTTGCGATGAGTTCAACTGGCATGGCAAAAACTATACCACCACCGGTTTGTATAAAGACACATTGGTGAATCTGGCAGGTTGTGACTCGATTGTGACGCTGGACTTGACGATTCATACCTCAACGGCGAACGATACGACCGTTGCTGCATGCAATTCCTTCGACTGGCGAGGCAAGACCTACACCGCTACCGGTACCTATAAGGATACCATCCCGAATGTGGCGGGCTGCGACTCTGTATTCACGCTTCATCTGACGATAAACACACCGTCGGAAGGCGACACGACAGCTACCGCTTGCGATGCTTTTGAGTGGCATGGTAAGACTTACACCGCTACCGGCGACTATATAGATACCATCCCGAATGTGGCGGGCTGCGACTCTGTCATCACGCTCCATCTGACGGTGAACCGCTCGTCCGTGAGCGATGAGGTAGTGGATGCGTGTGACTCCTATGAATGGCGTGATAAGACATACACCGTTTCCGGTATCTATAAGGACACGATGCCGAATCTGGCTGGTTGTGACTCCGTTATGACGCTGAACCTGACGATTCATAACAGTGTCGTGGCGACACCGGAGACCTATGATGAGTGTAACCTCTTTGTATGGCATGGCGTTTTGTATAACGAGGAGGGTACGCATACCTATTATGACACGTTGACCACAATCCACGGTTGTGACTCGGTTTGTCAATTGACACTGACGATCACCACACCCTATGACACGACGCTCAGTCTGGTTCATAAGTTTGGTGACCGACTCCTTATGATCAACCGTAATGAGATTAATGCGTTGCCGGGATGGCAACTGGACTCGCTCGATAATGAGCATCCTGAGTACGTTTCGTGGTATGAGATTGATCTGAACGGTGATACAACCAAAGTATGGGAAGGCTATTATTATACCTTGCCAAGCGGTGAACCGTTCCCTGACGGTTATTCTTATTATGCTGTAGTCGATATCCCTGCTTCCGCGGGTGCGAAATGTGGAGCGAAAGGTACAACCGAGACCTATACGATTCCGGTTAAGGCAGGTGCTCCGGCATTGATACCTTCCTTGGCGAAACCCGGGGAGACCATTCGTATTATCCATCTCAATCCTGAGAAAGAGACATGTATACGTATCTATACGTCGGACGGTTTGCTCCAGCGTTCCTATACTGCGTACGGAGAAGAGACGTTCGTGATTAATGCAGCGGATGCAAACGGTTTCTACCTCGTTGAACTGAGCAACGACAGCATGAAAACAACCTTACGTTACATTGTTAAATAAGAATAGGAGGTAGCATTATGAAGACATTGAAATTTATTCTGATAGCAGCTACTCTGATGGTCTCATCTGTTGTCTCGACTCTGTCGGCGCAGCAGAAGGATGTACCGGCTTACCAATGGAAAGTAGCTTTAGGTGACTCCGTCATGATTAAACCGGAGTGTCAGCAGTACCTCACGGGGGAAAAGCCTTCTGTTTGGGTATATGATAAAGTACATACGGTAGGACAGTTGGGAACCAAACGTTTCCCCGAAGGTGTCTTGCTGATGAATATCTACTCTTGGATATGTGAAGATTGTTTGATTCCGGTGCCCGTACAGGAGGAGCAGACAAAAGTATCGAAACCGGTGAAGGAGCGGACTCCTGCACCGGTAGTCGAAGAGCCGGTTAAGGAACAAGAAACGAAACCCGTTGAGCAACCTATAGTGGAGCAGAAACCCGTTGAACAACCGGTAGTACAACCAGTAGAGGATCAGCAACCGATTGAACAACCGGTAGTACAACCAGTAGAGGAGCAACAACTGATTGAACAACCGGTAGTACAACCAGTAGAGGATCAACAACCGATTGAACAACCGGTAGTGCAACCAGTAGAGGAGCAAAAACCGATTGAACAACCGATTGAACAGCCCGTGGAAGACCATCAGCCGATCGAGCAACCCATCGTGGACGGCATGACCCACCAAACGGCAAAAGGTGATTCGATTCACTCAAAGCAGAATTTCTTGGGAGGATATGACCGTTTCACCATTGGTCTCCGTGGAGGTGCCGCTTCGTTGCTCCACCATGCCGTCAAAGGCAACTGGACCTGCGGAGGAGATGTCGTTCTTGACCTCCAATATGCGCATTATTGGACCAAAGACGGCCGCCCTGCTGACCTCGGTATCATTACCGGTGTGTCCGTTGGTTATGCGCAAAGTGCTTTGTCGAATAAATACGACAGCACGGCGTTCACCACTGGAAACGTGAACTATACCGTCGTAGCCAGAGACATTAAGGAAACGGATCATACCATCCAGTTGGAGGTGCCGTTGATGTTCTCCATGATTCATGAGAACGGGGTGTTCCTCAATATCGGTCCGAAGTTCATGGTTCCGGTGTATAGCCCGTCCAAGCAGACCCTCGATCAGGAGAATACGCATATCACGGCGTACTTCCCCGAGACGGGTATTACCATCACCGACCAAATGGTTACCGGTAAATATACGGGTCAGCAACCGACTACCGACAACGGCGTGAAGTACAAGATTAACATCATGTTGACGGCGGAATTAGGTTACGAGTGGATTCTGAAAAGCGGAAACTCGCTGGGCTTGGGAGCATATGCCAATTACAGCGTGTTCAACACCTACAGCAATACAACCAGTACCGTGGGCTTGTTTAACTTGACCGCTCCGACGGATGACGACAAGGCGCATCTGGATGTATTGTCTGCCACCAAGACCTATACGGACAAACTCGGCTTCTTCGATGCAGGTGTGAAAGTGGCATACCACTTCAACTTCCCGAAGAAGAAAAAAAATCTGGACTCTAAATTGTTCTGATCGCATGACGATACTTGGTATCGAAACCAGTACAACTGTATGTTCGGCGGCCGTCTGCAAGGATGGTCAGCCGATCAGACAGTGTATTTATAGGGAGGGCGCCAACCATGCCCGCCTTCTGCCTTTGTTTATAGAGGAACTGATAGCCTTCGCGCATGAGCAGCAACTCGTTTTTGACGCGGTTGCCTTGAGTGAAGGACCGGGGAGTTATACCGGTTTGCGTATCGGTACTGCAACTGCAAAAGGTTTATGCTACGGATGGAATATACCTCTGATTCCGGTTTCTACATTGTCAATCCTGTGCGATGCGGCAAAAGAGAAACTGTCTGAAACATCCGCAGCAATGAGCAATTGTGTCCTGGTGCCTATGATGGATGCACGGCGCATGGAAGTGTATGCAAAGGTGGTAAAAGGGGACGTGGAACTGAAAGCCACATCCGCGGTCATCGTAGAAAACGAAGACAGCCTCTATGTCGGCACTCATCCCGCCGGCATAGGCGGGGAGGAAGTGTTTTACTTCGGAGATGGGGCAACGAAATGCCAAAATGTCTTCACGAAACCCAATTGGCATTTCATACCCGACATCGTACCCGAAGCGAGGTTTTTAGCAGGGCATGTCGAGACAATCCTGGACTTTGCCCCTGGTTTAGTCGATATCGCGTACTACGAACCGTACTATCTGAAAGAGTTTGTTGCTGCACCGAGTCATGTGAAAGGACTCAATTAAGGTGAAATGTGAAAGGAAACAAAGTGAAAGGTAAAAGAAGAATATATCCGGATTTGGTGAGAGGGTTGTTGATCCTTTCCGTTTTCAGTTTTCTGTTTTCCATTGCCTCGTGCTCTACCCAGAAAAACACCTGGGCGACCCGATCGTTCCATCAGACGAAAGTCAAATACAATATTCTTTACAACGGCAACGTGGCGTACGAAGAGGGATTGAAAGCCATTCGTGACGCCAATACGGACGATTACGACCATGTGCTTTGTCTCAATCCCGTCTCCAACCATAAGGCGGCTGAGTCGGCAGCAACGCAGATGGACAAGACAATAGAGAAATGCCGTAAGTGCATCAAACTGCACTCGATCAAAGCGAAACCGAAAAGGGATCCGAAGAAAGCCAATGATCCAAAATACAAACTCTGGCTCCAGTCGGAGGAGTTCAATGCCAACATGGACTTGGCTTGGATTCGTCTCGGAGAAGCGGAGTTTCATAAAGCCGACTTCCTCGGTGCGGTAAGCACCTTCAATTATATCATCAAGCATTATCCCAATGACCAGGACATGATTGCCCAATGCCAGTTGTGGATTGCGCGCGCTTATGCCGAGATGGGATGGCAATACGAAGCGGAAGATATGCTCAGCCGCGTCCAACTGGATGCCCTCAGCCGCAAGCATGCCAAATTGTATTCCGCCGTCAAAGCAGATGTGCTGCTCAAGGGGGAGCATTATCATGAGGCGATTCCGTTCGTCAAGATTGCCATTCCGAATGAGAAACGGAAGATTTACCGTCCCCGCTTTGCCTATGTTTTGGGACAACTCTATGAGAAAGAGAACAAACGCGACGAGGCGGTTCAAGCATACAAGCAGGTCATCCGGATGGCGCCCAGTAATGAGATGGAGTTCAATGCCCGGATCCGTATGGCGGAATTGGGCGGACGAAACTCCCTCAGACAGTTGCGCACGATGACCAAGCAAGCGAAATTCAAAGACCGTTTGGACCGGATTTACGGTTCGATGGGTAATATATATCTGTCATCCAAAGATACTGCGCAAGCCTTGGAAATGTATCAACTGGCTATAGAGAAATCGACTCAGGCGGGTTCGGCGAAAGCCGCTGTGCTCGTTACAGCAGGTGATATCTATTACCACCAGCGCCATTATCCCGAGGCGCAGCCTTGTTACCGCGAAGCGGTGACCATACTGACCGCCGAAGACAGCCGTTTCGCTCAACTGCAAAAGCGTTCGGAGGTGTTGGACGAACTGATTGTGGCTTACAACCAGGCTATGCTGCAGGATTCACTCCAGCGGATAAGTCATCTGTCCGAACAAGAGCAGCGGGAGATTGTCGATAAGATTATTGCTGATCTTATCAAGGCGGAGCAGGAAGATTCGGTTCGTCAGGCGCAGGAAGCACGCGAACTGGCAAGAGGAGACGAAGGACTGAGAAGCGTCAATACCACCAATATGCTCGGTGGAGGTGGAGCGCAGAAAGGGGAGTGGTACTTCTATAATCCCCAACTCATCAAGCAAGGTCAGCAGGAATGGCGGCGCCGTTGGGGAAACCGTCCGCTGGAAGATAACTGGCGAAGACAGAACAAGCAGGTGATAATGACCGAGGAAACGGGTTCTTCGCTCACCGATGAGGGGGAGACCACGCTCTTGGCGTCTGATTCCACAACGCTTGAGACAAAATTCGAGACCGATACCCATAAACCCGAGTATTACCTCCAGCAGATTCCGCGTACGCCGCAGGATTTTGAGACGAGCGACAGTTTGTGGCGGGAAGCGATGGTCGCGCTCTATTACCTCTATCGTGACAAGTTGGATGCCGAGGAAATGGCGGAAGAGACATTGCGGCTGTTGGAGCAGCGTTTCGCCACGCATCCTTCCGTGGCTGCTATCCATGAGGACTTGCAACTCCGCGCATTGCGCGACGATCCGGAATATATAGCCCGCATGCGGCGTATGCTCAACGAGCAGGACAGCCTCTATGCTGCTACCTATGCAGCTTATACACGTGGGCAGTATCCTCAGGTCAAAACCAATAAGCAGTATGCCCTGCAGCAATTCCCGCAGAGCCGTCTTATGCCGCGTTTCCTTTTCCTCAACGCCGTTTCGGTTGCCCGTACGGAAGGACAGGAGGCGTTTGTCGAGGCGCTGCGGGAGATGGTGGATGGCTATGGAACGACCGAACTGGGAACGATGGCAAAAGATATGCTGGCGATGATCGGACAAGGAATGGAGAGCCAGAAAGGCGGTGCCACTGGTTCGTTGTCCGATAAACGCGGACAGACAGACCAGACCCCGGAAGACGAACAGCAAGCGGATACTCTCACATGGAGCAACGACCGCAAGCAACCGTCTGTCGTGCTCTTACGCTTGCCGCAAGTGAATGAAGAGGAACTGAATAACCTGCAATACGAGGTGGCGCTGTTCAATTTCTCCCAGTTCCTGATACGCGATTTTGATTTGCAGAAAATGCCCGTTCTCGGAGACGGATGTGCTTTGCGAGTCAGCGGTTTTGCCGATATGGATGAAGCCGAATGGTGGGTGGATCTGTTATCCAAAAACGCCGATATGCAATCCCTGTTTGCCTCATCCGGCGTAACGGTACAAGCGCTTGCCGAGGTGAACTTACCATTGGTCAAATAAACAAAACGGAATCCCGAATCTCGGAATTCCGTTTTTACTTATAACGAAGCTACTTTACGGAGAATAGGTTGAACCGACAACTCTCCGTTAACCGCCTGGTGAATCCATTGCGAAGGCGTTAACCGTCCTAATCGGTACCAGCGTTCGTATTCGGTCGCCCATTCGCTTTGCGTCTTGTCCGCTAACGCTTCCTCCAGTTGGAATTGTACGATATGTCCGATAGGATAATTAGGCAGATACATCGGGCTGTTGATCATATGCGAATAAATCGCTAACAGCACGCAGCCCGGTTCGCCTAATATCGGAGCGTAGTATTGGTTCCATACATCTGCCGCGATGGTTAATACCGCTTCGCGCAGTTCGGCTGCATTGGCGTCCGGATGTGCATACAACCACTGCCACATACGCATATCCACTAAACTGACTCCCATAATCTCGTACATACCCCAGAATGCATCCAATACCGATTCGCGGGTCATAGCCTGCTTGCCGTAACCTAACAGTTGTAAGTCCCGGGCTTGGAAAAGAAAGGCACTGGTCTCGGTAAAACCCGTATTGGGGATACCACGCAGCATGTAGTGGTCCATCCGGTACAAACTGATGACCTCTTCCACATTGTGTCCCATTTCATGTACGGCGATGTTATACCCTTTGTAATCCATTCCTTCCGGTGCGATACGCGTACGCAAGCGTGCCGGTTCGTTACGTCCGACACACGGCCACGCATGACCCGAACCGCGAGCCGGTTCCACAACGATATGACGCGCTATGTCCTCTGCATTCTCTTTTTGGAAACCGAGGGTCGTTAGCATGGAGGCAATCTGTTTCTCATAAGCAATCGGGGTCGGGAAGCGTTGCCGCGTCTGTGCGGAAAGAGCATCTTCATTCATACCGCTGCGCGCTTTGAAACCGTCGTACCAGATGTCATACGGACGCAAGTCACGTCCTAATCGCGATGCGATCTCTGCTGCTACGGTGACTACCTGCTCGCTTCCGATCAACTCTGTAAAGAGCGCCTCCACTTGTGCGGCGGGAATCTCAATGTCTCCTTCGAAATTGCGGATGATTCCTGTCGGCATATTGGGGCAGAACGCATCCATTTCCTGCGTGGCATGGAAGATATCCAGAATCTTCTGATACCGTACATCCGCCTCGCGTTCACTCGGACTCTTTGTTCCGTCCTTCTTTTCCACTGCATTACTGTACGGATACCAGAGCACTTGGTCATTATTGATGACTTCTTGCGGTATTTCTTGCCGTACAATACGCTGCATGACGGTGTAGATCATTTCCTGTTTCTCCTGTGCATCGTAGTCTACTTTCAGTTCGTCCCGCAGATTCCAGTGGCTTAACAGCGTCATACCGTCAGGAAACAGCTGGCGTCCGTCCTCCGTGCGCAGACGGTCCATACAGATATTATAGTCGGCGATATAGTTCTCTGCAGCGGCGCATACTTCCGCCATTTGCGCTTGTTGCTGCGCCGGAATACGCGAAGTGAAGACATCGCCCAAACGTGATTCCGCCCACTCGCGACGGCTCCAGCGGGCGCCCAGGGTGTTCTTTTCTTCCAGACTATAGAACGGGAAATTAAGAATGGTGATAAACGCCACTTTGTTGCGGAACAGGTCATCTGTCACATGGGCTTGGGCATTGTAGCCCGACATGATCCAGTCGACTTCGGTCGGATCACCGGCATTGGTCAGTTGGGTCGGTTTGAGCAATTCGACGGTGAGCATGTCTGCGCTCTCGTTCAGACGCTCCATCATTCGGCTCAGGCTCTCGAAAAGCGCAGTACGTTCTTCTTCCGTAGCGGCGTAATGCGTACGGACAAACGTTTGAAAAGTCTCCGCATCGCCGTCTTCTTCGCGCCATAATGCGGCGGCTTGTTTGACTCCGCGCTCCATGCGTTCATCCGCAAACGTCATGCCTGCGTACAATGATTCATTGGACGAACCGGTGTCCGCCTTGTGTCCGTTACATCCTGTCATACAGATTGCGGCGACCAGCGCCGCCAGATAGTTGGTAAGTTTCATATGAGATATGTTTATTCCTCGCTGAAATGGACGAGAACATGTCGATAGGAATTGAAAATCTTGGATTTGGATACAAAGCCCAGGTAATGTTTGTCCTGGTCAACTACCGGCAGGTTCCAGGCACCGGTGTCCTCAAATATCTCCATCACCTTGTCCATCGGCAGGTCAAACCGCAGGATGGCGGCGGGAGATGTCATGAGTTGGCTGACGGTAAAACGCTTGTACAGACGTGGCTGGAACATGATGTTACGCACTTCATCCAGCAGTAATATGCCCCGCAAATGTCCCTCATGGTCAATGACAGGGAAGATGTTACGGTGACTTTCACTAATCACTTTCACCAGTTCACCCAGCGTCATCTCCGGAAAAATGGTCACGAAATCCGTCTCTAACACACTGTCCATCTTCAGCAGAGTAAGTACATTACGATCTTTGTTATGGGTGAGCAGTTCGCCTTTCTGAGCCAGACGCATGGCGTAGAGCGAGTGGGGTTCGAACAGCATGATGGTCAGGTAGGAAATGACGCTCACTATCATTAGCGGCATGAACAGATGGTATCCGCCTGTCAGTTCGGCGATAAGGAAGATACCCGTCAGGGGGGCGTGCATGACGCCGGACATCAATCCTGCCATACCGACTAATGCAAAATTGGCTTCTGGCACATTCAGCCCGCTGACGTTCATGATACGTGCGGTAATGAATCCGACGATAGCACCCATGAACAGGGAGGGAGCGAAGATTCCGCCGACACCTCCTGCTCCGTTCGTAGCAACACTCGCCACTATCTTGATCAATACGATAGCGGAGAAATAAGCGATGATGAGCCACTGGCTGTCAGCGGTCAGCCATTGACCGTTGGCTAACGGACTGTTCTCCATCGCACTGAGGCTGTCTCCGTTGATGAGTTGGCGGATGACATCATAGCCCTCACCGTAAAGGGGAGGAAAGAGGAAGATGAGAATGCTCAAAGTGGCACCGCCTATCATTAATTTGAGCCACATGTTACCCACCTTATGCTTCATCCATTGCTCCAGTGTATTCATGCCCCGTGTGAAATACAGGCTGACCAGACCGCATACTGCTCCTAAAATGAGATACCACGGAATACGGTTTACCATGAATGGTTCGGTGCTGTCCAATGGGAACATCGGGTCGGTTCCTGTCAGGATGTACGAGATGGCGGTTGCAGTAACGGATGAGATAAGCAGCGGTGCTACGGATGTCATCGTCAGATCCATCATCAGCACCTCCAGCGTAAAGACCAGTCCCGCAATAGGCGCTTTGAAGATACCGCCTACGGCACCGGCAGCTCCGCAACCGATCATGAGCATCATCGTTTTCTGATCCAAACGGAATGCTTTGGCAAGATTCGAACCGATAGCGGCACCTGTCAGCACGATAGGAGCCTCTGCTCCGACTGAACCGCCGAAACCGATTGTCAGACCCGAACCTACTACCGACGACCACATGTTATGTGCTTTGATGATCGATTTGCGTTGCGAAATGGCGTAGAGAATCTTGGTAATACCATGAGATATATCATCCCGTACCACATACTTGACGAACAACGCTGCCAGAGTGATACCGATAATAGGCGTAATGAGGTACCACCACGTATACGTATCGGCAATCAGATGTGTTTCGACAAACCATTGGATCAGATGGATGAATGATTTGAGCAGGACAGCTGCAACGGCGGAGAAAGCGCCCACAAAGAATGACAGCAAGAGCACCAGGTGCTTCTCGCTGATATGGCGTTCCCGCCATTCTATCATTCTATCGTAGAAATTTCCCTTCACCATCTTTCATCTTTCAACTTTCAACTCTCAACTTTCAACTTTATTCATCCCATCCGATACCTTTGTATTTGCTCAGATCCCACTCTTCTTCCACCTCGTTGAGATAAATCGTCTGCTCCTCGTCTTGTTCGTCATCCGCCGGCTCCTCGTCTTTCTCTATCACCGTGACGTCAATCGGCGCATGCGAAATCTCAATCACTTGGTTCTGCTCCTTGTTCAATTCCGTCCACAGAGCATCCTTGAGTTCGTCAATACCTTCCGATGTCAACGAAGAGATACAGATAACGGGGATGCCTGTCTCATTGGAGATCCGGGATTGGATATCGGATATGGGTGGTAACTCGTTTCCTTCCTCATCTATTCTCGGAACATCTGTTTTGGAGATGGCGAGCACGCGGGCTTTGGTCAGCAGTTCGGGATTGTATTTCTCCAGTTCGTGCAGCAGAATGTTGTATTCGCCGATGATATCCTTGCTCGTAGCCGGAACCATGAACAGCAAAACCGCATTTCGCTCTATATGGCGCAGGAATCGTAATCCGAGTCCTTTGCCTTCGGCGGCTCCTTCTATGATACCCGGTATATCTGCCATACAGAACGACCGGCCGTCGCGGTAGGAGACGATGCCGAGTTGCGGGGTGAGGGTGGTGAACGGGTAGTCGGCTATCTCGGGCTTGGCGGCTGATACAACGCTCAGCAGCGTCGATTTGCCGGCATTGGGGAATCCGACCAGACCGACATCCGCCAGCACTTTGAGTTGCATGATGACGGTACGCTCCTGCGCCGGCTCGCCGGGCTGCGCATAACGGGGTGCCTGGTTGGTCGCTGTGCGGAAATGCCAGTTTCCCAAACCGCCTCGTCCGCCTTTGAGCAGCACGACACGCTCGTTATGCTCTTTGACTTCGCATATCCACTCGCCTGTCTCGCCGTCATAAACCACCGTGCCGCACGGTACCTCGATGATCTTGTCCTCACCGTCTTTGCCGAATGAACGGCTCTGACCGCCCTTGCCGCCGTCTGTCGCTAAAATATGTTTCTGGTATTTCAGGTGCAGCAAGGTCCATAGATTGCGGTTCCCGCGCAAAATTATCGACCCGCCTTTGCCTCCGTCACCGCCGTCAGGTCCGCCTTTGGGCAGGTATTTGGCTCGATGAAGGTGCATACAACCTGCGCCGCCCTTGCCGGAGCGGCAGTATATCTTTACGTAGTCGATAAAATTGGTCATGGTTTATTTGTTTTTTGCCTCTCGGTCAATAATTCGTTTGATTTGCAGGAATACATCCTCCACACCGTGATTTCCGTTTACTGCAAAATAATTACCGTGACGCAGGTAATAATGCGCGATAGGTTCAGTCTGGTCATGATAAACAGCAATACGATGGCGGATGGTGTTCAGGTTGTCATCGGCGCGTCCGCTTACTTTCCCACGCTCGATAAGACGCTGAATCAGCAACTGTTCATCAACCATCAGGTCTATCATCAGGGCGTCCAGTTTGTATTTCTTGAGCAGCGATGTCAATGCGACAGCCTGGGCAACCGTACGGGGATAACCGTCAAAGATGGTACCTTTGCAATGCTTTGGCAATCCGGCAATGTAGTTCTCGATAACACCGTACATCATATCGTCCGGCACCAGATTCCCTTCCGAAATCAACGAATCAATTTTTTTGCCCAGTTCACTGCCGGTGGCTATTTCCGCGCGAAGCACTTCGCCGGTGGACAGGTGTTGTAAACCGTATTTCTCTACAATCAGCTGAGATTGTGTTCCTTTGCCGCTACCCGGAGCACCGAATAATATTATATTTGTCATACCTTAATCTAATAAACAGACACAAAACGAGTTGCCCGACAAGCAGGACAACTCGTTATTACAGATACATAACTGAATTAGAGAGCGAATTTTGCGCCCAATTTAGCCTTAACGACTTTCTTTGCCGGAACCTCAACTACCGCACCGGTACGCGGGTTTTTAGCTTTGCGAGCGGGTTTCTCTACTACTGCCAGAGTAGCATAGCCTACGATCTGTACGCCTTCACCTGCTTTAACTGCCTCAACGGCTGCCTCAAGAGCTGCGTCAAGAACTTTTGCTGCTTGTGCCTTGCTAACCTGTGCCTTTGCGGCAACAGCTTCAATAAGTGCTGATTTGTTCATAATGGTTAATTGTTTTGTTATTAATAACGGTTAATTTTTTGTTTGCAACATTTTGCGAGTGCAAATTTACTGCTTTTTTTTTATTCTACCAACAAATTTAGCAAAAAAAATGCAATTTTTTGAAAAATTTTCGCTTTTTTAGCAAAAAGGCGCACTTTTTGTGTGGATATTTCATAAAATTGTTGTATCTTTGCACCCGAAATGAGAAATTTACCTACAGTAACACGCTATCTGTTGATAGCAAACATAATTGTTTACCTGCTTACCGCTGTTTTGCAGCGGGCGGGTATTGATTTGAATTCCATCGGCGGTCTGCATTATTTTGCCGCTCAGTCATTCCATTGGTGGCAGCCTGTCACCTATATGTTCCTGCATGCCAACCTCGGACATATATTCTTTAATATGTTTGCGGTATGGATGTTCGCGCCTGTCATTGAGAGAGAGTGGGGCGAGCGCCGCTTTCTGGTGTACTATCTGGTATGCGGGATAGGCGCAGCGGTGATTCAGGAATGTGTCTGGCTGGCAATGTTGGCGAACATGGGATCGCATTACGATCCGTTAATCCTGTCCCAGTATGCTTACTGCCTGAATACAATCGGTGCTTCCGGGGCGGTATTCGGTATCTTGTTCGCTTTCGGATGGTTGTATCCGGACGTACCGATGTACATCTTGTTCTTCCCGGTACCCATACGCGCACGCACTTTCGTTATAGTGTATGCAGCGATTGAGTTGTTCGCAGGCTTGGGGTCGGCGGCGGGTTTGACTGCGGACCATATTGCCCATTTTGCCCATTTGGGTGGAATGCTGTTCGGTTGGTTGCTGATCCTCTATTGGCGGAAGACCCATTGGCGTGAACCATTTACCGGAGAAGGATGGGAACGGGTGAAAGGGTGGTTCCGCCGTCGTCCCAACGACGGGGATGACCGTTTTGGCGACTATCATTATCATAGACGCGTGGAATGAATTGAAACGTTTTTTATACATAGTAGCGGTGCTGTGCATCAGTTTGTTGCTGGTGTTAGGCATGTTGTTGGCGGTCTTGGCGAGTGACCGCGTGGAGACGGCTGCCGTACGGTTGGCAACGGCGGAGTTGTCGCGCGCGTTAGGTACGAAGGCGCAGGTGGGCGCAGTCGAATATCGTTTCCCTGCGCGACTGACGATCCGGGATATCTATGTCGAGGACAGGCAGCATGACACCCTATTGTATGTATCGCAGCTGATGGCGCAGTATAGCCCCATGGCGCTGCTGAATAACGAGATTCGCTTCTCCCATGTCAGTTTGGAAAGTGTGGTGGGAAAGGTGTACCGGAGTGCCGGCGGGGAATGGAACTATCAGTTCCTGGTAGATGCTTTCCGCCATGAGAAGGAGACGGAAACCCCTATGCCGATGCAGCGTGCCGTTGCCGTAAAGGATGTCCGCCTCAAAAACATCCGTCTGCATTACGAGGACTATGAGACATTTGTCCCGTATGCCGATATTGATTTGCATCAGTTGAGCGATGAGTTGCTGGATGCGCAGATAAGTGAGTGGACCATGTCGGTGCGAAAAGGGAATGACCGGTTTGAGGTGGAGAATGTCCGGGCGCATCTGGTGATGAACGACACGCTGGCATCCATGCCTACGATGACCGTCCGCTTGCCTCATTCCCGTTTGGACTTGAGTGGAATGGAGGTGCATTATCCGCAGGGAGACACCTTGTTTCTCAGCCGATCTGCCCATGAGATACGTTTCTCTTTGTCGTTCCGCGAAGCCGAATTGGTACCATCCGACTTGTCGCTTTTCTTCCCGCGTTTCAGCGGACTGAACGATGCCGTCAGCATGACCGGTGAACTGGGGGGCACTCTGGATTCATTGTACTTTGACAACCTGAGTGTCCGCTATGACGGAAATACGGTGCTGGCGGGAGATGTGAGTGCCATCGGATTGCCGGATTTGAAAAATCCTTATTTGCGTGCCAACCTCACCGATGTACATACGAACGCTGTCCGGTTGCAGGATTTTTTGTCTTCTTTGTATCACCGCCCTGTCCGTTTGCCGGCTTTGGTACATCGGTTAGGGGATATACATTATCGCGGATTGGCGGAAGGACGGTTGCATGATCTGACCCTTCACGGTGCGTTCCGTACTGCCGTAGGTACGATCACAACGGACGGTACGTTCCGCTCCGACTCGCTCTTCGGTCATATGCAATATGATGCCCGCGTGGTGGGACGTAAACTGCGTTTGGGACGGTTGATGGCGGAACCCAAACTGGGTACGGCAACGATTGATATTACTTCGGCAGGGCATATCAATCAGGGGCGGATCAGGGGGAATGCCAAGGCGCATGTGAGCGAACTGACGTATAATAACTACACCTATGCTGACCTGACCGTCAACGGGCATTTTGAACCGCAACATTATGGTGGACAACTGGCAATCAATGACCCGCACATCGCATTGGCATTTGACGGTGTAGTGAGTTTGAAGGATAGGAACCCGGAGGTTAATTTCAATCTCCGTTGCTCGCATTTTGATACGGAGGTGTTGGGATTGGAGCGTCTGGCGGCTCCGTTACGTACCCGTTTTGCCGTGGCGGTGGATATGAATGGTGCCCGGCCGGACGAGATGAGCGGATACATGGTCATCGACTCGCTGTTTGTCGGAACGGCATACGATTCTATTCAGATGCAGCAGATCCAGCTGTTGGTGGATGCCGACCGTCATCATAACAAGTCTGTCTCTCTTCGTTCGGATTTCGGCGTGGCTGTCTGGAAAGGCATTTTCCGCTATGCGGATATCGTACCGGCAGGGCAGGCGATGTTGCATCATTATCTGCCTTCTGCTGTTCCGGCACCGGCTCGCAACTGGGAACCGGTCTCCTTTACGTTGACAGCGGACGGCGAGCGGTTGAGGGATATACAACGTCTCTTCGTGGCTCCGGTCACCTTGTCCGACCATCCCGTTTTCCGTATGACAGCTTCGTTGCAGCCGGCTGCCGAACCTCATTTGAATGTCTCGTTCTTTGCTCCGGGAATCAGGGCGGGAAACACGCCCTTGCATGATCTGACCTTGACGCTCAATACGGTGGATTCCCTGCGTCATTCGGTGGAAGGCGGTTCAGGCTTGGCATTGAGCATTTCGACCGAAGCGATGAAAATGCAGACGGTCTTTTCCACACTGGCTTTTCGCGATACCCTGCTCACTCATGTGACGCTGCGCCAGCAGGACCGTTTGGAGGAACTGTTGCCCGAAGGATGGCAGTCCCTGACGCCGCGTGAGTTACAGCGTGCCTTGGGCACCGACCTGACGGTTCACGAGCGCCAGCGTGCACTCGTAGCCGCGCAGAGGGCGGGAAACTATGGCGGCGATATAAAAGTGATCACCCATTTCTCCCTGTTCAACAAACGTCCCTTGGTGGATTGTCATTTCATGCCGGGTACCTTGCTCTTGCGCGATTCGCTTTATACCTTGGGCGAGAGCCGTATTACTTATTGTGCGGCGGATACGACCTTGGCGGTTCGTCATTTTCTCTTTGAAGGGGGCGGGCAGCATATCCTTGCCAATGGTCTGGCTTCCCGGAGCGCCAACGATACCTTGTCGGTTGATCTGAAGCGCATCAATGCTTCCTATGTCGTACCTTTCGTGTTACCGGTGCAGACCATCATGTTCAACGGCTTGCTAACCGGCAAAGCGGCTATCACTTCGGCGCTTCGCAAACCGCAGATCGAGACCCGGATTCATGTGGATTCGATGGGACTCAATAACTGTCGGTTCGGGGACGCGGATGTGGATCTCTTTATCCGGGACACCTTGGCGTTTCATGCCGATGTGTATGAACCTGCCACGCATCAGACCATAGTCGATTTGAATGGTGCCGCTTTGCTGGATCCGATGGGAACGTGGAGGCTGGATATGCAGACCCGTTCGGTGCCGCTGGCGTTCGTCAACCACTGGACCTCTTCCGTCTTGTATGATCTGGACGGAACGGCAACGGGACACGTGGTTGTCGGAGGGGACAAGAAAGTGGGCGTTTATGTCCTTGTGCGCGCTAATGCAGAGGAGGCGGGACTGACACTCCCTTGGACCGGGGTACGTTATACCATACCTTCCGATACGATTGTGCTCGATTCAACCTCTATCCGCTTCCCGGAGGTGCATCTGACGGACGAGGAGGGCAATCCGGTGATGGTGAACGGAGAAATCAGACACACGCAGTTCCACGATTTTGTGTTGAATCTGCATGTGGATGCAATGAATGCATTGGTGTATGACAAGAACGCTTCCGGCGAGATGATTCAGGGACACGTGTATGCTTCGGGAAAAGTGGATGTGACAGGTTCTGACGATAACATCCTCGTCAATGCCGATGCGCGTACGGAGCGTAACTCGCGCTTCCGGCTCAGTCTGGACAATGCTTCCTCCGCCTATGAGTCTTCTTTCGTCCATTTTGTGACTCATCCGGATACCTTGGAGGTGGAGCTGCATACAGGGGAGACCGACCTGGATAATATTGATAATGTGGTCAACAGGCGCAATGCCGTTTCGGATGCATTCAAGCGTGCGGCAAAATGTGTGCTCAAACTGAATATAGAGGTCAATCCGAGACTGTTGTTCCAACTGGTGCTCGGCGAGCGTAACGGCGATATGATCCAGGCGCGCGGAGCGGGTGCCTTCCGCTTGGCGTATGATACGGAAACGGGAGATACACACCTGTTGGGAACCTATGATATTCAGCAGGGTACGCTTTCCTATACGATTGCCAATATGATTCGCAAGGAGTTTACGGTAGGCGAAGGGTCGGTCATTAATTTCTCCGGCGATCCGTCCAATCCGCAACTGGATGTGACAGCCAAGTACCGCGTTACAGCCAACCTGCGCGACCTGTTCGGCGATGAGATAGACCAGTTGACCACTTCCCGAACCAATATACCGGTGCTCACATGCCTGCATATGACAGGTACGCTCAATAACCCCATCCTGAACTTCTCGTTGGAGTTCCCCATGAGCGACCAGGCGTTGCAGCAACAGGTCAAGCAGGTGATCAATACCGACGAGATGCTGATGAGACAGGTCATCTATCTATTGGTCTTCAGCCGCTTCTTTACGCCTGAATATATGATAAACGCCCAGATGGCAACCCTCAACTCCACCTATTCGTTGCTGTCTTCCACCGTCACCAGCCAGATCAATGCGTGGCTCTCCAAACTGACGAACATGCTGACGCTCGGAGTGGCTATCCGTACGGACGAAGCCTCCAATGGAATGAGCCAGGAGTATGAAGCCCAGTTCCAGTTGCAGCCCATCGACAGGCTCGTTATCAACGGCAATGTGGGCTATCGTTACAACGACATGATAGCCAGCCAGCCGTTCTTCGGCGATCTGGAGGTGGAAGTGTTGCTGACGGAAGACGGACAGTTGCGGCTCAAGGGATACACCCATATGGTGGATAAGTATTCTCTCCGGCAGGCTTCCACTATTCAGGGAGTCGGACTCGTCTGGAAGAAAGACTTTAACTGGTCGGATGCCAAAAAGAAGCCTAAAAAACAAAAAAAAGCCAAATAAATTTGCATAATTGAAAAAAAAATTGTACTTTTGCAACGAATTTGGAATTACGAGAACGATGGCTGTTGAAATACGTCCCATTACGACCAAGTCTGAACTGAAGCGTTTCATTCAGTTTGCCAACGACTTATACGCCGGTTGCCCGTATTATTGTCCGCCGCTTTTCTTCGATGAGATGAACTGTTTCAATCCGGAGAAGAACCCGGCGCTGGAGGTGAGTGAGTACCGCCTCTGGATGGCATATCGGGACGGCAAAGCCGTAGGACGTATTGCGGGTATTATCAATCATAGGGCGAACGAGAAATGGGGATATAAGCATGTGCGTTTCGGCTGGTTCGATTTCATCGACGACCTCGAGGTGAGCAAGGCGCTGCTGGATACGGTTGCGGCATGGGGAAAGGAGCAGGGCATGGATGCCCTCAACGGACCTGTCGGATTCACGGATTTTGATCATGAGGGACTGTTGCTGGAGGGATACGAATACCTCGCCCCGATGGCATCGCTCTATAATTATCCGTATTATGTCCGCCACGTGGATGCATACGGTTTGACCAAGGAGGCGGACTGGATAGAGATTCAGGTCTATCCGCCCAAGCAGTGCCCGGAGCGGTTGGAGCGCATCGCCGAAATCGTCAAGCAACGCTCGCATGTGCGCGTGGATAAAGTAAAGAACGCGCGCGAACTGGTGCGCAAGTATGGCATCCAGTATATGGACGTGATTGATGAGGCGTACCAGAAGTTGTATAACTTCCAGCCCATGACCGATGCCCAGAAGAATTACTACAAGAATATGTATTTCCCGATTCTCAACTTCGATTTCGTGACGCTGGTGGTCAATGAAAAGGATGAAATTGTCGGAGTCGGGCTGGGAATGCCGGATATCTCGGAGGCGTTGCGCAAATGCGGAGGAAGACTGTTTCCGTTCGGGTGGTATCATCTGCTCAAAGCGCTCAAAGCAAAGAAGATGGATGCCTTCAATCTGCTCTTGATTGCCGTGCGGCCGGACTATCAGGACAAAGGAATCAACGCCCTTTTCTTCCAGGACCAGATTCCTTATATGGCGAAGTACGAAATAAAACGCTTGGAGACCACCTCGATCTTGGAAACCAACACCAAGAATATTGCTAACTTTACGCAATTCGACCATAAGCAGCATAAGCGTCGGCGGGCGTATATCAAGGCTATTTGACCGCTATGCAGCCGCAGAAGATATACAAGATGGCGCAGGAACGGCTTAACGACTATGTGCGTAAAAACGATATGCGACCGTCTTCGGTAAGAAACAAAGTACTGGAATTGTTGACATACATGGACCAGCCTTTTTTGGCAGAACAACTGGTGCAAGCCTGCCAAAAAGAGCGAATTTCGGTAGCTACGGTATATAATGCGCTCAATCTGTTCGTTTTGGCACGGATTTTGCATGCTAATGAACGGCAACGGGGGCGCGCATCTACCGAGTATGAACTGATTACCGGGAAAACGTCGCGTATGCAGATTATATGCACCAAATGCGGACGTATGTCGGATATAACGGACAAAGCGATGGTGCGCCTCGTGGCGGAAAAGAAATATTCGAATTTTGATTGGCATCATTTTTCCCTCTTTGTGTATGGAGAATGCAAAGTGTGCCGTCAGAAACGAACGAAGAAAGGAACAAAAGAATGACCATTTTATACTGGATTGTTTTCATCGGCATCGCAATTGCGAGTTGGGTCGTGTCATCGCGCTTGGATTCCAAGTTCAAGAAATACGCCCAGGAGCCCTTGCGGTTGACCGGACGCGAAGTGGCGGAGAAAATGCTGCGGGACAACGGTATCTATGATGTCAAAATTACGAGCATCAAAGGGCAGTTGACCGACCATTATAATCCGGCTACCAAGACGGTCAATCTGTCGGAGGACGTATATAATGGTGCGAACGTGGCGTCTGCTGCGGTTGCAGCGCATGAGTGCGGGCACGCCGTACAGCATGCGACGGACTATTCGCCCCTCTCGCTCCGCTCCGCGCTCGTGCCAGTGGTCTCGTTCAGCAGCCGGTGGGTGACCTGGATCATCTTGATAGGACTGTTGTTGCTCGGAACGGGTGCAGGGAATGTGATGCTGCTCATCGGTATAGCATTGTATGCGATCATAACCGTTTTCTCACTCATCACCCTCCCGGTGGAAGTGAATGCCAGCCAGCGTGCCGTCAACTGGTTGCAGGAAGCCGGTATAACGGACAACCATACCACGCAAATGGCGAGCGATGCGCTGCATAGTGCGGCTTATACATACGTCGTTGCGGCACTTAGTGCGCTTGCCACCTTGTTCTACTACATACTCCTGTTCCTCGGAGGTAGTAGAGACTGATGATAAAAGATTATACGGCCTCGTAGCTCAATTGAATAGAGTGTCAGATTCCGGTTCTGAAGGTTCTGGGTTTGAGCCCCAGCGAGGTCACAGAAGCTCGCACAAATGTGCAAATTCGCACATTTGACCAGCGAGGTCACAGAAGCTCAATTTTTTATGAGCAAGGTGTTATTGATATCAACCGGAGGTACAATTACCATGGTGCGGGATAAGCAGTCCGGCGCACTTGTTCCGGCGGATATGGATACCTTTAAAGCCTATGTGCCGGAGTTGTTCGCCAGCGACATATCCGTTGATATTCAGGCGTTTCACCCTCTCGTTGATTCTTCCGATGTACATCCTGAGAACTGGGCGCGTATGGCGCAGATGGTCTATGACCATTATGACGCATACGACGGTTTTGTTGTGCTCCATGGTACGGATACGATGAGTTATTCCGCGTCCGCTTTGTCTTTCATGCTCGAAGGGCTCAACAAACCGGTCGTCTTCACCGGTTCGCAACTGCCGGTGGGGGTTCTCCGCAGTGATGCGAGGGAAAACCTGCTGACTGCCATTGAGATTGCGGCTGCGAAAGACGAGAACGGAGATGCAATAGTGCCGGAGGTGACCATCTATTTTGAGGACCAGCTCTTCCGGGCGAACCGTACCACCAAGCGCAACGCAGAGCATTTCTCCGCCTTTAACAGTTATAACTATCCCCCGCTTGCCAAAGCCGGGGTGCATATCACCTACCAGCCGCATCTGGTGCATTATAACGCCCCCGATGCCCCGCTCGTGCTGCATACGGCGTATGACTGTAACGTGGCGGTGCTCAAACTGTTCCCGGGCATACAGCAGTCGGTCGTGCGCGCCGTACTCCGTATCAAGGGACTCAAAGCGGTCGTGCTGGAGACCTTCGGAGCCGGCAACGCACCCAGTGACAAATGGCTGTACCGCGAACTCAAAGCGGCAGTGGACAGAGGTATCATCATCGTCAACAAGACGCAATGTCATACCGGTTCGGTGGAGATGGGGCTGTATGCGGTGTCGCTCAACCTCATGAAAGCCGGAGTCATCTCCGGATATGATATCACGACCGAAGCCCTGCTGACGAAAATGATGTACCTCCTCGGCGAAAACGGAGATGATATAGAACTTGTCAAGAAACTGCTGCAAACCGACCTGTGCGGCGAAGTGACAATGGATAATTAAAGGACGATTAAACAACTGTATAATTATGAGAAATTTACAACCGAAAGCAGTTTGGGAGTGTTTCTACCAACTGACACAGATTCCGCGTCCGAGCGGAAAACGCAAAGAGATTGCTGATTTCATGGTGAACTACGGCCGCTCATTGGGTCTCGAGACCGAGCAGGACGAAATCGGTAATGTCCTCATCCGTAAACCTGCCAGCCCGGGTATGGAGAACCATCCGGGGGCGATCCTGCAGGCGCACATGGATATGGTGCCCCAGAAGAACGGTGACAAAGTGTTTGATTTTGAGAAAGATGCCATCCAGGCCTATATCGAGGAGAACAACGAATGGGTGACGGCGGACGGTACGACCCTGGGTGCGGATGACGGTATCGGTGTCGCAATCGCCATGGCTATCCTTGCCGACAAGAACGCGGTGCATCCTCCCCTCGAGGCGCTCTTCACCATTGACGAAGAGACGGGTATGTACGGTGCCAATGACCTCAAAGGAGGATGGCTCAAAGGCAAATACCTGCTCAACCTCGATAACGAGGACGAAGGCGAATTGTGCGTTGGTTGTGCCGGTGGTATCGACACGACGGCTACCTTCCCCTATACGCCTGTGGAGGTCGAAGAGGGCGACATCGCCATCCGTATTGATGTCAAGGGCTGCAAGGGCGGTCACTCCGGATGTGACATCCACCTCCAGCGTGCGAATGCCATCAAACTGTTGGTTCGCGTGCTCAAGGACGCCGTTGCCAATTACGAGGCACGGCTTGTATCCATCGACGGAGGCAGTCTCCGCAATGCGATCCCGCGTGAGGCATCGGCTGTGATCACTATTCCTGCGGACTCCTATCAGGACGTACAGGATATGATTGACCGCTACGAGGACCTCTATCTGAGCGAGTTCGCCAGTGTCGATGATGGGATCATGGTCAAAGGAACGGAGATCGAGTGCCCCAAGACCGAACTGCCGGAAGACGTGCAGGATTTCCTCATTCATGCCCTCACCCTCTGCCCGCACGGTGTCTATCGTATGATTGACGAGCGTCCCGACATCGTCGAGACCAGTAACAACCTCGCTATGGTCAAGACCGAGGAAGGCAAGATCACCTGTTTCTGCCTTACCCGTTCGTCCGTAGAGAGCCGCAAGGAGGAACTGCAGTCCATCATCCAGTCCGCTTTCGCGCTGGCTGGCGCAGATGTCGTCTTCACCGGAGGATACCCCGGATGGCAGCCTGATTTCCACAGCACACTCCAGGCGAAGATGGTGGAGACCTATAAGAAAGAGTTCGGCGAAGAGGCACGCGTGGTCATCATCCATGCCGGACTCGAGTGCGGTATCATCGGCAGCAAGTATCCGGGTATGGAGATGATCGCCTTTGGTCCGACCATCAAGCACCCCCACAGCCCGGACGAGCGCGTAGAGATAGCTTCGGTCGCCAAGTGCTACCAGTACGTCGAAGCGATACTCAAAGCACTCTAAACAATAAAAAAAATCGGCATATATTTGCGTATGTCGGTTTTTTTTTGTACCTTTGCCGCGGATTAACGCATGATAAAACCGATTAGTACTCTCGATACATATGAGCAAAAAGCCATTAAATCAGTCATTCAACTTGGGATATCAACTGTATGCCGGAGAATATCCCGGTGACAAACAGGAAGCCGTTGCACGACAGAAAATACAACAGATGTTAGCGTTTGGAATCCGCCATTTTGTGGATCTGACGGAGGAGGGGGAACTGGTGCCTTATGCGCATCTGTTGCCCGCCGATGTCACTTATATGCGTTTCCCTGTCCGGGATACGGATATCCCCAGCGACTTCGCATCTGTGGCGGAACTGGTTGCGCATATACACCGGATGTGTATGTCCGATGACGGATATGTCTATCTGCATTGTTGGGGAGGTGTCGGGCGGACCGGGACGATTGCGGCTTGTTATCTGGCGGAGCAGATGGAGGATCCCGACTACGAACGGGCGCTCAAGGTGCTGCGAAACCAGTTCACACAGATGCCTAAGTCCGCTTACCGGGTGACACCGGAGAACAGCGCGCAAAGGAACTTCATCCGGGACTACGTGCAGTATATCCGTGACCGTCGCGCACAATGTCTGGAGCGTGTCAGGGATGGTGTCCGCGGATGCCTGATGGCAGGTGCGGCGGGGGATGCACTGGGCTATACGGTGGAGTTTATGAGAAGGACGCAGATACGTTCCCGGTACGGCGCAAACGGAATCACGCAATTCGAACTGGCGCCCGACGGCAAAGCGCTCGTCAGTGACGATACCCAGATGACCCTTTTTACGGCAAACGGACTGCTGATGGGCATCACACGTTGCTGCATGCGCGGTATAGGTTCCGATCTCGCATACTATACGGACGGGGCGTATATAGACTGGTATTACACCCAGACGGGCAAAAAGAAAGACTTTAATGAGAATGATTTCCATTATACATGGCTCCGTGACCTGCCTCAAATGGCGCACCGGCGTGCTCCGGGCAACACCTGCCTGTCCGCCTGCGAGCAGATGATCCATCTGCAAAAGCCGCAAAATGACAGCAAAGGATGCGGAGGGATCATGCGTGTGGCGCCGATGGGACTGCTGGCGGCGGTGTTCCAAGCCAAGACAAGACGCGAGTTGTACGATCCGCTCAAACTCGCGGAGCAGGGAGCCGTCATTGCAAAGATGACCCATCTTCACCCCTTGGGCTATCTGCCTGCCGCACTCATGACGCTGCTCATCGCCCGGCTGGTTCCCCTCACGCCCGACGAAGCCAAAGAGCAGATAGTGACCATCCTCCATGAGGCGATAGACGTGGTGATGCGGATGGAGGAACCGCAGAAAGACAAAGAGTATCTGCGGCTGATCACGCTGAATGCCATCCGCTTGGCGCAAACCGATCTGCCGGACGATGAGGCAATCGAACTGTTGGGCGAAGGATGGACAGGCGATGAAGCATGGGCGGTGTCGGTCTATTGCGCTTTGCGGCATATCGACAGTATGCACGATGCCATTATGGCAGCAGTCAACCATGACGGAGACAGCGACTCCACCGGATCCGTCACCGGCAATATCATGGGGGCTGTGTACGGATATGAGGCGCTCAAGCGCGAGAACCTCTTCTGCCCCGAAGGAAAGGAGTTCGAGCAGACGATTGAACTGTCCGACATCATTCTGGCGATAGCGGACGACTTGTTCAATGGATGCTGCATCAGCGAATACAGTCCCATCAACACCCCCGAGCAGAAACAATGGTACGCCCGCTATGTCGAAATGAAACCGGCGGGAATAGTCAATCTTTAGTAGTTCCTTTATACCCGAAAAAACAAGTACGTATGAAACATGTATTAATTTTATACAAAACGGGAGATATCGATCTCGTTAAGCCGATTAAAGCAAGAATCGAAAATGCGCCGGTTGAATGCTGGATGTGCAATTTGGGGCTGAAAGATATTGTCTATACGACTATAAAATATTCGGATATCGTCATATATGCCTTTACCCATGCTCATTTGTCGTTAGCTGATCTTGAGAGTGATCTGATCGATTATGCAGTGGGGATGGGAAAAACGATCCTCTTCCTATGTCTTGATCGCACGATTCCCGATGAGGGGACTTCGAGATTCAGGGGGGTGCAATTTGTTGATAGGGCATACATAGACCGACTGATAAGAAGAGAAGAAGAAGCGCAAGAATTCCTAAAAGAATTAGAAAAAAGAGAACAAGAAAAAACGCTTGCTGCAGATGCGGATATAGATGAATCGGAAGATGTGGAAGCATATAGCTACTACATGGGTGCTGGGGATGATACGGGCGGAACATATGCCTGCATAGCCGAAGAACCTCTAAAGACCTATCTGCCCGATCTGTCGAAGGAGATCTATGCAGGAAGAGCCTTAGCGGGAGGTATGATCGGAATGCTTTTTAATCCGCTTATACTTATCGGGAGTGGAATAGGAGCATTATTCAAACGTCGTAACAAAACCGGCAATACCACCGCGGATAAAGTCTATTCCTCCATCTTCGCGCCGGCGGAGATCAGACGCAAGTCGCATATGCTGGTACAGGTCTATCTGCACCGTCTGGAAGAAACGGACATGGTGAAATCGCTGGCGCAGGAATCCCAACATGATGCGGAACGAAGGGATTATATCCCGCTGCAATGCCTCTTGAAAGAGGGTGACCGGGTCGATGTGCAGTTCCATATCTATGGCGAGACATTACGGATGTCCGAGACAAAGTCCGTTGTATGGCAAGGCTCGTTTACCAAATGCAGTTTCGACTATTTGGTCCCGGCAAAACTCGAGGAGGACGAACTGAGTTGTGTGGCAATGCTCAGCGTCAACGGAGTGCCGGTCGGCGAGATGCGCTTTGTCACAGCCGTCGTAGAGTACCCGAGGCAGTGGAACCCGGAGATCGTCTCCCATAAATACCAGAAGGTCTTCATCTCCTATTCGCATAAAGACGAAGAGAAGGTGAAATTCCTGCATCAGGGTCTGGAGATTGGAGGTATCCCGCATTTCTTTGACCGCGACTATTTGAAAACGGGAGATGTGTTCCCCCAGGTCATCCGGGACTACATCAATTCCGCCGATCTGTTTATCCTCTGCTGGTCAGAGAATGCCTCCCAAAGCGAGTATGTGCAAAAAGAACGCCTGCAGGCACTCGAACGGGCGTTCCCGAAGGTCCAACCGGAAAAGGCGGCGAAACTGCGGATTTACCCCATGAGTTTCAATCCCCATGCCGAACTCCCTATCGATATGCGCGATTATTACCATTTCGGAGAAATATAATAAAGGCCGGTTGTTTCTTTGTGGAAACATTTTTATCGTTTTTCTTCTCTTTTGGCATAAAAATAAAAAAAACATACGATTTTTGTAAAATAATTTTGATTATTCTATACTTTTTGCTATCTTTGCAGTCGATTTATAGTCATTAGGGCATTGTAAACGAATCTTAATATCTACTTAGCATGGGCTTGAAAGGAAATTTCAGAAAAGTATCCTGCCAGCGATTGGGTGGCAAAATGTGGTCGTTTGAGTTGTCAAATACCAATTGGATACTGAAATCTACATATAACATTGCCATTTACGATGCGAATCGCCAGCAGCCATGGTTCTGGCGCGGGCAAGTATTGGATGCCGGGAAGACGGTAGCATTTAATTATGATACGGTTGATTGGTTGTTTTGTCAAGGGGATACCGTCGTATTATTGGATGATAATAACCGCGTAATCGACCAATGGACTCTTCAGTTGCGGGAGTATGGTCCGGGCGAATGTCCGGAATGCCATGGTTCGCATAAGTGCCGCAGATGTAACGGCAATGGTTATGTATGGCCTCGCGGTCGAATGGAAGAATACACCAAATGCCCCGATTGCGATGGGACAGGTATCTGCCAAACTTGTTATGTTCCCCGCCGTACACCCCGTTATGGAGGTGCTCCGACCGGTCTCATACCAATGTGACGATTTTGTATCGATGACGTAGGCTGATGCTTTCGAGTGACCGTCGGTTTGCTCTCGTCTTGCCCCCGTCTTGCCCCCGTCTTTCCCCCGTCTCGATTCCGGCTTGCTCCGGGGCTGAATCTGTTTAAATAATGAGTATGGATTTGAAATATGATTGGCAGCGTTATGGTAGTCTGCGCAAGGGAGGACAATTGTCTTTCTCCTTGTTGATTACTTGTACCCGTTGGTTCCGTTCTGAGAAAGTTGCATTCCGATTAGTGGATGGAAGCGGACAAATAGCGCCTAAAGACGGCTATGTCGAGCTCAAAGCAGGTCAGGCGGTGCATATTGATTATGACACCTATGATTGGGATTGGTGTAACGGCGATATGATCATCATTTTTGACAGCAAGGGTCGGGAATATGAACGTCAGGTATTCAATATGCGTACTTACGCACCGGGTGAATGTCCTGAATGTCATGGTTCTCGTCAGTGTCAGGCATGTCGGGGAACAGGTCGTATAACCGATCAGATGCATATGGTATCCACTTGCCCGAGATGTCTCGGAACGGGATTATGCCAGACGTGTTATGTCCCTATTCGGACGCTCCAACCGGCAAATGGTCCCTTTGGTTCGACTGTCGCAGGGACAAATCCGAATGTAGAGATGTCCAGAGAACGAAAAATTGAAGCATTGAGAAGGCGTATATATGACTTGCGACAGAATATATAACGCATTGAATGGGAGGAGCGTACGGATCGGATGCGTGATGCGACGCATGGAGTAGATCCGTCTTTGACCACTTTGCGTATGTCTCGTTCCACGCTGAAATATACGTATCAAAAACAACTGATTGAACTCCAAAGCGAATTGGATCAGTTGGAGAGAAGAGGGTATTGATATAAAAATTCATCAAAGTATATGGAAGATAAGTTATTATTTTTAAGAGAAGTCGCCTCCTTTATCGGCGCCAATCATCTCTTGAGTGACATTGAGGCGCTGGAATCCAAAATGGCGAATAATTGTCCATTGGTATTGCCGTTAGTGGGAGATTTTTCCAGCGGAAAGACGTCATTGATTAATGCGCTGACAGATAGCCGTGCGCTGGAAACGGCAACGATTCCAACTACCGCATCCATTTTTGAGGTGCATTTCGGAAGCAACGAATGTTATGCGGTTATTCATCAATCGGACGGAACGGATACCCGGGTGGATGATATCGCTACGCTTAAGAATAGCAAACTGTCGGATGTGCCGGTTGTGGATGTATATGATACTTCTACCCAAGTGCCTTCATCCCTTATTTTGGTAGATACTCCGGGACTTCAGTCAACCGATCCGAAACATCGTGAGATTTTAACGAACTTTCTTCCCCAAGCGGATGGCATACTGTTGCTGATTGATATCAATGCCCAATTGTCGGCATCGCTGAGTAATTATATCAAATCAATGCAGCTTTCTCAAAAACAGATGTTTGTTGTTGTGACCAAGGCGGATACCAAGTCGGATGCGGATGTGGAAGCCTCCATTGAGAATATCGTTTCGCAACTTCGTATAGACCGCAAGAATATTGTTGCTGTTTCTGCAATAAACGGTAAGATTGAACCATTGATTGAATTGTTGCAAAGAGTCCGTGAACAGAAAGAAGAGATTCTCAGCAAGGTGAATCAACAACGGGTACACAATGTAGTACAACGTTTGTTGCAACAAATCGATTCGCTTTTACGTTCTCAATCATTCTCCTCTAACGAGTTGTTCGAAATGCTTAAAGAAGCAGAGGACAAACAACGAAATGTACATCGTACGATTGAGCGATTGTTATATTCCATCAAGGATAATATAACGGAGATATGCCGTAAAGGAGAGAGAACTTTCGAAGATACTGTCGCTATGCAATTGGAGCAAATCGTTGCGAATGCCCGTGGCAATTATGATGAAGAGGCAAAGATTGCAATTAATAGTTGTTCTGCAATGGTAATCGATTCGATTTGTTCCGAAATAATGGATTTGCTGCGGCAGGAGTCTCGTCGTGTACAAGGCACAGAGAATGGTATTTCGCTTCGTTGTCTGGAAGATGTGGATCTGAGTGCCTTTAAATTAGATGGATTGAACTATAATTTGCACTTAAATACCGTTGGTCATGAGCATGACGGCAAGATTGCAACCGGACTAAAAATTGCAGCAGCTGCGGCATATGTGGCTGCGACGGGTGGTTCCGGAGCCGGAACAGCGGCCACTATGATTGGCGATGCTGTCGGAGATGTGGCGGAACAAATAGTTGAGTCCCCTTCGGAAAACGGAACATCGGCATCTACTATTGAACGTATCATGTCGGAGTTCCAGACGGTTGATCAAGAGGATCAGCATGTAGGTCAGCAATTTGGTTCGTCAAAAGGTATTATAACGGAAATAGTCGGGCTGGCGGGCGATGCAACCTGGGCAAAAACACAGCGTCAGCGCGCGGTTCATAACTACATTGATAGTACGTTGATGCCGTCCTTTAGACAAAAAATGGTTCAGAATATTACTGCATTGCTCAATCAGTTGCGCGCATCCATCCAAGAGGAAATGCAATCTACGTTGGATGAATTAAAATCAACGATAGAGACATTAAGGCAGGAAAAAGAGCAGCAGCAAGATGCATATAACAAACGAATAGAGCAAATAAAACAATATAAGTCACAATTAGGTCAATTATAATCATATGTGGGAGTTTATAGTAGGCGGTGCCGTGGGTGCCGGTGCAATGGTAGTTAAAGACTACGTAGTTAGTTCCAATGAAAACGACAAGGTTAAGGAGTTGGAGACTCTGATGCAGGAAAATGAAACATTGCGTAAGAAACTTAAGGAAAGCGAACGTACTATTGAGGATTTGGAGGCTTCCAATGCACGTCTTCACCGTCAGTTGAACGAGAAAGAAGAAGACATGGATGATTCGCATGATGCGCTTCAAGATGCTCAAAGGAAAGTAGAAAACCTGGAAGAACAAGTGCGTCAACTCTTGGAACAGGTTGAAGAATACAGAGAGTCATACGAAGCCGTCAAGGCGGAACTGGATGCATTAAAAGGATAAAGAAATACTATGGAAATAGCTGCGTATTGTATAGTAGGAGGGTTAGTCCTTATTGTCATTGTTGTGTCCGTACTTACTTACAGAGTCATTAGATGTAAGAAGCAAGAGGAGGATGCCTATAATATCGTAAAGGAACTGCGTCTTCAGCTTGGGCAAGAGCAGGCAAATGTATCTTCTCTTAACCAGCGCGTAGCGGAATTAACTCAAGTGCAGAAAGAATTAGAGGAAACGCAGGAGCAATTGCAGCAAGAGCAGGCAAATGTATCTTCTCTTAACCAGCGCGTAGCGGAATTGACTCAAGTGCAGAAAGAATTAGAGGAAACGCAGGAGCAATTACAGCAAGCGCAAGCGAATGCGTCTGTGCTTAACCAGCGCGTAGCGGAATTAACTCATGTACAGAAAGAATTAGAGGAAGCGCAAGAGCAATTGCAGCAAGCGCAAGCGAATGTGTCTTCACTTAATCAGCGCATAGCGGCTTTAACTCATGTGCAGAAAGAATTAGAGGAAACACAGGAGCAATTACAGCAAGCGCAAACGAATGTGTCTGCGCTTAATCAGCGCGTAGCGGATTTAATTCATGTCCAAGATGAATTGGCTGATGCACAAGTTAAAATCCAAAATCAGAATGAAAAAATCACAGATTTGGAGCGACAGGTGTCCCAATTATTACAGGATGTCGAAGACTTGGAGGATGATCTTGCAGACAAAGAAAAAGAAGTAACCCGGTTGCGGACTAAAATTTCCGCATTTGAGCAAGAGAACTTAACTTTGGCAAGCGAGAAATCATGTCTTCAACGTTCGTATGATGAACTTGAGAAAAAGCACATAACAACGACGGAAGAGTTGCAATCAAAGGGACAAACCTTGACGTTTGTGGATGAGATTTTAGGCGCTCAACTATCATCTGACGGGCAAGAGTTGAATACAACGATTGACAGGCTGGCGGATTTTATATGTGAGGAGATTGTTTCTTCTGTAAAAAAAATCGTTTCTAAAAATCAGCAGGGAGAAGTCTTGTCTTATCTTAACCGGGTTCGCAATTGGGCTGTTTCTTCGAAAAAGACTTGGATCGGGGATAAAACGACAATAGCTTTCGTGGGAGAGTTTTCTGCGGGAAAAACATCTATAGTGAACCGTATTTTGTCACAAGACCAAGCAAATCAAGCCTTATTGCCTGTTGATACAAAGGCTACTACCGCCATTCCTACCTATATATCCGGCGGAAGAGAGAGCCGGTTCCAATTTTATACACCGGATAATAAACTGAAAAAAATCTCAGAGCAATCATTCCGAAGAGTGACCAAGGATATGCTGGAGAATATTAAAGGCATATCTTCGTTGATTTCATATTTCGTGATGAAATACAACAACCCTAATTTGGATAAGATTAGCATTCTGGATACTCCCGGATTCTGCTCTTTGGATGATGAAGACACCCGTCGAACAATAGACGTGATTAATGAATGCGATGCCCTGTTCTGGGTGTTTGACGTTAATTTGGGAGCACTTGGGAATGAGGTGATTTCTAAAATGTTTCATGTTGTGAAACAGCATCTTTCCTGTCCGCTATACATCATCATCAACAAGACGGATACCAAATCCAAGAGCGAAGTAGATGCTGTTGAAAAGGATATAATAAAGGGATTAGAAAAACATAAAATTCCCGCAAAGGGCATTATCCGCTTTTCTTCCAATAAAACGTTGCATCCCCTTTCGTTGATTTTAAAGCCAATTGCGGAAGTCAAGCACGACAAAACAAAGGATAGCATTTTAGAAGAAATTGAAAAACTTTTAAAAGAAACAGTTGCTGATTTGATGGCAGAGTTCAATCAATGCCAAGCAACTTATACTACCAAGAAACAATCCAGAGAAAGAATCAGGTATAATTACGGCGTACTTCATCGTAATATGACATCTCAGTGTGAAACAGCATCGACGCTTCCTCAGTTTATAGATCATATAATCCTTACTGATTATTATAAGTTGACTATTGCGGACTATAACAAGCTGTCTTCCATAATGAGCGATATAACGAATAGTAATGAACGGATGAATGAGTTGTTCCAGAATAACGGAGAAATAGTGTCTGAGATGGAACAACTGGATATCAAGTTGCGCGAATTGAATCAGAAAGTGGTTCTGGTTCAGCAACTACTGGAAAAGTTCCGTATCTTGCGTAAGAGTTATCAAAACGCGTATGAAAAGACAAAAATCGGGCATAAGCCTAAAAAATAGAAAGTAAATTTTAACGATTATGGCTACTATATTTACCGGTTGGCAAGCACGGAAAGAAAAAGTAAGAGAGTCTGTAAAGCGTGCTGCAGATTACGGTTGGATTGACTCGAATCGCCAACATGAGATTCTTTCAAAATTGGATGATGATGTGTTGACCATCGGAGTTATCGGACAAATGAAGAGTGGAAAATCTACTTTTCTCAATGCGTTTGTCTTCGAAGAGGATATTCTCCCTGCTGCGGTCACACCGATGACTGCCGCTTTATCCGTTATTACTTATGGCAAAGAAAAGAAAATTGTGGCGGAATTGTACTCCAAAGAGGAATGGGAGGAGCAACTTTATCAAGCATCTCGCTCTTTGGAAGATGTGATAAAAGAGGAGGAACGGTTAAAAATTCAGGCTGCAAAGGAATTGGTGGCACAGGCTAATGAAAACGGATTGAATTTAAACTCGTTATTGGGGAAAACGCGTGAGGATACATTTGATAATCTCATTGAATATGTCGGTGCGAAGGGAAAATATGTGTCCATCACCAAATCCGTAACTATCTATTATCCCAATGAAAATCTCAAAGGAGTACAATTGGTGGACACTCCGGGATTTAATGATCCTATTGTCTCTCGTGAAGAGCGGTCTAAAGAGTTCCTGAAAAATGCGGACGCGGTTGTGGTGTTATTATATGCCGGTATGCCATTCAGCAGTGTGGATCGTTCTATTTTATTCAAGCACGTGCGTTCTTGCGGGATTGGGAAAGTGATTATAGGAGTAAATAAATATGACATTCCTGTAGAGAACGGAGATTTGCAATCTGAAATGGTGGAATATATATCTTCCCAGATTCGGCGTGCTTGTGACGAATGCGGAGATACGCGTCTTGCCAGTATCATGGAAGACGCTACTCCTATTTTATTCTCGGCACAAATGGCACTCCTCTCTGAGATGCCTATGCGCAAAATTCAAGAAACGGAAGAATATGATTTTGCATGGAACAGATGCAGCAGAATATTCGAAATAAGTAATTCTCGAGAGTTTAGAGAAAAGAGTCAGATAGATTTGCTAACTGCTGCTGTGTTAAATGTGATAGAAAAAGAAAAGGCGGAAATCTTGCTCCGAAAACCGATAAATGCTATCTTGGCGGTAGGAGCAAACAAGTTGACGGACATAAACCGTTCAATCAGTGAATGCCGGTCAAAAATAGCTGTATATAGGATTCCTGATGATGATTTGACCAACAGGAGAGACCAAACGGATCGTGCAGCGCGTCGTATCAGACGGAAAATAGACAATTTGTCATATGAGATAGAAGAATCCTTTAACCAGCTGGAACGTCGATTTAGACGGGAGATTGAGGATCTGGTTTCGAGTGAGTGCAATCGGGCAAAACGGGAAGTAATGGATCTCAGTATCCTAAAAACTTCTGTAGATGATATCCTCCGATATTACGAAAATTTTGTTGCCGTATTAGTACAGCGTATGTTGTTACGGTGTGTAGAAGATCAATTGGATAAAGCCAGACATGAACTGTCTATTCCGTTAGATGATTTCTTTAACGGAATCAATGATGTGTTGCAGCGTTATATGCCGGACATGAATCAACGTGATATTTCAGAAGAGGCAGAGCGTAAAATCCGCTTTAGTGTCGATGATATTGATTCTATTCCGGATACAGCCGAAGAAGAAGGAGAGCAAGTCAGTATCAAAGATATCATTGTCGCCGCTGTGGATGGTTGGCTTACCGGAGTGACATTTGGTGTATATGGGATGATTAGGGATATCTGTATGGTAAAAGAGGCAAAGAAAGAAATGTGTAAAATATTGGATAATTTGGTTCTGGAATTTCCGGTAGATGCATTTATCTCTACTTTAACAAAAAAGAAACAATTTATTATTTCCCAAATTGCTGACATATACGAGAATCAGTTGTTAAATCCGATTCTAAAAAGTTTTGAGGAAGCGACAAATAACTTGACCAATCGTCAAGAGCAGTTGGAAAAATTTATACAGGAAGAACAAAATTTGCTTTCTCAAAGAGAAATACTTAAAAGGCAATTCTGTGAAATAAATGAATTAGTCAAATAACATGAGTATGCCATATCCTTGGGAACGACCGACGATGGATGGATTCCTGCAGGAAGCAGCCAATCGGTTCAGTAGTATTTTTAATCTGTCCACGCAAGAGATAACATCTGCTATTCAATCTGCGTGCGCATTTTTCGGGATGCCGTATCCGCAGTTTGTGTTAGATCTGACAAATGAGGGCGGACAGACGATGTTTTGCAACTATGACAAGACCTCCTATCAGGATGATGTTATCTGTTATAACTTGCGTCAGTTGCATAGTTTAGGGGCGACAAATCAAGTGGCATTAAGTCTGATTATGACGCATGAATGTGCTCACCGTTATTTTCAGCAATCTACTTTTCATGGAGCCAATAACGGAGCGTGGGAAGAAGAGTTGACCTGCGATTATTTTATGGGGGTTCGTGCGGCTATACAGAACTTGGACATCCGAAGTGTGGCATTGGGACTTGCCCGGACGGGCGGTGCCAAGTCACACCCGGATGGCGACTTGCGGTACAACGCTATCTTGTACGGCATGCAGACAGTGGAGAAATACCAGACGACAGGTGTTCCTCTAACTATGGATAATTTCGTCGAAGGTGCGAAACATCTGTTAGGCATTCTCAAGCCCACCATCTTTGTCCGCCGGCAGAGATATATGTAAATCAAAAGATGAAGATTCTTAAAAATCCTTAATTTATCAGCATATGGGTAGAATAATTCAAAGAAGTCAAACCAATTCCATCGACTTTTCGCAGAGAAACAGGCTGGAACAATATGTGGACTTGATCAAGTCCGGAGAGGTGCTTTTGGTTATAGGTAAGAATTTCGAATTGAATGCACAATCCAAAGACAGCCAAACAGGCGAATTCATTTACCGCAATGGGGAAAATCTGTACGACTATATCCTCCGGGTGTTAAATGACGAGTACGGAACGGATGCCAAAGATTTTACGGAATTCTCATACCTCGGATTGAAAATGGGCAATACCCAGTTCCCCTTAAATGTGCATGACGAAATATGCCGGGTTATTGAGGAATCCCAATTGTCGTTGTCGGATGTCTCTCCGCAGCTGTTAAGCTTGATAGAAACAGGGTATTTCCGTTTTGTTCTCACCACGACGTTTGACCCGCTGGTGGAAATAGCGATGAAGAAGCATTTCGGTTCCGTACGGGTAATGAGTCTTCTGAACAGGAATCCCGGAAACCGTGAAATTGATTCGGCGCTGGATTTGAACACCCCGACGATATACTACCTGTTTGGCGCAGCGGATAACTCCGGACAAGATTTTGTCGCAACGGACAATGATGCGTTGAAGTTCCTCAAGAAATGGCAGGAAAAAACGGACTCGAAATTATTAGGTACCATCCGGCAAAAAGGCTTGCTGACCTTGGGATGCGACTATGACGACTGGCTCTTCCGGTTTATTTTGTACACGATATATGATCTCACTTCACGCAAAGCCTGCGTATGCGATTTCCAGGTGCATAAGAATCTGGAGCGTTACCTGCAGCAAAACAACATCCTGATTGAGCATGATGTATATGATTTTGTGAACAAGCTGATTGCACGCTTGTCGGACAGAAACGAGTTGCAGATAGTGCCGGCTGACAAATGCGACGTATTCATTTCCTATTCCCGTGAAGACAAAGCGTACGCCGACGATTTATATGCGAAACTGGAACAGAGGGGGTTGAAAGTATGGTATGACAAATATAATCTGGCGGGCAAAGGGCAGCAGTACATGGAGCGGATTTACAATGCGATCGACCAGTGCTCCGTTTTTGTACCGCTACTGACGCCGACTATTGCGAAACAGTTCGGAGAAGCCCATCCGTATCGCGAAGAATGGGAGCGAGCGCATAAACAGCAGATACAGCGAGGGCTGAATTGTGATTATTGCATCCCTGTATGCAATGAGGGATTCAATATATTTGACGAACCCGAACCGGGAGTGGTGGATATGTGGCTCAGAGACAGAGATGTCGCCATCCATAAGAGTTTTGATGTGTTTGCAGAGGAGATAAGTTTGATCGTTCATAAAGGAAACAAGTAAAGCTATGAGGAATATATTCAGACGAAACAGCGTCGAGTCAAGTCAAAAGTCGCCATGGAAATTCCTGTCATCTTATCAGGAAGGTGATACCATCTATGGCAGAGACAGAGAAATCAACCTGCTCTACGATTCGATATACAATAACACCCATACAATCATTTACGGTAAAACGGGCGTAGGTAAAACGTCGTTGCTGCAGGCGGGTTTGTTTCCGCTGGTTCGCAAGGCGCAGTTCTTCCCCGTCATCATCCGGCTCGGGCAATACGAGGGGAACTGGGTGGAATATACCATCTCTGAAATCCTTGCGTCGGCTGATGATGCAGAGAAAAAGCCCAAGCTGTATCCGGAGGAGGTCTCCGAACCGTTGCGACAGGACGAACCGGCGTTGTGGTCGTTTATCAATAGAACCGGGTTCAAAGACAGTGAAGGCAAGGAGTATATTCCTTTGCTCATTTTTGATCAGTTTGAGGAAGTGGTCCGGACACCCGGGATGCAAAGCAAAGCGATCGATTTCTTGAAAGAGCTGTATCTGTTAGTGGATGACAGTATCGAAGTCCCGGCGCAATACCTGCCGTATTCGAATTTCCGTATACTGATCTCGCTGCGTGAGGATTATTTGTGTTATTTTGACGATATCGTCGAAACGTATCATTTCAATGAGTTCAAAGACAACCGTACGCGCATCAAATCGTTCTCACCGGAGCAAATCAAACAGATCATCTTGTTTACTATGGGCGACAAACTGGCAAAAGGAACCCAGGATGAAGTTTGTTCGCAGATCATTGAAAAGATCCAGATAGAGAATGACCGGGATTTCGGACAAGAGATCCATTCGGGTGTCTTCTCTCTGGTTTGTTCCACGGTGTATGAACTGCCAAACAAGGAGGGCTATATTGACAGCAACAGTGTCGCGATGGTCGATGAATGGATTTATAAGCAGTACAACAAAATATCCAGAGAAGTCGGCAGCGACGCCGTGCTGTACATAGAGAAGAAACTGATATCGGTCGAGGGATATAGAAATGCGGTAAGTTTGTCGGAACTGTTAAGCTCGAATAAAATCAGCAAAAAACAAGTGGACCTTCTGGTGAAAAAACATATTCTGCAATATGTAACGATTCATCAGACCGAATGCGTGGAGTTTGTTCATGATATCTATGTGAAAATAATCCGGAAATTGCAGAATCTGCAACATTCTTTTTTGAGCAGAGCATGGGGTAATGATATAATGCCGGGCATTAATTTCTTAGAGGGACTTACCAGATTCCAGTATAACAAATGGAGTATAATCACTTATTTGAAATTAGTTGCTGTCGTGGCGGCTGCTATTTTGAGTTTTCCGGACTCCGTACTGTATTCTTATGTCCGCTTGGAAGAAAGTTCACAAACGGAATTATTTGCATGGGTTATGCTGCTGGAATCGTTCATTGTATTTTCGATCATTTACTATGGTATGAGCTATAGTATCAGGCGGGTGCATGATGCGGGGTATTCTGCCAAATGGCTGTTCGTTCCGTTTTACAATCTGTATATATTGCATTGTAAGGATAGTGCATTGAATCATAAAAGAGATATGTTTTCGAACCGGTCTTTGTTCATGAATATCTCCTTTAAACATTTATGCCTTCGTTGGTCAATGTATGGAATGAGTGTTAATTTTGGTTTATCTGTATGGGCAACAATAGATAATTGTCATGCTGATCAAATGTTCGGTGATATAGGATTGATGTTCTTGCTCTTTTTCGTTGTTTATATGACCGTTTTTTATTTTCAACTTCCTCGAATTTTAAAATCCCGGTTAGAGCATCTTCATATACCGTATGTGTACGCCTGGATTCCGGTTTATAACTATT
Source organism: Paludibacteraceae bacterium (assembly GCA_905233375.1). GTDB lineage: Bacteria > Bacteroidota > Bacteroidia > Bacteroidales > Paludibacteraceae > Colicola. Next base: position 3,686 of record CAJOEJ010000012.1, on the reverse strand, counting down.
TCCTGTGGTTATATTGTTTCAAACAAGATGAATATATATTGAAAAAAAACAATCCCGATGGAAGCACGATTTGAATTGTCCAATCAGCAGATTTTAGAGTATCTGGGGGTGATTGACGAGCACCTCCATATGCCCTGCAAGCTGTTTGATATAGCCCCCTTCGCGGGCAGGAAAATTGACGACATCGCAGCCGCTATGATGCGTCATGTCGGTCTGGGTGATTATGAGCCGGTCATCGAATACGACCGGCTGGAGAATAATACCGGCGGGTACATCGAGCTGAACAACAACCCCGACCGCAAGGTATATATCACCTTGTCCGACGATCTCTCCATCAGCAAGGAAAGCAAATATGCCACCCTGGCGCACGAGATTTGCCATAAACTGCTGTATGTCCACGGCTGTTATTTCCAGAACCTTGGGGATTATAACGAAATGCTCACCGACCTGGCTACCATCTATGCGGGCTTTGGCAAATTGACCTTGAACGGATGTCTTGAGGTTTCCCGAAGCAAACAAAACGTTTTCAATATAGGCACCGGAAGAACGGACGTTCAAACAACGACCACCACCCGTTACACCGGATATCTGGATATTGTCCAATATGCAGTCGCGTATCGGTTTGTCTGTTACGTCAACCGTATCTCCGATAAGGAGGCTGAGTCGGGTCTGGATTCCGAAGCGTTGCCCGTTATCCGTGCCAACCAGCGGGTAGCGGCGGTCAACGGACGGTTGACGGATATCCCCGAAGCCTTGCGGCAGTACCGTCTGCGCACCTACAAAGAGGATGCGGCGATGATGCAGGAGGTGGTACTGATGGAAGCGGCGCTGGGTCAGATAAAGAAGGATATAACGCTTCATCAGCAAGAACAAATCAAGGAACTCGGCGTGGTGGATGCCAAAAACGGAGAAATCACACAGCCCTACCGGGTTCTGTGGAAGACCCTCTTTCCCGAGATAACACCATATCAGTCGGAGAACGAACCGGGCCCCCTCTCGCACCGCCTGATGTCTTTGCTGGGGGATAGCCGGATTCAGGATACCACGCTCCATATTGCTTGTCCGGTGTGCGGGTATGCGAAGGAAAACGCATTGAAAGAGCACAAAAAATCCCTGATCCGCTGCCCCAAATGCAGCCATGTGTTCTATTGGGATTCATCAATGCATAAACCGTCCAAGCTGAAACTGCGACTGGCTGCGTTCTTCATGAATATTGCTTGCCGAATTTTGAGATAATACCCTTATCATCCCCTATGAAAACCATCAAAGTAATGATCGTGGCATCGGAAGAGATGCATGACGAGAAAACTCAATTTCAGAGTCTTATCAATGAGTTAAACAGCGTCCTTGCTTTGCGGGGGGTGGAACTGGAACGTATCAAATGGGATCCAGATACGGATGGCTCCATGGACGACTACATGGAGAAATTGAAAGAATGCGAGATGTGCCTGACGCTGTTCTGGCGTAATTTGGCAGCTGCTTCTGAAGCGGAGTTTGAGGCAACATACCGGGAACTGGAAGCAGGAAACAATCCTCACTACATATACATCTTCTTCAAGGAGCCGGCAGAGAATCTGACAGAGGCGCTCAAAACATTCAAAAATGGGATTGAAACAAAATACGGTCACTTCTTCTGCAAATTCGAGAATGTGGATACGATGAATCTGCAGTTTATTCTCAAATTCATGGCGACCCAGAATCAATTGGAGGACAAACAGAACCCATTGGTTACGATAAGTGCGGGTAAAGTCAAAGTGGGCGACAAAGAGTTGGTGTCGTTGGACAATGTGCCTTTTGCAGCCTTGAACAAAGAGTATCAGCGAATAAAACGGGAATTGGAAGAATTAGACGGACAAATAGCAGACGCGAAAGAAAAGCACAAAGCCCATCCCGATGATGAAGATGTTGAAGAAACCTATTTTTCCTTACGCTCAAAACGTAAAAAGTTAGTTGAGGAGTTTGAGAAATACCAGAATCATCTGTACGATATTGCATTGAGTTTCGCCCGGTTCGACGGAAAGCGCTATTCGGAGCGCATTCGCCGGGCTAAAGAGGAGTTCGAGAAAGGCAATGTGATTGAAGCGGATAGCATTCTGAATATGGAGGAGATGAAACGTGAGGCGGAGCAGGAGAAGAAACAGTTGGAACAACATATTGAGAATCTGCGATTGAAGGTGGAGGAGTTCCGTATGAAAGCGGATACGGTGATGGCGAATACGGAACTATCTATTCCTGACCGTTTTGCGGAAGCCTGCGAGGCGTTTGAGCAGGCGATAGAGATAGCCAGGATAATTCAGTATGATGAGGATATGTTGGCGAACATGCTCTTCGATTATGCATATTTGCTACAGCTATTCAACCGGATGAATAAGGCTACAGATGTATATGATGAAGTGTTGGTTATTTCTCGTCATTTGGCATCGTTGAATCCTGAAGTATATGAATCGGCTGTGGCGACGACGCTAAATAATTTGGCAATATTGCAAAGAACTCTCGGTAGATATGTTGAGGCGGAAAAGCATTATACCGAGGCGTTGGGAATTTACCGTCGTTTGGCATTATCGAATTCGGAAGTCTATGAACCATATGTTGCTATAACGCTAAATAATTTGGCGGTTTTACAATATACTCTCCGCCGATATGCCGAATCGGAAAAGAATTATACCGAGGCATTGGAAATCCGCCGCCGTTTGGCTTTATCGAATCAGGAAGCCTACGCTTCGGATGTGGCAATGACCTTGAATAATCTGGCGAATTTGCAAAGAACTCTCGGTCGATATGCCGAAGCGGAGAAGAATTATACCCAGGCGTTGATAATTTATCGTTGTTCAGCATTATCGAATCCGGAAGCCTACGTTTCGGATGTGGCAATGGCGCTAAATAATCTGGCGGGTTTGCAAAATGATCTTGGTAGATATGCCGAAGCGGAAAAGAATTATACCGAGGCGTTGGGAATATATCGTTATTTATCATGGTCGAATCCGGAAGTCTACGCTTCGGATGTGGCAGGAATCTTGCATAGTTTGGCAATTTTACAATATGCTCTCGACCGGCATGCCGAAGCGGAAGCGAATTGTACCGAAGCATTGGAAATCCGCCGCCATTTGGCATTGTCGAATCAGGAATCCTACGCTTCGGATGTGGCAAGCACCTTGAATGATCTGGCAATTTTCCAATATACTCTCCGCCGGTATGCCGAAGCGGAAAAGAATTATACCGAGGCATTGGAAAATTATCGCCGTTTGGCTTTATCGAATCCGGAAGCCTACTATTCGTATGTGGCAATAACCTTGACTAATCTGGCGGGTTTGCAAAGTGATCTCGGTCGATATGCCGAAGCGGAAAAGAATTATACCGAGGCATTGGGAATTTTCGAACAATCAGAAGAGAAAAATAGAGGGAAGTATGCTGATTATATACAAAGAATCAAAGAAGAAATAAATAATCTTAAAAAATGAAAACCATCAAAGTCCTTATCGCCGCTACAGAAGAGCTGCATGATGAGAAGATACAGTTCACCTCATTAATCGAACAATTGAACGGGGCTTTAAGACCTCGCGGTATCGAGTTAGAGCGAATCAAATGGGATCCCGAAACAGACGGTTCCATCGAGGACTTTATGGCGGAAATGCATTCCTGCGAGATGTGTCTCACGCTCTATTGGCGCGAGTTGGCAGACCAATCGG
>CAJOEJ010000011.1 GCA_905233375.1 Paludibacteraceae bacterium | reverse complement strand
ATAGCCAAATTAAATCAAAAAATCAAAGAACGCTTGTAATATATTGTATATTAACATTTTAATAGGTGCAACTAAAAAGTTAACGCACCAGTAGTAGTATACAAAAAATGAAAACAAAATTCTTTTTATTGGTATTGATGGCAGCGGCGTTCGTCGCGTGTCAGAATGAAGATGTGAATATGGGGCACAAGTCGGGCGAGACCGGTTCCTCCAAATACGAAATCCTCTTTAATAGTCAGTCACCGTATCTGGACTGGTATTTCGGAAACAAAGAGACCTTCGTCTTATATACCTATAGGGATTATCCCACCGAAACCGTCGGCAAACAACGTGTGACAGTAGCCCGAACCGAGGATAACACCATTACTCTGAATGCCAATGTGGAAATCCGTTTGCACGATGACTACAGCCTCTTCCGGAGCCATGACACCACCTTCCTCGCCCTGACACGCAGTGCATGGATTAACCAGGGTACGGCTATTCAGTATGCCGATACGTTTGATGTGACTTCGGCGTCTCCCATTGATCTGATACGTCCGCATATAGATACTTGCACCTACCTCCCGTCTTGCTATTATAATAATTTTGTCGTGGAATGGAATCCGGATCAGGAGAATCAGAACGGCGTTGTCATAATCGCGGAATGGAACGGATGTACGATGCATCAACCGGCTGAACCGGTCTCTTGGGCGAACATAGACATCGTGCCGGACAACGGATTAGCCACGCTTAGTACCGGTCTGTTTAACAAGATGCCCGATCAGGCGCTGGTTAACCTCTGGCTCATTCGCGGAAACCTGACAACGCAGGGCGAAAAGCCGGCTTCAACGCTTGCCATGTTGCAGAAAATGTCCGAATCGGATGTGTCGGAGACGCTTCACTTGAACCCCGGGATGTTGGTTGATTTACAGCCCTTTATGTTGGGATCGGGTGCCGTTACCACCTTCTCCTTTTTCCTGATAAGAGATATGTAAAGGACGGTGGAAATCTTTGCGTCCGAAAGGTGGTCGTATAAAAAAAGTATATATATACATAGTATATATATAGTATAAGTGCATTATTGTTAGTTTTGTGGTCTCATCCTTGGGCAATCCTTGGGGGATCATTGGGCGATCCTTTGGTCGGATTCGGTCTCGACCTTGTCCCGGGTATTTCCCGTATCTTTTATGGGAGGGGAGGGATGGTCCTGCACACAAAAAAAGACCTCCATAGGAAGTCTTTTGAGCCTTTGGGCGGACTCGAACCGCCGACCCACGCATTACGAATGCGTTGCTCTACCAACTGAGCCACAAAGGCGTTTTTGACGCTGTTGAATCAAAACCGAGTGCAAAAGTACTGCTTTTTTTTGACATATGCAAATTTTTTTGCAATTATTTTGCATATTTGGTATATTTTTTGTACCTTTGCACCCGAAAATGAGAAAAATCGCCCTCATATTGGTCATTTTTGTGTACGCAACGGGTCTGTTTGCGCAGACCTCCTCGCGCATTTTTAATGAACGTATCCGCACGTTGCGCGTGGAGCGCAAGTTCCTTGTGCTGGATAACGGCGTTGTGGACGGATCGGATGAAGAGAACACGTTGCATATATCGTTCGACGAGATGAGCCATGATGTGCATTTTTACACCTACAGCGTTGTTCGCCCGTATGAATATTATCTGTCCAGCAGCGAGTACCTGCAAGGATTCACCACGCAGGACATAACGGATTACGAGCATTCGGTCAACGCCAGCCGCGAATATACGCATTACCGGTTTGATTTCCCGAACGAGGACATGCGTCTGACCATGAGCGGCGAATACCGGCTTGTCATCTATGAAGACGGCGATAAGGACAAACGGGTGGCACAAGTGGATTTTTATGTCGTGGAGCCGCGAGTGCAGATCGATGCTCGCGTGCGGGCAAACACGGATATCGAGTTCAACGGCCGCTACCAGCAGGTAGATGTCGATGTGGATATCTCGGCATTGGACACCCGCAATCCCGATGAGATACGCGTGATGGTCATGCAGAACAACCGAAACGGACATTCGGTCAAAAAACCGACCTTTGTTGAACCCAAACGGCTACGGTACATCAACACGAAAGACCTGATTTTCGAGGGCGGAAACGAGTATCACCATTTTGATGCATTTTCCTGTTTCTATGCCGGTCACGGCATCGACCGCGTCTATCATGAAAACGGAGACTACCATGTGCTGCTTTTTCCGGACGAGGTGACAAGAGGGCAGTATATCCACGAGTACGACAGCGACGGGCGGTTTGTGGTCAACGCAGAGCGTACGGACGATGCGGATACCGAAGCGGAATATATGTGGGTGCATTGGACATTGCCGATGGAAAAGCCGTTTTTTGACGGCGCGCTCTATGTGGACGGCGATTTGTTCAACAACGAGTTGAATCTGCGCAACCGGATGGAGTACGATCCGGAAGCCCAGTGTTACTGGCTCACGGCGCTGGTCAAGCAAGGCGGCTATGACTACCGCTATCTGTTCCAGCCCAAATCAATCAGTTACGGAGGGCTCGGATCCCAGCCGCCTGCTACGATAGAACGAGTGGACGGCAGTTACTGGCAAACGGAAAACGAATATACGGTGTACGTCTTCTGGAAACCATTCGGCGCCCGGTATGAACTGCTGGTCGGCTGTCAGGTCATCCGCTCAGGACAATGACCGTAAAACAAGAGGATCAAACATTCAGTGAATATGACAACAAACAAATATGCCACTCGCCGGCCTAAAGAGAGCGAGATGATTTTCGGAATTCGTGCCGTGCTGGAGGCTATCGAAGCAGGCAAAGTGTTGGACAAAGTGCTTATTCGCCGCGATATGTCTTCGGCTATCGGACGCGAGTTGCTGCAAAAACTGGAAGGCACCGGCACCCAGGTGCAGAAAGTGCCCGTTGAGAAACTGAACCAGTTCACCGACAAGAACCATCAGGGCGTTATTGCGTTTCTGAGTCCGATCGAGTTCTATCCGTTGGAGAGTCTGGTCGCATCGCTGTACGATGAAGGCAAAGTGCCTTTGCTGATGGTACTGGACGGCGTGACGGATGTACGCAATTTCGGTGCGATAGCGCGTACCTGCGTTTGCGCGGGTGTCGATGCGCTTATCATCGGTGCGCGCGGGAGTGTGGCGATCAACGGCGATGCTATCAAAGCGTCTGCCGGGGCGCTGCACAGCCTGCCTATCTGCAAAGTGGAGAATCTGCAGAACGCCTTGCGGTATCTGCAGGAGAGCGGTTTGCGGATCGTGGCTGCCACCGAGCATACCGACCGTAACTACACCGAGGTGGATATGACCGTTCCGACCTGTATCGTCATGGGTTCGGAGGAGAAAGGTATCTATGAGGAGAATCTCAAACTGTGTACCGACCAGGTGCGTCTGCCCATGACCGGCACGATCGAGTCCCTCAATGTCTCCGTCGCTGCCGGTGTATTCATCTATGAAGCCATCCGCCAGCGGCAATCTGCATAAACACAAGACAGGTTACAGGGCTAATGGCTCTGATAGCAGCCGGCATCAGGGCGGCGGTTGGCGCGGGAAATGCCGTCGCGGTCGGTGGGATAGGGAAGAGCCGCAATGCTGTCTCCTATACCGAGCGCTGGACTCAGACTGTCCAGGTGGAAATCGTAATAGATATATTCCTTGTACTTGTAAAAATCATTGCGGAAGACCGCCGCGGTATCGTCTTTCTGCCAATAGATATTATCCGTTGCATGCGGCATACGCAGCGTATCTGTCTTCAGATAATTGCCTGCAAACGTCCCCGGATAGAAGCGGTCGAGCGGCGTGGCAACCACCAGCTGGTTCTTCAGGTAGCCGGTGACAATACTGTTATAGAACGAGGCAGTTGTGAGCGGAGCTGTCTTGGACAAGTTGTCTATATACACCGCAGCCGCGTCCTCTTTGCCAGTTGACTGGATGCGGATAGAGGTGTAGTTGAAATAGGATGCGACGGTTGTATGAACAAAATCGTGTTGTCCTCCCGCGCAGTAGATACAATACGACGCGCAGTTACTGATCTCCGTATTGGTCACCAGCGCATCGGTATGAATGAGCACAAGCCCGTACAGGGTGTGATTGTGAATACGGCAGCCGTTCATGCGCAGGCTCGGCAGCGGATCCGTACACGTGCTGTAACAATACAAACCCACGTTGCCTGACAGAATATCCACGTAGTCGAATTGCCATGTGCGCGGTGTCTCGGATTGAAGATAGATTCCGTTCCAACTGCCTCCGGCATAGAGATAGGGCACCGAGTCAAACAGCCTGTCGAGACGGTCCCCCCGGATGATCACCGGCTCCTCCACCGTTCCGCTTGCCGTCACATCGTCCAGCGCATAGAGACAAGCGTTGTTGTGCATATACAGCCGTGATCCCGCTTCGAGGGTCAGAGGACCGTCTATAATCACCGTGTCAAACAACAGATAGGGCTTGTCTTTTGTGAACTTATAGCCGTTCAGCACCGTCCTTCGGCACCCGGCATGACCGATCCGTTTCACATTCAGGCTGTAGGTAGTGAGCAGCACATCCTGCGTCGCTCCCGTTGCCAGATGAAAATGCAGCAAGTCTTCGATGCAGACAGGGCTGTCGGTATCCGCTTCTCCAAAATCCGTCACGCGGATGAAGACAAACAGGCTGTCTCCGCCGTTCACGGTGATATCTTTCAGACGGTCCATATCCGCCTCTCCGTCTATGTTGACGCGGAACGCTTTGCCGTTTTCCAGCCATATACGGTCGATGACCAGCGCATTCCTGTTGCGGTTATAGACCATAAGTTGCAGCGTGGCGCTGCCTTGCTGCGTGAAGACGGTATCGAACGAAACGGTGTCCTTGGAGAACGACAAACGCAGCGATGCATCGTCAGTCACCTCATACTCGCTACAACCCGATAAAAAGGACAAAGTAACAATGTACAATGTACAAAGGAATAATATGTACCTTAATTCCTTCACTCTTATTCAAAGTTAAATGTCAGACACACACAATGACTGGTCAGGCGCGAGATAGCGTCCGAATAGAACGCATCCTGCGGTGCGAGCTCCATTCGTCCTTCAGCAGGGCAGAGCAGGTTGGCGAAACCGATCCGGTAGGTCAGTTCGGGACAGAATTTGAACCATCGGAAATAGAGATCCACGCCGAATCCCACCTCGCAGAAATAGTCCATTATGTTGAGTAGCACCGGTTTGTCGCGGTCACGGCTCACATTGAAACTGGCACCTCCTCCTCCGATCACGTACGGGCGGTAGTTGCCTTCGCGCGCAGCCGACCATTTGAGGTAGAGCGGCAGGGCAACCGGCATGGCGAGCACGTCTATCCGTTCACCCGTCTTGCCCGGAGTACCCATTACCGGGTTGCCCGATTCGGTCTTGTAGTTGATCGACCGGCTGATAAACTGCATTCCCGGGCAGAAACGCAGGTTCAGGTAGTCGCACAGACGCAGATCGGTGACAAACCCCACATGGAATCCCGGCAGAAGGGAACTGACACGCGCATGGTAGATCTCCGTCACGCCGGTAACGGGGTTGGTGATCGGCAGTTCCGAATCGGTCACTCCGAAACTCGCGAAGTTCACACCCAACTGGAATCCGAAATGGAACAACTTGTCATCCGCGTAGGGACGGTTCATTGCCTGCTGACCAAATGTACACAGGGACACTATTCCCAGTACAACGGTTAATATGATTCGTTTTTCAACTTTCAACTAAAATACTTCTTTAAACTTTTAACTTTCAACTATCAACTTTCAACTATCAATACTCACTTCCGCTGTTTCCGCTGTCGTCGTAGTCCTCTCCTCCGTCGCTCATGTCTCCGTCCCTTCCACGGCGTCTGCCGGACTGGTTGCCGAAGTTATAGGTGAGTGTAAGGCTGATGGAACGGCTGTGCCAACGATTCTCACTGAACTGCCAGAAACCGTCTCCCCATGTAATGTTCCGCCGTGCCCGGCTGTCAAGCAGGTCGCGTACGTTGAGCGCCAATGCCAACTGCTTGTTGAGGAAAGTATGCCGAAGACCAAGGTCAATCGAGTAACTGTGACTCGTTGTACCCTGCGCTACGACGCGCGGGGAACGGTAGTTGGCGCTGATTTGTCCGCTGAAATTCTTCGTGAACAGGAACTGCGCATTGATACGCACCGAGCCGGCGAAGATATTCTGAGCCGCCAGATTGACCGGGATATCCACTCCCTGATGGCTGATGGTCTGGTTGACCGCAGCGATGTTGTTCCAATAGAAATTAGCGCTGGTGGTCAGTTGGAGCAACTCACCGAACAAACGGTTCTTTGCTACCACTTCGACACCCAACTCCTGACGGGTAGCCACATTGAGGTAGGTGTTCTTCATTACGTCGCCGTCCATGTACTTGATATTCTGTACGGCTCCCTCGCGGTATTTCCAGAACACGCCGGCACTCAGTGTATGCCGCTCCCAGGTCTTGAGGTAATTCAGCTCGAGGTTGTTCGAATACGCAGGCAACAGATCGACGTTACCGTAACTGATATTGGTCGAGTCGCTCAAATCCATGCGCGGGTTGATCTGGTGTCCCCACGGGCGGTTCACACGGCGCGTGTAGTTCAGTTGCAACTCGTGCCCGTTGCCGAAATCATAAGAAATATAGGCGCTCGGGAAGATCTGGAAATAACTGGTGTCTTTCTTGTTAGGGAACGCCGCATAGGAGTCATACTCGCCGGTGTCGCCCTCTTTTTTATAGAACGACTCCAGATGACGCATGTAATACTCGCCCCGCAAGCCTATCTGGATAGACAGTTTGTCCCAGAAACGGTTGCCGTACGTGATATAGACCGCGTGGTTCTGGGTAAGTCCTTCCACTCTGGAGTAGTACGGATTGAGTTCCGTCACCGTGCCGTCCTTGAAGATATTGTTCGCGTTCGACAGACTGTTGCTCCAGTTGCGCGTGTAGTCATATCCCGCCTCCAGACGGCTCTGCTTGGTCGGTTTCCACTCGTAGTCCGCTTTCACTTCGATACTCTGGTTGGTGTTCTTGTTGTCCTGGTCCTGATACGTCGTATCGGTATTCTCAATCTGGGTGAAAAGCATATACTGGTTCCAGCCGAAGTTATTGTACGTCCCGCTAACATACAGCTTGTGGTCGTCCTTCTCGAAAGTATAATCGAGCGTTGCGTTTCCGCCGGGATGGGAACCGTTTCCGTCCTGGTCACGGGTGTAGTCACGCAGTACCGTTCCGTCGGGCTGTGTCAGCAGGTAGGAGCGGTGGTTGCTGTTGCTGTTCTTGAACACCTTCGGGTCACTCACCATACCGAATCCCGAGACACCGATAGTATGTCCATCCGCTACATGGAAATTGAAACCGCCCCGCGCGAACATACCGCCGCCCCGATGGCTCTGCTGACCGTCCTGGGTCAGATGGCTCTGGATAAGGGTGGAGTCCAGACGCTCGCTTCCGGTACCGGAGAGGTTATACCTGTCGGTGACACTACCACCGTTGCTGGTATGATAGCGGTATCCGACATTGAAATAACCGTCCACGGGACCCGCATTGAAATTGATATTGAATCCCACATTGGCGCCCGGAGGAGTCGTCCACGGTTTTGCCAAGGCGTAGTTGATACCCGCCTGTATGGAACCGTAGTATCCGGCTGCGCGGTCTTTTTTCATGACGAGGTTGATGATACCCGAAGTTCCTTCCGGCGAGAACTTGGCGGAAGGATTGGTAATGAGCTCGATCTTCTCAATCGTTCCGGCAGGCATCTGTTGCAGTACCTGTGCGCGGTTCTCGCTGTTCAGACCGGCAGGCTTGCCGTTAATCCATATCTCCACATCTTCGGAGTTGCGCAGACTGATATTGCCTTCCTGATCCACGTCCACGGAGGGTATATTTTCCAGCACGTCGGTTACGCTTGCTCCGGCAGACGCAATGTTCTGATCGACGGTGAACACTTTCTTGTCCAGCTCGAATCGCATCGCCGAACCTTGTCCGACCACCTCCACGTCCTGTAATATCTGCGTGTCCTCCTTGAGAGCGATACGTCCTAACTGCACCGCTTTGCCGGCTACCGTCACGGGGCGTTGCTGCTCCGCGTAGCCGATAAAACTGACGATGAACATGTATTCGCCATCCGGCAGCTCGATGCTGAAAGCACCTGTCGCGTCGGTGATTGTACCGGTGACCAGTTCTTTGGTATCCTGTGCCTCGCCGCTTTTCGCTTTGACCACACTGACGTTGGCGAAATCAACAGGCTGCTTGGTACCGGCATCGATGACCTTACCTGTTACGACATGGTTGGCGAGCACCGTTACCGCGATGCACAACAAGCATACTATGTGAATAATCCGTTTCATTATAGGTGTAACCAATAGTTTTTGAGTAGAGTAGTGTATTATTGTCCGGACGCATCCATGAGCCACTCCACGGCTAAACGGTATCCGTCTGTTCCCTGACCGACCACCGCGTGCGCGCACACGTTCCATAATAAATCTGTCTGGCGGAACGGTTCCCGTTTGGTAATATCGCTTATATGTACCTCAACGACGGGCAACCCGCTTTCTTCCACGGCGTCGCGCAATGCTACGCTGGTATGCGCATAGCCTCCCGCGTTGAGCACGATGCCGTCCAATGCCGGGCTTTGGCTGTTGGCTTCCTGAATCCAGTCAATGAGGTCGCCCTCATGGTTGGACTGCTTATAGACAAAGTGTACGTCCAACCAGCGTTGCTGGATGTCCAACAAAATCTGTGCCATAGACGTGGTTCCGTACACCTCCGGCTTACGCAAGCCCAAGCGGTTCAGATTCGGTCCGTTGAGAATGAGTATTGTCATTTTACCGCGCTCCGTTGACCGCTAACAAGAACTCATCGTTGTCCTCGGTACGCTCCATGTACGATTTGAGTTTCTCCATTGCCTCCTGCCCGCTCATGTCGCTCAGCATCTTGCGTATCTGCCACATGCGGCTCAGCACATCGGCAGGCAGCAACAGGTCGTCACGACGCGTGCTGGAAGCAGGTATATCCACAGCCGGGAAGATACGGCGGTTCGCTAACTTGCGATCCAACTGCAACTCCATGTTACCCGTACCCTTGAACTCCTCAAAGATAAGGTCGTCCATCTTACTACCTGTCTCTGTCAGCGCAGTCGCAATGATGGTCAGACTGCCGCCATTCTCGATGTTACGTGCGGCACCGAAGAAGCGTTTGGGTTTGTGGAGCGCCTGCGCTTCGACACCACCGGACAATACTTTTCCGCTCGACGGCGCTACCGTATTGTAAGCGCGCGCCAGACGCGTAATCGAATCGAGAAGAATCACTACGTCATGACCGCTTTCGACAAGTCGTTTGGCTTTCTCATGAACGATGTTCGCCACCTTCACATGGTTCTCTGCAGGCTCGTCGAAGGTCGAAGCGATCACCTCAGCATCCACGCTGCGACTCATATCCGTTACTTCCTCCGGGCGCTCGTCGATGAGCAGAACGATCATATAAACTTCGGGGTTGTTTTTGAGAATAGCGTTCGCCAACTCTTTGAGCAGCACCGTTTTACCGGTCTTCGGCTGCGCCACAATCAGTCCGCGCTGACCCTTGCCGATCGGCGAGAACAAGTCGATCATGCGTACGCTCAGCGAGTCGTTATGACCGGTACAGAGTTTGAATTTCTCATCGGGGAAGAGCGGGGTGAGGTTCTCGAACGCTACGCGGCGTTTTGCCAGCTCGGGCTCGAGACCGTTGATGCGGATCACCTTCTCCATGGGGAAGAACTTGTCCGGCTGCGGGTTAACGCGGATGGAACACTCGACCGTGTCGCCGGGCTTCAAACCGTATTGACGCACCTGATCCTTGCTTACATACACATCGTCCGGGCTGGGCAGGTAGTTATAATCTGCGGAACGCAGGAATCCGTATCCGTCCGGTGCGCACTCCAGCGTACCCATCGCGATCACGTTCTCGCCCAGGTTCGGCAGCACAAACAACGGCGCTTCTTCCGTATCTTCTTCCTCTTTGGTGCTTTGAGTATTGTCACCCGGTACTGTTTCGGCCGGTACATTGGTCGGAGCAGGAACCTCGGTCTTTTCCTCTGCTTTTTCCTCTACCTTTGTTTCCGGTTTTGCTTCCGATTTCCTGGGTCGTCCGCGTTTCTTGGGCTTTTGCTCTACCACGGGTTCTTCCACTTTCGGAGTCGCCTCCTCATTGTTCACGGTTAATGGAAGTTCCGGCATCTCGGTAGCACCTTGTACATTCTGCACCGTGCGCGTAGGACGATGGTTGTCGGCTTCCATTTGCTCTTGAATCTGTGCCATTTCCTCCTTTTCGGATCCGACTGTTACCAGCACTTGTTCGCTTTTAAGGTTGGCGGTATTCACTTTGGCAGGGGCTCTTTTGACCCCGCGGGCACGCTCACGTTTGGCGGGTTTTCCCTCCGCCGAACGTGCATCTTCTTTTGCCTGTACTACGGCTGCTCTGTTGTCCGCCTGCGCGTCCAGAATAGCGTAACTGATTTCTCTGATAGATTGACTGCGGCGAGGATTCAGCCCCATGCTGACGGCTATCTCGCGTACTTCTTCGAGCGTCATGCGCTCGAGTTTCTGTAATTCGTATCGCATAAAATTTAACAAGTATTTACGTTTGGAAACGGATAAGAAAAGAGAGCCTTTTCTCAAATCCGGTGCAAAGGTACGATTTTTTTTTGAATTGTGCAAATAAATTTTAAAAAATGTGTTATTATTCTGAAAAATCGGCATTAAATTTGGTCATGTCATTTTTTTTTAGTAATTTTGCGTCCGAAATCAATTTTATATAAAATTGTGTATTAAGAGATCAGGTTGAAGGCATATGTCAAGACGATTAATCGGTGATATTTTTTTGTGGTTGATAGCCGCCTTGCTGTGCATGTTGTGGCGTTGGGTGACGGACAGAAGTGCCATCGGAGCTTATTGTATGCTGTTTGCCGCCATGACTATTGCGTGGCTGCTGATAGGTCTGGCGGTTCAGTTATACCGTTCGTACAAGGACCGCTGGTTCTGGCAGTCCATGCTGTCTCTGATTCTGACTGCGGGAATCGAGATTGCCTTGTGCTGGTACGTGCTGCCCAGGCTGCCATGGGCTTTCTCGCCCCGCGTGGCTACGTGGATGCTGTTGATCGTCGGAGCATTAGACACGTTTGTGATCTTGATGGAGCATTACTGGAAGTACGCGACGAACATGACCGTACCGGCAATGACCATCGAGCAGCGTAAGGATTCCGTGATGACCCTTCCCGACGAGAAACGTCGCAAGGAGTCGATCCGGTCCATTCACCAGTCGGTGTTGTCCGTGACGACCGAAGCCGATTATTACATGCTGCGCAAGAAAGCGCGTCTGGATTCGCGTCTGACGAAAGTGGTATGCGACCGAAATCGCTTTGCGTTCCTGCAGATACCGGACTACCAATACGAAACGCTGGTGGATCTGACCCTACTGAACGATGCGAAAGGAATCAACCGCCGTTTCTGTATCGTGAACCAGAAACTGCCGGATAACGGACGGTATGTGTGCTGTTACCGCCCGCAGGAGTATATCAAAACCAAGATTCTCAACCGCTATCCGCCTGTGCTGAACTGGATCGTGTACAGTTTGTATTTCTTCCGTAAACGTGTTCTCCCGCGTCTGGCGCTGACGAGCCGTCTCTATTACGACGTGACCAAAGGACGCAAACGTATGCTGAGCAAGACGGAGGTGTTCGGACGCCTCTATTACTGCGGATTCGTAGTGGACGAAGTGGTGCCGATGGGAAATATCGAGTATGTCTTCGCACACCGCAACTCCCAGCCTTATCCCCAGGAGCAGATGAAAGTGTATGGTCCGCTCATCAAACTGCCCCGCATATGCAAGGACAAGAAGATACGCTATTTCTACAAGTTCCGTACCATGCATCCCTATGCCGAGTATATCCAGAAATATGTGTTCGATGCCCGCGGCGGTATGGATATATCCGACAAGTCGAATGACGACTGGCGTATCACGACCTGGGGCAGGTTCATGCGCAAGTACTGGTTGGATGAACTGCCGATGTTGTTGAACTGGTTCAAGGGAGATGTGAAGTTAGTGGGCGTCCGTCCGTTGAGCAAGACCATGTTCGAGACCTATCCCGAGTGGCTGCAGGACAAACGGACCCTGTGCAAACCCGGTCTCATCCCGCCGTTCTATATTGATCATCCCAATACGTACGACGAGCTGTTCGCCAGCGAAGACAAATATCTCACGGAATACCTGGCCCATCCGGTACGTACGGATATCAAGTATTTCTTCCTGACAATGAAATCTATTTTAACCCGTAAAACTCATAGTGCGTAATTTCTTAAACATAGTCAAAGCGGCGTTGTGGGAACGACCCTTTGAATGGCCGGTAGAGCAAACGGATGAACTGGTGCGCTTATGTGCTGCACAAGGTGTAGGTCCGTTGGTGTTCCCGAGCGTGTTAACCCAAGAGAATATTCCTTCTGCCGCCCGCATGCAGATGAAGAACATGTGTCTGCACACGATGCAGGAACATGTGCGTTTGCGCTTTACTCTGGAGCGTGCCTGGACGGCATTGACCGCAGCAGGTATCCAGCCGGTACTGATGAAAGGAGCCGGATTGGCGAGCCTCTATCCGCGTCCCGAGATGCGGCAGTGGGGCGACATTGACCTGTTTGTCGGCAAGGAGCAGTACCATCCGGCGTGTGCCGTCATGCGCGACACGTTTCCCGGTGCGCTCAAGTTCGATGAAGAGCTGGACCACTACAAACACTATAACCTCATTGCCGACGGTATCTCCATCGAGGTACACCGTGTCAGCATGGGTGTGCAACATCCGGTGGATGTGCGCCGTTACGACCGGATGGAGCAGGAGGGAATGACTCATACCTGCGAACTGGTACTGGACGACCTGACGGTGCGTGTTCCAGAACCGACCTTCAATGCGCTGTTCGTTTTCTTCCATTCGTGGGAACATATGCTGACCAAAGGAGCGAACCTGCGTCAGTTATGCGACCTCACGTTGCTGCTTAACCGCATGGCGCAACAGATCGAACTGCCGCGTCTGGGCAGAATGCTTAACAGTCTGCACCTCATGGATGTGTGGCAGTTGTATATGTATATCCTGGTCGAGCACCTGGGACTGCCGGTTCCTCAAGCGCCGTTCTATTCTTCCCGCTGCGGGAAACGGGCGGAACGTTTGCTGGACGACCTGTTGCACGGCAGGCTTGACAATACACAGGTTTCCCCGTCACCGGCTCCTTCCAACCGCCTTTTACGCAAGTTGCACACGATGCGGGAACGGCTGCGTGACGCCCGACGTTTCGTACAATACAGCCCTTCCTATGCTCGTCATATGCGCTGGACCATCTTGCTGCACGGCGCTTCGAGGCTCTTTGCCAAGGACCGGCATTGGGAGTAAAGTAATGTACAAAGGTACAAAGGACAAGGTACAAAGGACAAGGTACAATGTACAAAGGAATGTCTCGTGAATTTCTCGTAAATTTCTCGTGAATGTCTCGATAAAGTCGCGGAAATGTAGGTAAGAGGTGAAGCATTTGAAATACATAGTATTAGCGTTCAATATCGCGTATTTTGCGGTAATGGCTTTGGCGCTTCCGTTGTCGTTCGAAGAGAATGACGATGTCATGATGGCAATGATTGCCAACGGCTCCTATTCGGGTACACCGGATTTTCACCTCGTCTATATCAACGTTATTTACGGATGGTTTCTGACGCTCTTGTACGGGCTGACCACCGCCGTCGAATGGTACACCGTTTCGTTTGCGGTGCTCCATATCCTCTCGATGAGTGTTGTCAGTTACTGCATTCTGACTACCGCCAACCGCGCTTGGTGGGAGAAGATACTATGGCTCATTGCGCTGTATGTGCTGTGGGCGCGCATCATTGTGGATCTGCAGTTCACTACCACCGCCGGGCTGGTCTGTCTTGCAGGATGTATGTTACTGCTACGAGAGAGTCCCAAAGCGCGATGGAGCGGGGTGGTGATGGTCATTATCGCCGCGCTGATACGCTTCTTTGCCGCTGGGTTAGTGGGACTGCTCATGGCGCCGATCATCGTCTTTACCTACCGTCTCCGTTGGCGCAAGTACATTGCCGTGGTGGTCATGCTGACGGCAGTTGTCGGTTGCCGCATCGCCAACCAGCAGGTCTATGACCGCGAACCCGAATGGAAATACTACCGCGCCTACAACCAGTTGCGCGCGCAACTGAACGACAACCCCAATGCGTACCGGCTAGCATCCTCACGTCTGCCAGAAGGCATCGATCCCGTGGACTACCGCCTGCTGTTACGGTTTATTCCGGACGGCGAGCAGATAGACCTGCAAGCCATCCGCCAACTGAGTGCCACGGTAGGCGAAGTGCCGTTCATGCAACAGATAGGCAACTTGCAGCGTCTGAAGAAATATGCGGTGGAGATGACCCTATTGGCGGCGCTGCTTGTGCTGATGATCCTGACAACGGGCAACAAAGAGAAATTCGTTTTCCTGCTCGTCTATGCCGCTTTTATCACGCTGCTCATTATTCATGTGAGTCTGGACGGTTTTCTCAAGAACCGTGTGTTCCTCTGCATGCTCCTGCCGTTGTTAGGAACTTATTTTGCCCTGCTTCCCAATACGACGGGACTCAAACGGCGCTGGGGAATAGGCATTGCAATGATTGTGCTGAGCGGCTGGTATGTCTATCAGATTCACAACGAGCGCATTACCTCCGCTCATGCACGATATATTTGGGACATGTGGCAGAAACCGCTCCTGGAGCATGTGCCCGACGGCGCCCGTATTACTACCATCGGAACCTATATGGCAGTGGAGTCCATGAACCCCTGGCATATATGGCCGTACCCGTTTTACAAATATACGTTAGGCTGGCTCACGTGGAGTCCGCTCAACAAACCGCTTGGGCATAGTTATCGCGCCTTGCTGTCGGAAAACATGTATATCTTCACGGACTATAACGGCTATCAGCAACCCCGGACGGCACTGCCCAGGGTGTGCGAACAGATAGAGAAACACTACGGCGTTCCGACCCGGATCGTCTGGAAATGCCATAATCACCGCTATGCAGTAGTGAAACTGGAAATAGAAGGGAAAAAGTGATAAGTTGAAAGTGAAAAAGTTAGCTATTATAGGAGCGAGTTATCTGCAACGTCCGGTTGTAGAGAAAGCAAAAGCGCTGGGACTGCAGACCATCTGCTTTGCCTGGTCGCAAGGCGCCGTGTGCAAAGACATCTGCGACACGTTCTATCCGGTCTCCATTACGGAGAAGGAACAAATCCTGCGTCTGTGCCAGGACGAAGGGATCGACGGTATCTGTACCATCGGCAGCGATGTAGCGGCTCCGACGGTAGCTTATGTGGCGGAGCATATGGGTTTGCCCGGCAATAGTTACACCGCCGCCTGCAAAGCGCATGACAAGCATCTTATGCGCGAGGCGCTGTTAGCCGCAGGTATCGACTGTCCGGCTTACCAGGTGATGGCGAACAATACTTTGAACGCTCACCTTTCGCCGCCCGCCTTTGCCTTGCCGCTGATCGTCAAACCGTCTGACCGTTCAGGCAGCCTCGGGGTAAAGAAAATAACCCGTTGGGAGGAACTGGAACCGGCTGTAGAGGAAGCGGAAAAGCTGTCCATCTCGGGCGAAGCGATGATCGAGGAGTTCATAGAAGGCAGGGAAATCAGCGTGGAGATGATTTCATGCCGCGGTATCCATTACGCCCTTCAGATAACGGACAAAGTGACCACGGGTTCGCCGCATTTTGTCGAACTGGCACACCACCAGCCGGCGGACTTGTCCCCGGAACTGCGCGAACGTATCTTTGCCGTCACCCGTCAGGCACTGGACACCCTTGGACTGACCACCGGTGCCAGCCACTCGGAATACAAACTGACGCGGGACGGACGTATCGTCGTCATGGAGATAGCCGGACGCATGGGAGGCGACTTTATCGGTTCTCACCTCGTGCAGCTGAGTACCGGATATGATTTCGTGCAAGGCGTCATCGAGGTGGCATTGGGGCAGGTCATCGTGCCGGATGTCCGACCTAACGCGTTCAGCGGGGTGTATTTCCTGAGTGCTGTCACGCCCGATGTGCAGCATTACATAGACCATGCGGATCGTTACCCGCAGATTGTGGCTAAAGAACGGACGAGTGACGAACTCAAACCTCTCGCATGCAGTGCCGACCGCAGCGGATATTTTATTTATCAGTCAAATGTCAAATTTCAACTATAAAATGGCAAACAGTTTATCGGTCGTCGTGCCGATTTATAACGACCAGGAAGTCATATCGGAACTGCTGCGACGCCTGACAGCAGTCGTGGAGACGCTCACGGAGGACTATGAGATCATTCTCGTCGATGACGGGAGCCGTGACCGTTCCTGGGAGATCATGAACGAAGAGCGTGCCCGTCGGGAACATCTGCGTATCGTACGCCTGAGCCGTAATTTCGGTCAACAGAATGCGATATCAGCGGGTTTGTCCCTGACCACCAAGGATCTGATTGTGCTGATGGACTCGGATCTGCAGGATCGTCCCGAAGATATACCGACGCTTATTGACGCTCTCTTGGCGGACGGTGAAGCAACGATGGCCATAGCCCAATGGGAGGAACGCAAAGACAGCCGCATGAAGATAGCCGTTTCGCGGCTCTTCCAGCATGTGAGCAACCGTATTACCGACATTCACACCATGCCGCGCCTCGGTATATTCCGTGTCATGAAAAAGAGCGTGGTTGAAGAACTGCGCCGTTTCCCGGAAAAGACGGCTACTGCGGTCAGTCTGCTGTATTTCATCGGGCACAAGTACGTAGCTGTACCGCTCAAACGCGATGCACGCTTTGCCGGAAGGAGCGGATACAACCTCTCCAAAATGCTGGCACTCACGTTTGCCCGCATCTTCTCGTTCTCCATGTTCCCCATCCGGATGGTGACTTATCTGGGCGGACTGCTGTGTATCGGCAGTATGATAGCCGCTTTGTGCCTTATTATCTACAAGTTGGTCGGCAATGTAGTGACCGGCTGGACGAGTATGATGGTTCTGATCTTGTTCCTATTCGGACTCAATTTTGCCTTCTTGGGCATTCTCGGAGAGTACATCGGCCGTATCTTCCTCGAGACCAAACAACGGCCTAACTATATTATCGAACAAGTGCTATGAGTAGAAGAGTAGTTATATTGGGCGGAACAGGCAACGCTACGGTCGTCGCGGCAGCCATCGAACATGCGCGCCGCATGGGTGCGACCGATCTGGAGGTGACGGGGTTTCTCAATGACCGCGAACCTGTAGGCACCGTGCTGGATCTGTTTCCTGTTGTCGGACGTATTTCAGACAGCAAACGGTTCTTGGATGAAGGATATTGGTTTGTGAATACCATATTGCGAATAGACGGAAACCGTGAACGTATTGCGCTCTTCGAGTCGCTCAATATCCCCGATGACCGGTTGGCTACATTCGTTCATCCGAGTGCTTACGTAGCGCCCAGCGTGCAGTTGGGACCGGGATGTATCATCATGCCCAATGTGTCTATGTCGCCTGCTACCAAGCTGGGCAAAGGGTGTCTGATGATGTCCGGTTCGATGATGGGACATAATAATGAAGTAGGGGATTTCTGTCATATCGCGGCACAGGCGGCTGTGGGCAGTTACTTGAAGATAGGCAAAGGGGTACATATCGGTCTCAATGCCACGATTCATGAAGGGTTCACGATAGGCGACTATGCGACTTTGGGGATGGGCAGTGTGCTCAAACATGATATACTGGAAGGCGAAATATGGGCTGGAAACCCAGCAAGGTTTCTGAGAATGGCGGAGTAAGGTGAAAGTTGAAGGCAAACATATCTTAGCGTTGATAGGCGTGAACATGCTCTACGCCTGCGTGGGTATCTGTACCAAACAGGCGGCAATGTGTCCGATGGGCTCATGGCGGTATCTGTTGTGGTTCGGAGGAGCCGTTGCCATCATCGGGGTCTATGCGCTCTTATGGCAACAGGTGCTGCGACGGATCGAACTCAGCACTGCCTATATGTTCAAAGGCACAACGCTGATTTTTACCATGCTGATAGCGGCTCTGCTCTTTGGCGAAGCAATCACAGTTATGAACATTATCGGTTCGGTGCTTATCATAGCCGGTATAACTCTTTTGGCACGCTCATGAAATACGCATGGATAGCATTGGTCATGGTGTTCCTCTCCGCCTGCGCGCAGATGTTACTCAAACAGGGAGCACGAAAAGGGTACAAACCTTGGTGGAGACAGTATATGAACGGGTGGGTGATAGGCGGATATACGCTCCTGTTCGGCGCGATGATCGCCAATATATGGTGTATGAGCAAAGGACTGCAACTCAAAGAATTGAGTATCATTGAGAGCGTATCGTACTTGTTCGTTCCGTGTCTGTCCTGGTGTTTCTTCCGCGAACGGATCAACCGCCGCAAAGCGCTTGCCATCACCATCATCATCCTTGGTGTCATTGTGTTTTTTCTATAAATCGGAATAATTGAAAATAGTATGATAGAGATTCCATTCAACAAGCCGCACTTGACGGGGAAAGAGGCGCATTAAATATGCGAATCGGTAAGTACATATTGCTCGGCGTAGTCTTCGCATGGACATTATGGTTCGTGTTTGCTGGTTTCGGGAACGTTCAGGATCCGCTGTACTGGTTGTATAAATACGAACATATGCAGGGCGGATGGATGGCATGCGGAACGATTCTGACCGGTGGAGTGATCGTGCGGTTGTTCGGCGCATCGCTGTTACCTTTGCGCTTGTTCGGATGGGCGTGTGTGGTGACGGCTATCCTCCTGCCTTATTGCCGTTTGCTGGATAAATCGCAGCAGCGCGAGCACCTTCATTGGCTGGCATTGACGTTTATATTGATGGGCTACGGTGCCTTTCAGGAGTTCAGTCCGGGAACGCTCTCTGTGCTCCTGTTGTCCGCGTTATGGGTGACACAGTCGCCCGTGGTGTTAGGGTTGGCTGTCGCGGCACGGTTTCCGAATATATTGGCGTTGCTGGTTCTCATTCCATTGTGGAAAAAACGCAGTTTGTGGAATATTCCTGTCGCCTCTCTGACTGCAGGTATAGTATATGGGTTGGCGTATCTGTTTGTTACTCCGGCAGTTACAGATACCGCTATGACCAGCCATGACTTGGGAGCGATGGTCACCAAACTATGGGAAAAAGGAGGTCTGCTTGCAGGCTATGTGCTCATGTCTGTTGCCGTCCTTGCGATCGGCAAAACGTCCATCGGCAGTCAGAAATCGCCGTTATATCATCGTCTGATATCTGTCATAAAACCCCTCATAGTCGGATTAGTGTTGATTTATATGGTCCTCTATACGACCAAACCGCAACAATGGTATAACATCGACTTGACGTATTTCATTTCGGCATTGTGTATCGTGACTGCATTGGGCAAATCATCTGTCGCTCGTCCCCAACTGCTTATAGGAACGATGATCCTTGGTGTTGCGACGTTAGGCACTGATACGGCGTGGCTCAAACTTTTTCCGGCGGTCTTGTGCCTGTTACCGGTGTCGGCATCGTATTACGAACCCGCCGAACGAAGATACCTATGGATAGTGCTGGCGGTCGTGAGTACGGTCGTTATGATGCGTTTTGCCACCAATAGTGTAGGGAAGTGCGACTTGACCCAAGCGACGATTGTCTGTTCGGTCGCTCCTTATCAGCACATCGCTATGCAGGAGAAGGAGAACGAGTGGCTGCAACAAGTGAAAAGCGATATAAACGGCGATACAACGGTGCTGGTCTTGGGACAACGGATGCATCTGATCCGGGCGGTGACAGGATGCAGGGCTGGCGTGTATAATGAGTTCTGGTCGAATATATTTGACTCGGTCTATACCGCAAAATATCAACGGGTTATACGTGAATCGCATCCCGTAGTGGTGTGCTCCTTCACGCCCCAGTATAAGACCAAGCCCGCCTATACGGACAAGCACAGTGCCTTGGAGCAGATGCTCGTGGACGAGGGATATCAAGTCATAGACAGAAGTGAATGGGAATATATGATATACAAGTGGACGGACGATTAATCCGTACAGTTAAATTCGTAAGATAAAATGGTAAGCAAGTATGATGACATAATGCGTGCGTTGCATGCCGGCACGTATGCACCGGTTTACATCTTGTGCGGCGAAGAACCGTATTACATCAACCGTGTGTTTGAGTTTATCGCCGCCCATGCGCTGGACGATATGTCGCGCGAGTTCGACCAGCAGATTCTGTACGGTCGGGATCTGCAGGGAGCGGACATAGCGCCGGTCATCAGTGCCGCACGCGGTTTCGCAATGATGGGAGGACGGAAGGTCATCATCGTGCGGGAAGCCCAAACGGTCAAGAAATGGGATGCGTTAGCCGCCTATCTGGATAACCTCATGCCGCAAACGGTGCTTGTCATCTGTTATAACGGCAAACCGGACAAGCGGCAAGGCGTATGGAAGAAAGCGGCGGAGCACAAGCAGGTCGTTTGGCTCCAGTCGGACAAGATAAGGGACTACGAGGTTGCCAAATGGATCACGGCGTATATTGCCGAATACAATCAGTCTCAAACGAGCGGTAACAAGTCTCCGGTCAAGATAGACCCGCGTGTGGCACCTATCCTGGCGGAGTATATCGGCAATGACCTGACAGCTGTCATCGGGGCGCTGACCAAACTGATAGACGGTCGTCCGGAAGGCGTGAACGTGATCGATACCGCACTCGTGGAGCGCAATATAGGTATCTCGAAGGATTATAACAGTATTGAACTGCAGAACGCGCTCATTCACGGAGATGTGGTCAAAGCGAACCGTATCACGCAGTATTTTGCCGGTAGCAAGGATCATCCGATGATTCGCGAGATGGCACCGCTCTTTTCGTTCTTCTCGAATCTGTTGATGTACCATTACATGCCGGATAAGAGTCAGGCAAACGTAGCGAAAGAACTGGGTATCAACCCGTATTTTGTGCGCGATTATGCGACGGCTGCCCAGCGTTATCCTGCTGGCAAGACTTTCCTCATCATGGGCTATCTGCGCGATACGGATGCCCGGTTGAAAGGAATCAACAACCCGTCAGCGAAGGACACCGACCTTTGGAAGGAGTTGATTTTCAAGATTATGCATTAACGGGTTCCAGGAAGACGGATATCCATACATATTCACCCACAGCATGCTGTCCAGCTGGTAAGGCGTCAAGCGTGGAGCAGGAATCGGAGTGTCCGGTAGCATTATATCTTCCAATTCCGCTTCATGCAGCGCCAGAAATTGTTCCTGCTCCTCCTCCAGCTTGTGGATAACGCGCGGATAGATCTTGTCAAAAAACTTCGGATGTGCGGTGTACCATACCAGCGACGAATCAAACTGAGCCTGCGTAATGCCGTGTTTCTCCATTACTTGCGCATAATAAATGGCGTTTTGTTCCGAATGCCCGTACATCAGTCCGGACGCCTGGATAAGCGCGTCTGTCTTGTGCAAATCCACCATCACATCACGCATCTCCCACGAGTGCAGTATGCCCCGTGGACGGCAGGATACGAACCCCGCTGTCAGAAGCAGCAGGATCAGTATGGAGAGCGGGTGACGGAAGGGTGATTTCATTTATTCTTTGGCTTCTTTATTCAGTTCTTTCATATAGAACAGCAGTATCACGCCGACGGCGCAGGTGATACAAGCGTCTGCAAAATTGAACACAGGACGGAAGAACAACACCTCGCCGGCACTGTTGTGGATGAGCGGAAAATAGAACATATCCACTACCTTGCCGTAGAACCATCCCGCATAACCGAACAGCTTGCCGTAACAAATACAGTCGATGCAGTTCCCCAATGCGCCGGCGATGATGAACGAGATGGTGACGATATATCCTTTCGGCACATCGGGACGGCGGATCAGCACATGCGTGTACCATCCCAACAAGCCGATTGCTATGATACGGAAGAGCGTCAATGCGAGTTTGCTGAACCATTCGATACCGAACGCCATGCCGTTGTTCTCCACATAGCACAGCCAGAACCAGGACTGCACTTCGATGCTCTCACCCAAGGCAAAATGCGTGGCGACATACAGCTTGATCATCTGGTCTATCAGGATAGCCGTTACCACTATCACGCTTACCAACAGGCTCAATTTCAGTTCTTTGCTCATCTCAAATAAAAAATCTTAAAGTCCAAATGCCGACTTGACCTTTTCCAGTCTGTTCAGTTTCTCCCACGTGAACAACTCCACCTGGCGGGTATATTCCTTGCCGTTCGCATCGAGGAAGGTCTTCTCCACGACCTCATTGGTACGCCCCATATGACCGTAACGGGCGGTTTCCTGGTATATCGGCTGGGTCAGTTGCAGGTCACGGATGATAGCCGCCGGACGCAGGTCGAAGAGGGTAGAGACACGTTGCGCGATTTCGGCGTCGCTCATGGGAACCAACGCCGTTCCGTAAGTGTTGACGTAGAGCGATACGGGCTTGGCTACGCCGATGGCATAACTGACCTGTACCAGCGCTTCACGGGCTACACCTGCCGCTACTAAGTGTTTGGCTATCCAGCGTGCCGCATAGGCTGCCGAGCGGTCCACTTTCGACGGATCCTTTCCCGAGAACGCTCCTCCGCCGTGCGCGCCGCGACCACCGTACGTATCCACGATGATCTTGCGACCTGTCAGACCCGTATCACCGTGAGGACCGCCGATAACGAAATTACCGGTCGGGTTCACCAATAACTTGGCATTCGGATCCGCTAGAAACTCATGCAGCAGATGTCCGTAACGCGAGTCACGGGTAGCTACACGCGGCAGGAGAATGTCGATGATATCTTTTTTGATGAACTCAGGCGTTACCTTTGTCCTTTGTCCTTCGTCACTTTGTACATACTCGTCATGCTGCGTACTCAGCACGATGGTGTCGATACGGACGGGACGGTTCTGCTCGTCGTACTCCATTGTTACCTGCGACTTGCTGTCCGGACGGAGATACGTCATCTGCTGTCCCTCCTTGCGGATGCGCGCGAGCGTATATACTAAGGTGTGCGCCAGATCCAGCGTCAACGGCATGTAATTGTCCGTCTCATTGGTCGCATAGCCGAACATCATTCCCTGGTCGCCGGCTCCTTGCTCCTCTTCGGTCGCACGGCTCACGCCCATATTTATATCCGCTGACTGCGCATGCAATGCCGTCAGAATGCCGCAACTCTCCGCTTCGAACTTGTATTCGGCTTTGGTGTAACCGATATCGGCGATCGTCTTCCGCACTACTTTCTGGATATCCACCCATCCGTTGCAACTCACTTCTCCCGCGATTACGACCTGTCCCGTGGTACACAAGGTCTCGCAAGCCACGTGCGCCTGGGGGTCCTGCGCTAACATGTTATCCAGGATAGCGTCAGAAATCTGATCGCTCACTTTGTCCGGGTGTCCTTCTGACACCGATTCTGATGTAAAGAAATAATTCATTGTTCTGTCAAAAAAAACGCCACAAGCGACTGTTTTAGCTTGTGGTACAAGTTTTTAGCATTATTTTAACGAGGTTGCAAGCAGTCAAATCCTTCCTCGGTTTTCAAATCGGGTGCAAAGATACGAAAAAAAAACGACATACGCAAATGTATGCCGATTTTTTTTGATAAAAAGTCCGTTATCAGTTGTTCTTGCGTCTTTCGAGCTGGGTTTCCAAGGCGCTGAGACATGCGTCGATACCTTCCTCAAACGTGTCAGCCACTTTCTCTGCAAATAGACCGGCGATACGAATCTTCACCTCTTTGTTGGCATTCGTCTGCGGTTTGATGACCGACATACGGATCTCTACTTTGTCCTCCGCATTCAGATGACGCGCGAAACGATTCATTTTCTTCTCGATGAAATCCTCCAGGGCTTGAGCCATTTCAAAATTGACGGCATTGATAGTAACGTTCATAAGACGTGTGTTTTTATGGTTAAACATGTATCTACAGACTTGATCTGTATTTCGAGTGCAAAATTACTAAAAAAAAATGATATATGCAAATAAAAAGTGCTGTCGGAGTGCTTTTTTCCGTTTTTATTTGCATATGTGCGATTTTTTTTGTAATTTTGCACGCCAAAAAGAACGATTTGAATTATGATGACGGACGAGCGCTATTTACGTTTGCTTAGTGAGAAATTCCCCAACTCCCAGGCGGTGGTAACGGAGTTGGTTAACCTGCGTGCTATCCTCTCGTTGCCGAAGGGTACAGAGCATTTTGTGAGTGACCTGCACGGAGAGTCTTTGGCTTTCATTCATATGATCAAAAACGCCTCCGGGGTCGTGCGCAGGAAAGTGGATGAGGTCTATGCGGATCATATGAGCGAGGAGGACAAACGTGCCCTCTGTGCCTTGATCTACTATCCTGACGAGCGGATCGAACTGATCCGTCACTCGCTCTCCGGGGAAGAGATGGAGGCGTGGTATCGCAAGATGATTCATCAGGTGGTGGATATAGCCCGCGCGGTGACGATCAAGTACAGCCGGTCGAAAGTACACAAACTGTTGCCAGCCGACTATGCCTATATCATCAAGGAACTGCTGCATGAGACCAACTTGGAGCAGCACGACCGGCAGACCTATTACACCGCCATCATCGATGCCATCATCGAGACCGGTTGTGCCGACCAGCTCCTCATCGCCATCTGTTATCTCATTCATTCTCTGACGATAGACACCCTGCATATCGTGGGTGACATCTTCGACAGAGGACCGGGTGCAAGCAAGATTCTCGATGTCCTCTCTACCGTTCGCGACTATGATATCCAGTGGGGAAACCACGACATCGAGTGGATGGGGGCTATGAACGGAAACCTGGCATTGCTCGCGACGGTACTGCGGGTGAGTATCCGCTATGCGAACATAGAGACGCTCGAAGAGGGATACGGTATCAACCTCCTTCCGCTTGCCAACTTCGCCATGACGGTATATGGCACGGACCCCTGTACGATTTGGCAGACCAAGGATTTTGAGAACAACCCGCGTCTGACTCGTTCCGCACAACTGATGGCGAAGATGCACAAAGCCATCTCTATCATCCAGTTCAAGCTGGAGGGACAAACCGTCCGCCGTCATCCCGAGTGGCATATGGACCACCGCGCCGTGCTTGAACATCTGACCCTCGTGGACGGGCATTGGACCTTTGACGGAGCGCCGTTACTGGATGATAATTTGCCTACCATTCGTCCCGACGACCCCTATGCACTAAGTCAGGAGGAAGAGGATCTGATGAGTCAGTTGTGGCGCTCCTTCCGCAAGTCCGAGAAAATGCAGCGACACCTGCGAATGCTATACGAACACGGGTCGCTGTACCTGGTTCGCAACGGATTCCTGTTGTACCACGCCGCTATCCCGCTCAATGCGGACGGCTCGTTCTCCGAGGCGGAGGTGTGCGGCAAGAGGGTGAGCGGCAAAGCGCTGATGGACCGCACGGACGAGATCATACGCCAGGCGTATTACGGAAAAGGGGAGAGCAAACAGAATGCCTTGGATTATATGCTGTATCTGTGGGAAGGTGAGTTCTCGCCGCTCTATAACAAGGATAAGATGACGACTTTCGAACGCTATTTCCTGGCGGACAAGAGCACGCACGAGGAGAAGAAAGGCGCGTATTTCTCCTTGGCGGACGACGAGAAGGTCTGCGAGCAGATACTCACCGAGTTCGGGCTGGATCCCAAGAGCGGACGTATCGTGAACGGGCATGTGCCGGTACGTACCATCAAAGGCGAGACACCCATGCGGGCGAACGGAAAACGCTTTGTCATTGACGGCGGCTTTTCAAAGCCCTATCAGGAGAAGACAGGTATTGCCGGATACACGCTCATCTATAACAGTCACGGCATCCAACTGGTCGAGCACGAGTCGTTCGAGAGCCGCGAGCAGGCGATTCTCTCCGGATCGGATATACACAATCGCACGTTGCTCCAGGATTTTTCCGGGAAGCGTATCCGTATCAAAGATACGGACAAAGGAAAAGAGTTGCTGGGGCAGATAGACTCTCTCGAACAACTCTTGCGTGCTTACCAGACCGGTTTGCTGCGTGAGCGTTAAGGCAGTTGCTCGCGTACCCACTTGGTAAACAGGCGGATAGAACGCAGATGACTGCCGTAGTCGCCGAAATCGAATGTAACGGTCGGTACTTCTTTCCAACAACGTTCCAAGTGGGCTGCATTGCAGTAATTGACGATGTCGTCCGTTGTCGAATGGAAGACGTACGTGGGAGTTTTAGGCTGCCATGAGGGGCATATCGTATCCTGACCGACCGGATGCTCGTCCATCGGGAAATGAACCAGACTCGAGCGAAGCAGACCTTCGTACAGACGTCGTGTCTGCGGATGACTTTTGTCACGTCCCTGTTCCGTGAGCCAATAGTTCAAATTGGCATGGGGCATCTTGAGAAGGATAGGGATCAGCCCTAATTTCTTCGGGGCGATATACGTGTCATATATTTCTTTCAATTCCCGTGTATAGAGCGAATCGGTATGTAAGTGCAGGTCGTAGGCGGTGTTCGTTCCCATGACGAGCATAGGAATCGTGGCGGGGAAACCGGCATCGTTGCGCTGGATAGCATCATCGTAGGTTGCAGCCACGTCGTACGGCCCGCTTCCCGCAAAACAGCCTTTGACGAACAGCTTGTCCGCATATTGCTCTTCTATCAGTTTCAGCGTCCACAAGGCAGTCGCTCCGCCTTGCGAGAAACCCATGATATAAAGGCTGTCGGTAGGCTTCCCGTTTGTGAGCGAGTCCAGCAACGGTTGTGCTGCCAGATACATATCTACACACTGACGCGCTGTGAGTGTGCCGCACAGATAGGGTGGAACACGGTCATGTGAACTGCCATAACCCTCATAATCAGGGATAACAAGGATATAATCCCGATAGAACAACTTGGTCTCCAGACCTTTTCTCACCGCTTTGTTGGAAGGTGCTTCATCGAGGCTGTAAATGGTGTAATGGGTCAGCAGGATGATACCTTTAGCGGAACCGCTTTTCGGAACGGATACTTTGCCTGAAAGGGTCAAAGTGTCGCCGCGCTCGTCCAAGGAAGTGTAGCGCAACACATGTTCGCTCATGCGCCGTGACGCGAAACCATAAAGGCTCGCTGACACCAAAAGTCCTATGAATATCATGCGTTTCATCTTACACCAATGCTTTGACAAGTTGTTCGGTACTACCCGGTAAGAGGTCTATAGGTGCCAACTCGATCATTGTCTTTGCTCCGAAACCGCCACGCGTTTTCAGACGGAACGCCGCGCGGGCACAACTGACCATTACCTGACCGGTCAGCGCCGGATTGTTAATCGTCATGTTGAACTCAAAACGCTGGTTGTGTGTTTCTCCCGACACGCCCGAACGAACCAAATTGACACCATGCGCCACATTATTGAGGGCTTCGACACTCTCCACCGCAATAACATGTGTCTCGTCATGCGCAAAATAGTCGTCCGCGAGGATAGCTGCTTCCACCGTTTTGAAATCCGCGCCTTCTTCCAGTTCGATATACACCATGCGGCGGTGAACACCCGTTCCCAACGGGATCGTCATGCTCAGCGCGTTCTTTACACCTTTAATCGCTTTTGCAGCGACCGAGTGACCCATCGAACGTCCGGGGCCGAAATTGGTGTAGGTGATACCTTTGGGAGCTAAGGCGGTCAATAGCGCGCGTACCATACTGTCCGATCCCGGATCCCAGCCCGCCGAAACGATACTCACGCTCTTATGAACCTGACACACAGCGTCCAAGGCGCTGCGCAGCTCCCAGATTTGTCCGTGTATATCAAAACTGTCCACTGTGCATATGCCTCGTGCCGCCAGAACCGTCGCGAACTTCTGCACCTCGCGTGTCGGAGTACACAGCAGAACCACATCCGAGTCAATGCACTCCAGGCATGAATCATGATGATAGATGCCGGCTAACGTCATGTCCGGCGCTGACAATATGGCTTGCTCCGCCGCCCGACCGATATTGCCGTATCCTAATATCGCTACTCGTATCATAATTATTTATATATAATCTATGTCTTTTGAAGGATTTAACTTGTAGAGTTGGGTTATTTTTTTTTATGTTTATGTCTTTTGAATGATTAAACTCGCAGAGTTGTGGTAATTGATGATAAAAAGGATCTGAAAATTTATTTTTGAGAACTTTTTAGCAGCAATTGACACAAGGAGCGGAGCTCTTAATCATTCAAAAGGGTTTTGTTTGTTTTTTTCTATTTTTAGAGGACACGAATGCTGTTGTATCCCGTTTTAATCCTTTTCGGCTGCAAAGGTACACAAAAAAATTGACATACGCAAATATATTCTGATTTTTTTGTCAAACCATGCGAAAAGAGCCCTTGTAACAATCGGGATAAGCTCGAGACCAGATCCGACCAAAGGATCGCCCAACGATCCCCCAAGGATTGCCCAAGGATGGATCACAAAAAATGTACATAGCGCACAAATACTATATATACTTTAGTATATATACTTTTTTGTGTCTCTGGAGCCGTTTAAAAGCCATGATAACGTAACTTTGTGACGTCGCAAACAGACCTTCTATAACGCTCATTTTAACATTTGGATGCCAAAATGCATTTTTTTTGATTTTTTTCGTTAAAAAATTTGGTCATGTCAAAAAAAAGTAGTAATTTTGCAGCCGTTTTGCGTGTGTAGTACACGCGGACACATGAAGTACATATTTATTAATCGTAAAATTGGGCGGTGCCAAGAGGCTTAATAGATGTCCGTCGATTTTACCTAAAACAAACAAAATTAATGGAATACAATTCTTACAAGACAGTGTCTGTAAACAAAGCTACCGCCAAGAAAGAGTGGGTAGTTGTTGACGCTGAGGGTCAGATTCTTGGCCGTATGTGCTCCAAAGTAGCAAAACTGCTGCGTGGCAAGTACAAACCGTCCTACACTCCGAACGTGGATTGTGGTGACAACGTGATCATCATCAATGCTGACAAAGTGCAGCTGACAGGTAAAAAATGGAACGACCGTGTGTACGTTCGCTATACCGGTTTCCCCGGTGGACAGCGTGAGTTCACTCCGGCTGACCTTATGGCTAAGGGCGCAGACAAACTCGTTCGCCGCGTAGTAAAAGGCATGCTCCCGAAGAACCGTCTCGGCGCACGCCAAATTACCAACCTGTATATTTTTGCAGGAGCAGAGCACAACATGCAGGCTCAGCAACCCAAACAAATTGATATTAACACACTCAAATAATAGAAGTACATGGAAACAGTTAATGCATTAGGACGTCGTAAAGAGGCAGTAGCCCGCGTTTACGTAAATGAAGGTGCCGGCAAAATCGTTATCAACGGCCGCGACATCGAGACGTATTTCCCGTCTTCTATTCTGCGCTACATCGTTCTCCAGCCGCTGAACAAACTCGGCGTGGCTGAGAAATACGATATCAAGGTTACTCTTGATGGCGGTGGCTTCAAAGGTCAGGCAGAGGCGCTCCGTCTCGCTATCGCACGCGCACTGGTGAAAATCAATCCGGAAGACAAAGCTGCATTGAAGGCGGAAGGCTTCATGACTCGTGACGCTCGTGAGGTTGAGCGTAAGAAACCGGGTCAGCCCAAAGCACGTAAGCACTTCCAGTTCAGCAAGCGTTAATACGTACAACTCCAAATCGTGTGGATTCCTTCGGGACTACCACACGATTGTTTTGGAGTCTCAAACGCATGTGCGTGCGCGTATATTTAATAATGTGTTATGCGCGTGAAAGAGTATTCCAAAATGAACGGAGCTTATAAATTAATTAATTATTCATTATTTTCCCCTCTTGGTCGGCATAGAGGGTTCCCGACGGGCGCTAACGTAGTGCACCCGGTGGGAAGAGCGGAGGCATCGGTTGCCCGTTTATTTAGCGGAGCGGTATAAACCTTTGCAATCCGATTGCCGAACGCGAATGAGAACAAATTTTGATCAACTTCTCGAGGCTGGCGCACACTTTGGTCACCTCAAACGCAAATGGAACCCGGCTATGGCTCCCTACATCTACATGGAGCGTAACGGTATCCACATCATCGACCTCAACAAAACAGCCGTTAAAATCGAAGAGGCTGCAGAGGCATTGAAAAACTTGGCTCGCAGCGGACGCAAGGTCCTCTTCGTTGGCACGAAAAAGCAGGCTCAGGAAGTCATTGCTGCTCATGCGCAAGAAGTAGGCATGCCGTACATCACAGAGCGTTGGGCTGGTGGTATGCTCACCAACTTCCCGACCATCCGCAAGGCTGTGAAGAAAATGAGCCAGATCGACAAGATGACGACCGATGGTACGCTGGATAACGTTTCGAAGCGTGAGAAACTGCAAATCGCACGTCAGCGTGAGAAACTGGAGAAGAACCTTGGCTCTATCGCCGATATGACTCGTCTGCCGAGCGCTGTGTTCGTTGTGGATGTCATCAAGGAGAAGATTGCTGTTGCCGAGGCAAACCGTCTGGGTATTCCTGTATTCGCTATCGTAGATACGAACTCGAATCCCAACAACATTGATTTCGTTATCCCTGCTAACGATGACGCTACCAAGGCTATCGACCTCATCCTCAGCGCTGTTTGCGACGCTATCAAGGAGGGACTCGAGGAGCGTAAAGTAGAGAAAGCAGACGAGGAAGCAGCAGAGGCACAGGCAGCCACTGAAGCTCCGGCTCCCAAAGAGCGTCGTCAGCGTATCCGCAAAGCTGCTCCCAAAGCAGAGGCTGAGAAAGTAGCAGAAGCAAAGGAAGAAGCTAAAGAAGAGGAGGCATAATTATGGCAGTTACATTAGCTGATATCAAGAAACTGCGCGATATTACCGGCGCAGGTATGATGGACGTAAAGAAAGCCCTCGAAGAGGCAAACGGTGATTTCGAAGTAGCGAAGGACCTGCTCCGCAAGCGTGGACAGGCTATCGCAGCTAAACGTAGCGACCGTGAGGCTTCGGAAGGATGCGTTCTCGGTAAAGTAAAAGGTAACTTCGGCGCTATCGTTGGCGTGAAGTGCGAGACCGATTTCGTGGCTAAGAACGAAGACTTCGTTGGTATGGTAAAACTGATTCTCGACGCCGCTTTGGATAACAAAGTGCGTACCGCAGAGGAACTCAAGGCGCTCAAAATCGGTAACTTTACTGTAGTAGAGATCATCACCGAGCGCTCCGGCGTAACGGGTGAGAAGATGGAGTTGGCTGACTACGCGTGCCTCGAGGCTCCCGTAGTGGATGCGTACAACCACCTCGGTAACAAACTGAGCTCGCTCGTAGCCGCTGCTGAGGGTAGTGAGCACGAAACCGTTCATGGAATCTCCATGCAGGTTGCAGCCATGAGTCCTATCGCGCTTGACGCGGATCATGTAGCCGAGGAGGTTAAACAGCACGAGTTGGCTGTTGCCATCGAGAAGACCAAACAGGACGAGATCAACAAAGCAGTTGAGAACGCGCTCCGCAAGGCAGGTATCAACCCCGCACACGTGGACACCGATGAGCATATCGAGTCCAACCAGACAAAGGGATGGATCACCGCAGAGCAGGCTCAGCAGGCACGTGAAATCAAGGCTACCGTAGCCGCAGAGGCAGAGGCTAACCTTGCTAACCAGGCTAAGAAAATCGAGATGATTGCGCAAGGCCGTCTGGGTAAGTTCCTCAAAGAGAACACACTCGTTGAGCAGGCGTACATCATGAGCGAGTCCAAAGAACTGGTGAAGGATGTCCTCAAAGCGAAAGGCGTTCAGATCCTTGACTTCCGTCGTATCACACTGTCTGCAGAATAATGATTCATCCATGAACAGAATAATGATTCATTCATGAAAAAGATTCTGAAGATAGTAGGATGGGGAGCACTAGCAATAGTGCTCCTTTTTGGATTGATTTTAGCCGTTGCTTCGCCCGTTGCCAAATATGTGGTCAATAACCACGGCGAGTCGATCGTCGGTCGCCAGCTCCATACAGAGCAGGTCATCATTAATCCTTTCTGGGGAGGCGTGAGCGTGAAGGACTTTGAGTGCAAGGAGCAAAACGGTGAAACGAACTTCATTTCTTTTGACCGTTTGTATGTCCGTATCGCCTGGCCGCAACTGATCGCCAAACGCGTCAAAGTGCGTGCGATCCACCTTGACAGGTTCAACGGACAAGTGCTCAAATCCAACGACAAGCTCAATTTCTCCGACATCATAGAGCGTTTCTCCAAATCAGACAGTTTGCCTGCGGATACCGCGAAGAGCAGTTGGAAAATTTCTCTTAACGATATTCGGATAGATAACAGCGCTATCCGTTACCGCGATGTAGTAACGGACAAGCAATGGAAAGTGGAGGATATATCGCTTCGTATTCCGGGTTTGTACTTCGACAATACGCAGACCAATGCGGGACTTGATTTCGGTCTTCCGACGGGCGGACGAGTAGGCGTGGTAGCAGGGTACAAGATGAAATCGAACCGCTATGCCGTCAAGCTGAACCTGCAGGATGTACATACCGATGTGGTTCTGCCGCTTGTGCAAGACTACCTGAATATATCCGGCTTGGGCGCTGTGCTCAACGGATCGGTACACATAGACGGAAGTCTGGACAATATCAACAATATCCAGATGAAAGGCGGTTTGTCGATGTCCGGTTTGAGTATCCGCGACACGCATGACGACCAGGTGGCAGCCTTGGACGAGTTGCGTGTGGTGGTTAATAAAGGCGACCTGAACACCAACACCTTCATCTTGGACAGCCTTACTATCAGCGGAATAACAGGTGATTATGAAGTGCATGAGTCCTGGAATACGCT
This sequence comes from Paludibacteraceae bacterium, assembly GCA_905233375.1. GTDB lineage: Bacteria > Bacteroidota > Bacteroidia > Bacteroidales > Paludibacteraceae > Colicola. Next base: position 35,258 of record CAJOEJ010000011.1, on the reverse strand, counting down.
CTCGCGGCTCATGAAATCGTCCGAATCAGACGAGAGGGGGCAGGATTCCGTTATGCCTGAATCACCGAAGAAGGATGTTTCCTCCAAGCCGCTTGTGTGGATGGCAAAGAAAGTGCAAATCACGGGTCATGACCTGTGCTACCACGATTATTCCATGAAGCATAACTGGGAATATGCCGTCAAGACCCTGACGGTGGAGGGCGCAAATATCGCGAACAACGGACGTAACAACGTAACTGTCAACGCGGAATTGTCGTCCGGCGCCCGTTTGAAAGCCGATTATTTGGGAGGCCTGGACTGGAGCAAGCAGGATATGCGTCTTGCACTCAACCTGAAAGGAGTGAACCTCAAGGACTTCAGCCCGCTTTGCCGCAACTATACCGGCTATCCTTTGGATGGCGGTATCCTGATGCTGGACAGCAAGATAGAAGTGGTGAACGGCAGGATGAACGGCACCAACCGGCTGGAGATCGATCATCCCCGTGTAGGCAGAAAAGAGCTGCTTACCAAGGCACCGTATAAGAATATCCCTGTGCGGGCGGGCTTCAAACTGCTCACTTCCGCGCAAGACATGATTATTTTGGATGTGCCGGTAAGCGGAGATGCCAAGAATCCCAAGTTCAGTTTCCGCAAGGTCATCGGTCGTGCGTTGCTGAAGGTGTTCTTCGGACCGCTTATGGGCGTCAACGACCGTAACAAGTCGCTGAGCAACGACGAATTGGAACAAATGCAGGAGTTGTTAGGGGAAGACAGCGTTTTATTTCTCAGGAATGACACTACGAGCCAAGGCGCGGCAAACGTCGCAATGTCCGCAAGCGACAGCGTCGGTTTCTCCGAAGTAGGCGAGTAGAACCTGCTCCCGGCAGAATTGATTCTGGTCTGCGTACTCCAGCATTGCCTGGAGTTTGGCTATGAAACGTTCCTGACGCTTCTCAAAGACAGCGGGCGATAGATAGATTTCTGTCTGTCGCTCGTTTGTCATAGTAAGGCTGCAACCCACTGAACGGGGAATATAGGTGATAATTCCTCTCTGCGCCAAAGAAACGAGTAATTGGTGATTGCTCAATGATAATTGGTTTTTGCCTTTTTCATCTGCTTCGCGGACATATTGCAAGTCCGTATAAATGCCTGTATAAGAGCGCATAAGCAGATCAAGCAGTTCCGCCTGCTCGCGTGAGAGGTTGTATTCGCCCAACTGGTGACGCGGTACATGAATCTGCACGCGGGGCTGTGTCTCATGCTCTTCTTCGAAGTCGATATAGCCCGCCTGAGTCAGTATATGCAGGGCGGAGTAGGTTTGTATAACGGGCAGTTTCATTACATGGCACAACTGGTCGATATGCAGGGCAAAGCGATGTCCAAGACCGCTTCCTGCGCCTATTTGCAGAAAGTCCATCGTCTTGTGATAGACCTGCTCGACAAACTCTTTCGGCGGATAGGTATCTACCGCCCGTTTCTGCAACTTGGCTTTGTCTTCCGCTGCGTTATACAACAATACGGCATAAGCCGTTTGTCCGTCGCGCCCTGCACGACCAGCCTCCTGGTAATACGCTTCCAGATGGCTCGGAAGGTCATAGTGAATGACGACCCGCACGTCCGGTTTGTCAATTCCCATTCCGAATGCATTCGTCGCCACAATGACGCGTGTGTCTCCGCGCGACCATGCTTCCTGACGGTCGTTACGCTCCTTGGTGGTCAAGCCGGCATGATAATAGGCAACCTCTCCCGACCTCCCCTTAGGGGAGGGGATGTTCGTATTGAGCCATTGGGCTAATTCCTGGGCGCGCTTTCTGTTGCGGACATAGACGATCGCAGAGCCGGGTACACGGGAGAGAATATGGGCTATTTGTTCCTCCTTCTTGTCCGTGCGGCGTACCACATAGACCAAGTTGTCGCGGTGGAAAGATTTTTTCAACACATTCCGCTCCCGGAAGCCCAACTTGTCCTGTATGTCCTCTATCGTATCGGGTGTTGCCGTTGCTGTCAGCGCCAATACGGGCACATCGGGCAGTAGCTCGCGGATAGCGGCTATATTCAGATACGAAGGACGGAAATCATATCCCCATTGGGAGATACAATGCGCCTCATCGACAGCAATCAGACCTATCGGCAGATCCGCCAGGCGTTTTCGGAAGTCCTCACTCTCAAGCCTTTCCGGGCTACAATACAGGAAATGATACGGTCCATACAGACAATTATCCAGAGCGACACGCTGCTTGTCCCAGCTCATTCCTGTATAGACCGCGGCGGCATGTATTCCGCGTGCCTGAAGGTTCGCTACCTGGTCGCGCATCAACGCGATTAGCGGCGTGATGACAAGGCACAGACGTTTGTTCTCGTCCGCATTACCCATGACGAGCGCCGGCACTTGGAAGCAGATACTCTTGCCTCCACCGGTAGGCATCAGGGCAAGCGTATCGCGTCCCGCCAATATGGAATGAATGATCTCCGCCTGCAAAGGACGGAAAGCGTCATAGCCGAAATATGTTTTTAGTGCCTCAAGCGGTGTCATTACCTGTTTGCAATTTTGCGCTGCAAAATTACTGCTTTTTTTTGACATGTGCAAATGATACAGCTACAAAGATGCATTTATTTTCGTTTTTCTTGTCTCTGATTAAGGAAAAGAGGCTTTTTGTTGCGTATTTGAAAAAGATTTTGTAACTTTGCGCACTTTTAATGTGCAAATTTATGAAACATCTTTTATCCCTTTGTTGCCTGTTGGCAGTTTCGCTTGCTATCAACGCCCAGTTGGCGTGGGATACCGAGTTCACGAAGAATGATTTTAACGATGCCCAGACGGTTATTTCCCAGACCGAGAATGTGAGTTGGCCGCTCACGGGAGGTATACAGGTCGGCAAGGTATCTGTTTTGGAGGATTTTTATGACGAATGTGTCATTGCATTGCCGCAAACCGGTCTGGCAGAAGAGTTACATTTTGCATGGCACGGTGCTTCCGGCGGAACGGTAAGCGTCTATCAATCGGTGGATCATACCAATTGGTCGCAGCTCTATACGGCGGAAGGCAATGCGGCTGTTACCGCTACCGACTATGTCGTTCCCTTAGCCAGCAACACCAAATATATCAAGTTTGCTTCAACCGGTCGATGGGTAGTGGCTACTTTCCGCCGTATCAGCGTAACCGAGCTCAAGAGCCTGAGTGCCAGCACGGACGAGTGGCCTTTCGGAAGCGGAATGGTGGATGACGCCGACGCGGTCAAGAACGTGACGGTTACTTGGACCAATATTATTGCCGAAGTGAGCAGTACGGATCCTCATTTTACGGCTTCGCTGAGTTCGGTGGGACAAAAGAACCTGCTTAACCAGAGCACCTCGCTCAATATCATCTACTCTCACGCAGAGTCAGGAACGCACAGCGGAGAGATAGTTATTGCCGGAGAGGGCAAGGAAGTGCGTATCGCCGTTTCGGGTGAGACAAAGAAATACGACCAGACGGTCACATGGATTCAGGAGCTGACCGAATGTGCGGCAACGGAGCAAGTGTATCTGAATGCGTTCACTTCTTCCGGTCTTGACGTGGTATATGAGAGTTCGAACGAAGAGGTTGCAACCGTTGAAAACGGCTTGCTGCAAATCCATTGCGCAGGCGAAGTGACGCTGACCGCTACCCAGCCGGGTAACTACAAGTTCAATGCGGCGGAGTCGGTCTCCAAGAACCTGGTGATCAACAAAGTGGATCCAATGATCGGTGTCATGGTAAGTGATCTGACATATGGTCAGGCGCTGCGTGAGGCGGTCATCGAGGAGACGCTGAAACAGGCGGAAGGCACGTTCGAATGGGTGGATATAGCATCTGACACAATCCTGAATGCCGGCGACTATGCGTTCACGCTGCGGTTCACGCCGACCAACACCTGCATCTACAATACGCGCACGCTCCAAGTGCCGCTCCATGTAGCGAAAGCCGTTCAGACCATCGTGTGGGACGATCAGGAGACGGATTTGACGGTAGGTACGCCGATTGCTTCAACGGCTGTCCTGTCGTCAGGAATGCCTGTTACGTACGCATATACGGAGTGCCTGTTATCCATTGAAAACGGGACGATTATGCCGGAGAACGAAGGCGAAGTGACGGTTGTTGCCTATCATCCGGGTAACGAGAACTACCTGCCGACGACGGTTATTATGACCGTATTCACGATTAATGCCGCTTCTTCCGACCCGACGGGCATCGGACAATTGTCACCCGAACAACAGGCGTCGGCGCAGAAGTACCTGCACGAAGGCAAGGTATATCTCTACTACGCCGGTCATGTGTATGACGCGCAGGGCAAGTTGATAAAACAATAAAAAAGACCTATTCTCCAAAGCGTCAAACTAAGGAGTAAAAGAAAATGACATATGCGCGGGCATGTGTCATTTTTTGTGCTTAAAGGAATGTAAGCTATCCAAAATCACGGATTATATACTATGTATATAAAGGGGTTGGTGGGATACGGTATTATCTCGTCTCGGTCTCGAGTCTGTCTTGTCTCTGTCCCGTAAACGGCTCGAGAATGTCTCGATGAAGTCGCGGAAATGTCCCGATCACATGAAAAAATAAAATAAAAACACATTTTACTTGCATATTCCAAAAAAAATTAGTAACTTTGCAGCCGATTTGGCGCAAAGCCGAAAAAGTATGTTAAAATGAAATTTTAAAACATTACAGATATGAATCTTTCAGAAATTACTGAGAAAATCTATGCGGAAGGCGTAGAGAAAGGAAATGCGCAGGCGCAGGAGATCGTAGCAAAGGCGAATGAGAAAGCTGCTGCGATCATTGCAGAGGCGGAGAAGAAAGCCGCTGCGCTGATTGCAGAGGCAGAGAGCAAGTCTGCAGACATTGACAAAAAGACACGTGCCGAGCTCAAGCTCTATGCCGAGCAGAGCGTAAATGCCGTAAAGACCGAAATCACCAACCTGTTGGCAGACAAGATTGCTTCTGACAGCGTGAAGGCTGCTACGGCAGATGCCAAGTTCATGCAAGGTCTGATCGCCAAACTCGCCGAGCAAATGGCGAAAGACGGAGAAGTGCTTATTGAGGCAAAGGATGCCGAAGCGTTGAAAAAATACTTCACAGCCAATGCCAAGGGTCTGCTGGAGAAGGGCGTGAAGATCGCGGAAGTGAAAGGAATCAAGACCGATTTCACGATTCAGCCGGTTAAGGGCGGTTACAAACTTGCCTTCGGCGACGCGGAGTTTATCGCCTACTTCAAAGAGATGTTGAGACCGCAGTTGGTTGAGGAGTTATTTTAAAAGTTGAAAGTTGAAAGTTGAGAGTTGAGAGAAGTTCAATAGTTGAAAGTTTATAGTTAAAGTAAAGCTTTCTTCTTAAAAACTCTCCAACTTCTTTAAACTTTAAACTTTAAACTCTAAACTATTTACAAAAATGACTTACGAATATCTATTAGCGGGTCTTCCGGAACTCAAAGCAGGAGCCGACAGCCCTGTCTCGCTGGAGAAGCTCGATGAGCTCTTTGACGAGCAGTTGTCCGAAGCCGACAAATCGCTACTTGCTCTTCTTCGTGCTCCGATCGACGAGCCGACGTTAGAGGCAGGACTCAAAGCCAAGAACCGCTTTGTGCGTGAATGGTTCCGCTTCAATCAGGATATGAACAATATCCTTGTGGCGGCTATCTGCCGCAAGCACGGTTTTGACGTGAAGCAGCAAATAGTGGGAGACGGCGAGGTGGCAGAGACATTGCGTACACACGCTTCGCATAAAGATTTCGGGCTGAATGAACTAATGGGCGACTATCAGGCATTCCTGGCTCTGGCTCAGATAGAGAACCTGATGGATCGCGAGAAATCGATGGACGCCCTCCGTTTCGAATGGCTAATGGAGCGCACCCAATTCGATTTCTTCTCGTCCGAAATGGTGTTTGCCTACTATCTGGAGGCGGTCATGCTGCATCGCTGGAGCATCCTGACGGTGGAAGAAGGCGAAAAAGTATTCCGCGAGCTGGTCGCCGACATGAAGAAAGGCGTGAAACTTGACGTGTAGTTTACAACGATAATTAGAGAATTTTAAGATATGACAACAGGAAAAGTTAAAGGAATTATTGCCAACCTGGTTACGGTCGCAGTAGATGGACCGGTTGCGCAAAATGAAATTTGCTATATCTATGTTGGCGAGACCAAACTGATGGCGGAGGTCATCAAGGTCATCGGCGCCAATGTATATGCGCAAGTATTCGAATCCACACGTGGACTAAAGGTGGGCGACAAAGTGGAGTTCACCGGTCACATGCTTGAAGTGACACTCGGTCCGGGTCTGCTCAGCCGTAACTACGACGGTTTGCAGAATGACCTGGACAAACTGACCGGAGTGTTCCTTAAACGAGGCGAGTACAACTTCCCGCTGGACCAGGAGAAGAAATGGGCGTTTACTCCTATCGCCAAGGTGGGCGACAAGGTAGAAGCGGCATCCTGGCTCGGCGAAGTGGATGAGAACCACCAGCCGCACAAGATCATGGTTCCCTTCGTGTTCGAAGGCACGTACACCGTCAAGTCGATCGCCAAAGCCGGCGAGTACACTATCAACGATGAGATAGCGGTTCTGACCGATGCGGAAGGCGTGGACCACAAGGTGACCATGATTCAGAAATGGCCTGTCAAGAAAGCTATCCTCGCTTACCGCGAGAAACCGCGTCCCTTCAAACTCCTTGAAACCGGTGTGCGTACGATTGATACGGCAAACCCGTTGTGCGAAGGTGGTACTGGTTTCATTCCCGGACCGTTCGGTACCGGTAAAACAGTCCTCCAGCACGCGATTTCCAAACAAGCGGAGGCTGACATCGTAATCATCGCTGCCTGCGGCGAGCGTGCCAACGAGGTAGTGGAGACCTTTACCGAGTTCCCCGAACTCGACGACCCGCACACCGGTCGCAAGCTCATGGAGCGTACCATCATCATCGCCAACACGTCAAACATGCCTGTGGCATCCCGTGAGGCATCTGTCTATACGTCCATGACGATTGCGGAGTACTACCGTTCAATGGGTCTGCGCGTGCTGTTGATGGCAGACTCGACGAGTCGTTGGGCACAGGCATTGCGTGAGATGTCCAACCGTCTGGAGGAGCTTCCGGGTCAGGATGCCTTCCCGATGGATCTTTCTGCTATCATCGGCGCATTCTACTCGCGCGCAGGATACGTATATCTGAATAACGGCGCGACCGGTTCGGTTACTTTCCTCGGAACTGTTTCGCCTGCCGGCGGTAACCTCAAAGAGCCGGTGACCGAAGGAACGAAGAAAGTGGCACGTTGTTTCTATGCCTTGGAGCAGGCACGTGCTGACCGTAAACGCTATCCGGCTGTCAATCCGATCGACTCTTATTCCAAATATGTGGAATATCCTGAGTTTGAGGAGTATATATCCAACCTGATTGACAAAGAGTGGCTGCCGATGGTCAACGACATGAAGACCTATCTGCAACGAGGCAAGGAGATTCAGGAGCAGATTAACATTCTTGGTGACGACGGTGTACCGGTAGATTATCACGAGACATTCTGGAAATCGGAAGTGATCGACTTCGTGATCCTTCAGCAAGATGCGTTCGACAAGATTGATGCCGTTTGTCCGCTGGAGCGCCAGCAATATATGCTCCGCCTTGTAATGGACATCTGTAATCATGACTACGACTTCGACAAGTTCCTGGATGTGATCGAGTATTTCAAGCGCGTCATCAACCTCTGCAAGCAGATGAACTACTGTGAGTTCCATAGCAAGGAGTTCGAGGAGTATCGTGCTAAGTTGGACGAGTTATTGGCTGAAAAACAAATTAAAAAGTAAGTACTATGGCAAAGGCATTTCAAAAGATATATACGCAGATAACTGCTATTACCAAAGCGACTTGTTCGCTCAAGGCGGAAGGAGTAGGTAATGACGAGCTGGCTACCGTTAACGGTAAGTTGGCGCAGGTAGTTAAGATCATCGGCGACGAAGTGACGCTCCAGGTGTTCCAGGGAACCGAAGGTATTCCGACCAACGCCGAAGTGGTGTTCCTTGGCAAGGCTCCGTCGCTCAAAGTGTCCGACCAATTAGCAGGACGTTTCTTCAACGCCTATGGTGATCCGATCGACGGCGGACCCGCTATCGAAGGCAAAGAGATCGAGATTGGCGGTCCTTCCGTGAACCCCGTCCGTCGTAAACAGCCGTCCGAGCTCATCGCTACCGGTATCGCCGGTATCGACTTGAACAATACGCTTGTGTCCGGTCAGAAGATACCTTTCTTCGCCGATCCGGACCAGCCGTACAACCAGGTCATGGCGAACGTGGCGCTGCGTGCTGAAGCGGACAAGATCATCCTCGGCGGCATGGGTCTGACCAACGACGATTACCTGTATTTCAAGAACGTGTTCTCCAATGCGGGTGTGTTGGACCACATCGTTTCGTTCGTCAACACGACCGAGAACCCGCCGGTAGAGCGACTCCTTATCCCCGATATGGCGTTGACCGCAGCAGAGTATTTCGCCGTTGAGAAGCATGAGAAAGTGCTGGTTCTGTTGACGGATATGACGCTCTACGCCGATGCGCTGGCTATCGTATCCAACCGTATGGACCAGATTCCGTCCAAAGACTCTATGCCGGGTTCGCTCTATTCGGATCTGGCAAAGATATACGAGAAGGCCGTTCAGTTCCCGCCGGAGATAGGTGGCGGTTCGATTACCATCATCGCCGTAACGACGCTTTCCGGAGGCGACATCACCCACGCCATCCCCGATAACACGGGTTATATCACGGAGGGTCAGTTGTACCTCCGCCGTGATTCGGAAATCGGTAAAGTCATCGTCGATCCGTTCCGTTCGTTGTCCCGTTTGAAACAGCTTGTTGCGGGCAAGAAGACGCGCGAAGACCATCCGCAGGTAATGAATGCAGCGGTTCGCCTTTACGCCGACGCGGCAAATGCCAAGACCAAGAAAGAGAATGGTTTCGACCTGACGGACTACGATTTGCGTTGTCTCGATTTTGCACGTGACTACAGCCGCGAGATCCTGGCTATCGATGTGAATATCAATACGGTACAGATGCTGGACATCGCATGGCGTCTTTTCGGCGAATACTTCAAACCCGAAGAGGTGAACATCAAAGCTGCATTAGTAGAAAAATATTGGCCAAAGGCTTAAATTATGGCTATCACATATCAGTTTAATAAAACATCGCTACAGAGTCTGGAAAAGGACTTGAAGATGCGCCAACGCACGCTTCCAACGCTTCAAAGCAAGGAAACGGCACTCCGTTTGGAGGTCAAGCGAGCCAAGCAGGAGCTTGAAGAACTTGACCGCGAAGTGGAGCAGCGCATCAAGGATTACGACCAGATGATTGCGCTTTGGGGCGAATTTGACACTTCCCTCATTCACGTGGATGCCGTACGCATGACAATCAAAAAGATTGCGGGCGTACGCGTGCCTGTGTTGGAGGAGGTGGTTTATTCGACGAAAGAGTTTTCGCTCTTCTCCAGCCCCAAATGGTTTGCCGATGGATTTGAGCAACTCAAAGCAATTGCCGATGTAGGTATCCGTCAGGAGTTTGTCCGCCGCAAAGTGGAACTGCTTGAGTATTCGCGTAAGAAAACGACGCAGAAAGTGAACCTCTTTGAGAAAGTGCAAATCCCAGGTTATCAGGATGCTATCCGTAAAATCAAACGATTCATGGAGGATGAAGAGAACCTCTCCAAGTCGAGCCAGAAGATCGTGAAATCCAAACGCGAGAAAGAAGCGCGTGAAGCGGAAGAAAGGGGGCAAGCATGATCACACAAATGAAAAAATACACCTTTCTGGTGTTCCATCGTGACTACGAGCCTTTCTTGCAGCAGTTGCGGGACCTTGGCGTAGTGCATATTACGCAGAAAGCAGCGGGTCTTATCGAGAATGACGAGGCGCTGCAAGCCGCTCTACAGCACGAGGATGAACTGCGTCGTCTCATTGCGCAAGGAGCTCCGGATCAACTGCTTCAGGAACGTTCCAACATCGAACAAAGTATCGAAGAAGCCAAACATGCCGCTTCACAAGCCGCTGTGTGGGGTGAGTTTGAACCGGCACGTATTCAGGCGCTTAAAGATGCAGGTTACACGCTCCGTTTCTATGTTTGTACCAGTTCCGCGTTCAACGCAGAGTGGGGTATAAAAGTGAACGAAGTGGACGGAAAGACGTACTTTGTTACCGTAGATTCCGCAGATTCCGTAGATATCGAAAACTACGCTACATTGTTGCCTGTCCCGGAGAAATCGGAGGCGCAATGGTTGCAAGAGGCGGAGCACCTGAGAGGCTTGCTCGCAGCTGCCAACGCCCGTATCGAAGCATGGCAAATAGCGAACTTGAACCACCTCAAACAGCAACTTGTTGAAGCACGTCAAAATATTGATTGGCAGCGAGTTAATCTGTCAACGGACAAGCTTGCGGAAGGCGCACTTTGTCTTTTTGAAGGTTTCTGTCCGATAGACAAAGAGGCGGAACTGAACGCGATGCTGAATTCCGCGCAGGTCTATTACGAGGAGACCGATCCGACAGAGGAAGATGCGACCCCGATCCAGCTTCGTAACAACTGGTTCGTCAAGCTGTTCGAGCCCCTCACCGGCATGTACGGATGGCCGAACTACCATGAGTTTGATCCGACGCCTATTCTTGGTCCGTGTTTCCTGCTCTTCTTCGCTCTCTGTATCGGAGATTGCGGCTACGGATTGATGCTTACGCTTATCGGATACCTCATTTACAAAGGCAAACTGAAGATAGAGATGTTCGACGGACTTGGTGGCATCATTATGGCACTGGGTGTCGGATCGACCATCATCGGCTATCTCATGGGCACTTTCTTCGGCGTGGACATCTATCGTGCCGAGTGGTTCCCCGAGAGCGCTAAAGCAATCATGTTCAACAACTTAGGCGAAAACGGCAAGATCGGAGAATACGACGTGATGATGGTATTAGCCCTCATCATCGGTGTGGTTCATATCATCCTCGCCATGACCATCAAAGCCATCTCTTATACCCAGCGCGACGGTTTCAAAGCGACCGTTTCCACATGGGGCTGGTTGCTGCTCATCGTTGGCGGCATATGCACGGCTATCCTGGCGATGACCCTTTCCTTGCCGACCGAAATCGTCAAATGGACGCTTATCGGCATCGGAGCTGTATCCGCATTGGGTATCTTCATCTTCAATACTCCGGGACGTAACCCACTGATTAACATAGGCGCTGGTCTATGGGATACCTATGGCATGGCAACAGGTCTGCTGGGTGACGTACTCTCCTATATCCGTCTCTATGCCCTTGGCTTGGCAGGTGGTATGTTAGGAGCCGCTTTCAACCAGTTAGGTACGCAGGTGCTTGGAGAGAACCCGAATATCGGTACATGGATCGGATTCATCCTTATCGTCATTTTCGGTCACGTGCTCAATCTGCTGATGGCTTGTCTGGGGGCATTCGTTCACCCGCTGCGTCTCTCGTTCGTGGAGTATTTCAAGAATGCCGGCTACGAAGGAAGCGGTAAACTCTATACGCCGTTTAGGAAATAAATCGTAGTACGTAGATTACGTAGTTTGCGTAGTTTACGTAAAATGCGAAAAATATGATAATAACAATATAAAATATTTTAAAATTATGGAACAAATTTTAGGTTATCTCGGACTTGGTCTTATGTTAGGCTTGTCCGGTATTGGTTCAGCTTTCGGAACAACAATTGCAGCCAACGCAGCTGAAGGTGGTCTCCGCAAGAACAAAGACAAATCATCGGCTTACATGATTCTGTCGGCACTTCCTGCTACGCAGGGTTTGTACGGTTTCGTGGCATTCCTGATGATGAAAGGTCTCATGGAGACGAATCCGATTCTGCTGTTTGGTCTGGGTATCGGTATGGGTATCGTATTCCTGCTTTCTGCTATCCGTCAGGGTCAGACAGCAGCCAATGGTATTGCCAATATCGCTGCGGGTCACGACGTAATGACGAACACCATGATCTACTGCGCGCTTCCTGAGTTCTACGCAATTCTGGCGCTTGTTGCAGGTCTGATGGCATAAATTATGTCGAAAGCATTTGTTTTTCCGGGGCAGGGTAGTCAGTTCCCGGGCATGTGCAAAGACTTGTATGATGCACATGCAGAAGCCCGCGAAATGTGTCAGGCAGCCGATAGGCTGCTTGGCTTTTCGCTGACCGATGTCATGTTCAACGGAACGGCAGAGGATCTGAAACAAACCAAGGTCACGCAGCCTGCCGTCTTTCTGCATTCGGTTGTTGCCCAGCGTCTGATGACGATAGAGACACCGGATATGGTGGCGGGTCATAGTCTTGGCGAATTCAGTGCTTTGGTCGCATGCGGCGCCCTTCGCTTTGAAGATGCACTCCTTTTAGTCTCTGCACGCGCACAAGCCATGCAAGCCGCTTGCGAGCAGAATCCGGGCACGATGGCGGCGGTGCTGAGTCTTCCCGACGAAAAGGTTGAAGAAGTTTGCGCAAATCTCCCTTCCCTTCAGGGAGGGGTAGGGGGTAGGCTTGTAGTCGCAGCCAATTTCAACTGCCCGGGACAAGTGGTTATTTCCGGTGACATAGAAGCCGTTGAGACAGCTTGTGTGGCGATGAAAGAAGCAGGAGCCCGCCGTGCGCTGCGTCTGCCTGTCGGCGGTGCTTTCCACTCGCCGCTCATGCAACCTGCCGCCGAAGCACTCGAAGCCGCCATCCTCAAGACCGAGTTCAGAAAACCCTTCTGCCCGGTCTATCAGAACGTATCAGCGAAAGCAGAAACAGATCCGGAGATTATCCGTACGAACCTCCTCAAGCAACTCACTGCTCCTGTCCGTTGGACGCAATCGGTGCAACAGATGATTGAAGACGGAGCCCATGAGTTTTATGAGTTTGGTCCGGGAGATGTCCTCAAAGGTCTCATCCGCAAGATCAACCCCGATGTCCAAGTCGGCTAATGAAGAGAGCACTCGAGTGCTCTTTTTTAGTAATACGTACCCATCCGGCGTGTGTATCTGCTTTAAGAGTCGGAAGAAAGATTGATTGCTTTCATATTGATAACAGGTCGGATGAAATACTCCACATCCACGGTATCGCCGATTAGTGCCAGTATCTCCTGCGTATCTTTATATGCCATCGGGCTCTCATCGATCGTGCCGGATCCGACAGACGTGGAATAAACACCCTTCATTGCTTCCTGGTATTCATCCAAATCAATCTGTTCTTTGGCTTCCGTACGCGACAACAGCCGTCCTGCGCCATGCGGAGCCGAGCAGTTCCATTCGGCATTGCCTTTCCCTCGCGCCACGATTAATCCGTCGCGCATATTAAACGGAATAACCAGTTTCTTCCCTGCGGGAGCAGCAACTGCGCCCTTCCGGATCATTCTCATGGAGAAATCGATGTAGTTATGGGTCGTGTATATGCGATCGATGATATTGGCTTGCTTTCCGCTTACAGCGCATATGGCATCCATGACCAACCGGTTGATTACCATATGATTAAATTCCGCGTACGCTTGGGCGATTACCATATCCGTGATATATCCTCTCATGTTTTCCCCTGTCAGAAAACCGCTTATCGCTCCTTCCTGTAGCTTGGCAATCCGTTTCCAGTATTTCCATACCATTTGACCGAGATTACGGCTTCCGCAATGGGCGGTAAAGGCATAGTTTCCGTCAGGCGTCACACCGACCTCGACAAAATGGTTTCCTCCGCCTACCGTTCCTATGCTATGATAGAACATATGTTCGCTTTGTTCTATCCGTCTCAGCATCGCTGTGATACCTCGTTCGGACACATCCGCATCATTCACCATCCCGAGCCATTGTAGCTGCGCTTCCTGTAAGCGTACTTGCAGATGGCGGAATAAGTCCGCTTGCGCATAGACAGAATGTGGATGAATGGTCATACCGAATTTCACCTTCTCCCGAATGGTCTTTTCTATTTGCGGGTAGTCTTCCGGACAAATCGGCAGATCTGTTATCACCGTGGATACGGAACAGCCGATATCGCCCCCTACATGATCCGGATTGACATGATCGGCAAACGGCATGGTAAAACCGACAACAATATCCTTCCCGGCATGCACATCCGGCATGATACGGATTTTTGCGCCATCGAACATAGGATGATCCAGAAAATGATACAGCATGGACAATGCATCCTGCTCTATATGATCCGTATAAACGATGCAGTCTTTGCAATATTTTCCTTTCAGTTGTAGCATGGTCGATTATCACGTTTCTGTGCTCGGCTGCAAATTTACAAAGTATATCAGTGCTCACTCAGATACTCGAAATCCGCCGGAGACTCTAATGTCCGTCCGATTTGTTGGATGACTATTTGTTTGAGATGCTCCATTAGTTTTTCTTGTTAATCAAGTTAACCACTACTTTGACCATGATGTCTTTCTCTTCTGTGCGGCTCTCGGCAATCATCAATGTGAGAGCGACAAGCGTATTGTCCGCTATACGCTTGTTTCCTTCGGGTGTATAAAGGATGCCATTTCGATCCATGAACCACAAGAACAAGGTAGCAGCAATACGTTTGTTACCGTCGGAGAACGAGTGGTTTTTCGTTACCAAGTATAGCAACATCGCGGCTTTCTCTTCCACACTCGGATAGAGTTCTTGTCCTCCAAAAGTTTGGTATATCTGACCTATACTGCTTTTGAACGAATCATCTTTCTCGTTGCCAAAAAGCCAACTCTCGCCAAATTTCTCTTTGAGCGAATGGATCGCCTCCATAGCGTTTTCAAAGGTCGCATGGAAACGTTCTGTACCTTCCGTATCGCTTATCGCCAAACGCTGGTAGTCGTAATCATCTAATGTATCGAGCGCGTACGTGTAGTCGGTGACCACGTTGACAAGATCTCGTGCCTCGTTGGTCGTCAAAGCCTCTGTCTGCATAGTGTGTTGCAACACACCGACCAATTGTTTGAGTTCCTCATATTGCTGAAGCTGCATGTTCGTACGTACCGCGTATCCCTTAACAAGATACTCTTTGAGTACCTTGTTCGCCCATTGACGGAATTGTACGCCGCGCTGACTATGCACACGATATCCAACAGAGATGATCACATCGAGTGGATAAAAAGGCACAGGCTTCTTGACTCCATTAACGTGTAAAAAATGCACGTTATTCTCCCGGGGCAATTCACCTTCTTTAAAAATATTAATTATATGGCGACGAATATTTGACTCTTCTTTGTCAAAAAGCAGCGCCATCTGATTGGCTGTTAACCACACAGTATCTTGATCCAACTTGACTTGCAGTTGAATGCTATTATCCGGCGCCACATATATCTCGATGCCTGATTTAGAGGCGTTATAGATTGTATCTTCCATAGGTGTTGTAATTTTGCTGCAAATTTACAAAAAATCTGTCAATTGTGCAAGAAAGAATGCAATTTTTATAAAATTATATCACCAAGCGCCAATTATTTTAGCTGTACACCGCCTTGGCACGGAAATTGTTCATAGAAGGAAAACGGATTGTTGAACGAACAAAACACAGGCTTATGAAACGGTTTGGCTCCTTTATCGTTGCGTTGACAGCTTGCATCACCATGCAGGCACAATACCTTGTTTCCGACAAGTATGACTTGTGGTTTGAGGATACCGGCTATGAAATGACGACCCGCAAATCTGTGGCTTGTACCGATAATTTCCAGGACCTTTGGAACGGTTGTTTTGTCAAGACATCCGGTCACACGGTCTATATCTACCGCAATAACAGTTCCATCTTATACGGGAATGAGATCAACTTGCTATACAACGGCTATTATCGCGTCAGACGAGGCAATACATGGTATCTCGCCGACGAAGACGGGGAACTTGTGGACGGCATATATGGCAAGGAGATGTATTATTATCCATGGGGCTACGTGACCGTTCAACGCAATTCCGGCTATTGGGACATCTACCATTGTTCCGGTCGTAAAGTGGATTGTTATTCTTACGAAGCCCCTTATATCTTCCGAAACGGCTGTTTTCTGATCAAACAAGGCACGTACTGGTATGCTGTCGATAGCAACGGCGACAAGATCGATGGCGTCTATGGCGACTCCGTCACGCTCCTTGACAACGGCAGTTGGAAATGTGTCCGCGGCTCGTATGTAACGTATATCGATTAACCGACATCAGGGTGGGGCATTGCCTCACCTTTTTTTGTCCCATTTTCAGCTATTTCGGACAAAAATCACTTAAATATTTGCGTATATCGAAAAATATTAGTACCTTTGCACTCACAAAAACAAATAAACGAAATCGAGGCATGCTATGAGCGAACTTGTTTATTCCATCAAACAGATTTTTAATGCGGGAGCTAAAGGAGCTTTAACGGACAATAAAGCGTCTTTCTACTACATAGCTCCTTACCAGCGGGGCTATAAGTGGGAGTCGAATTCTTCCTATGCCCAAGTCCCTCAAATGCTTATAGATATATACGAAGCATTTGTGTATGGTACTACGGAGTATTTTTTGCAATACATCACTGTAAAAAAGTTAAAATTGGAAGACAAGAGCGAGGTGCTTGAGGTCATTGATGGTCAGCAGCGCCTCACAACGCTTTCCTTGTTGCTTTCACGAATAGCAAAGAAGGATTCCCATTTGGAGAATATCAGCCGTAACCGCCTTAAATATTTCCGCTATGAGGGAGATATATTCGCATCTCTGCAGATTCCTGATTCCGAAGATGAGGATGAAAAAATCAGCCATCAGGATCAGTACTATATGGTGAAAGCGGTTCGTACGATAGATAAATTCCTGCAGTTATTAGAGGAAGATGAGGAGAAAGGCAAATTAGAAGCCTATTACAATTACTTGTTGGACTCCGTCAAATTGATTTTCAACATAGAGGATGAGAATACCAATTCAGAGGAAGTCTTTGAGAATCTGAATAATAACAAAGTACCTCTTACCAACCAGTATCTGATAAAGGGCTTATTGCTGACCAAAGCGGTTAATCGGACGACTTCATTTAATCGCACCTTGTCTTACAAGGAGATATTGGATCAACGCACGGTCATGGGGCGGGTATGGGATGAAATCAATGCATGGATTTCCCAGCCGGAAATAGCCCATTTCTTTTTCGCAACAAAAAAGAAAGAGAATCCAGACGGCATCGAAAAACTGCTCGAAGTGGTACTCCGGAAAATAGAAGGCGCAGAAACCTCCTCCGGTGAAATTGAAGATTCGCTTCTTCGGCAATATCGTCAGTCATTTGACACGCAAAGCCGGAATGTTCAGCCGTCGATGTATGAACTTTTCAATAAATTCAACCGCATCATCCGCGATGAGAAAACGGCGTTCGATGTGCTGAATCTGATCAAACATGCGTATCGGGCATTGTATAACATATGGTACGGAGACATTGATTTCTACAACTTGTTCGGATATGTCCGTTTTGCGAAATCGCAGCAATACAATATCTCTTGGACCGATGAGGTTATATGGGAAGACAGAGCCGTGGTAAAAAAGAAACTGGCGAAAAGGGTATTGGAGATTATTCCGGACTTGGAGCATTCCCAAATAGAATATGGCTATAAGGAAAATTCTGGCAAACTGACAAACTTGTTGTTGTCCTTTAATGTGTTCCTGGAACAGGAAGAGAAATTTGATTTTTACCAGTATGATCATGAGAATTGGACGCTGGAGCATTTGTCGCCGCAAAACCCGAAAGGAGACATCAAAATTCCTCACAATCTGGTATCCTATGTGCTGGGAAAACTGCCGGAGTCATTAGAACAAAGCAAAAGAACGGAAATTGAAACCAAACTTCTCAATGGCGAGGCGATATCGGTGGATGACCTCCCGTTCCTGTACGACTCCGAGATAGACGAGAAGAAGCACATAATGGGCAATATGGCACTATTGGGCGGCGGAGACAATAGTGCTGTCAGCAATAACCCGTTTATCGTTAAACGGAACATTATCATCTCCCGGCGAAATAAAGGAAGTTTCGTGCCGTATCACACAATCGCGTTGTATGAAAAATCATTGGATATGAAAGGGGAAAAAGGGTTCACTCCGGATCTGTTCAGATGGGACATAAACGATATTGGCGTTCATGAACAATGGATGAGACAACGAAACAAAGAGATTATTGAACAACTGAAAAAACATTTGGCATAACCATGAAAACAGGAAGATATAGTTTGTTTCAATTATTGAACAATCCGGAAATAGAGCAGATTATTATTCCGGAGATACAGCGTGACTATGTTTGGGAAGAGCAGAATGTCCGTGGTTTGTTGGAGTCCATCAAAAACAAATACGATGCCAAGGAGAATGTAACCCTGACCATTAATGCCGGTAATGCACCGCTATCTGGCAGCATGAATGCATACCTCTCCAAGGAATATGAGAAACTAGTGTATAGTACCAAAATAGGCTTCATCTATGCCTATCACGACCCCAATTATCCCGGCAAATTCTTTTTAATAGACGGTCAACAACGTATTACTACGTTGTATTTGCTGCTTATCGCGCTTTACAAAGAACAACCCGATAGGTGGTTTGAATTTAAGGAACGCTATTTTGCGCAGCAGTTGCCGAAACTGGATTATCGTGTCCGGGAAATAACCCACGACTTCTTGATCCAATTGATAAAGCACGAATTATCACATCAAAACATCTCCTTTGATAATAGTGTCAATTACTATAAGGTGATTTATGATAAAGACGAAACCACAAAAAACATGTGGCATAACTACCACATTATTTGTGATTTTGTGCAAACCGTCCATGACATCCCGTCGTTTACGGAATATCTGGAGCACTTTGTGGAATTTAATTTCTTTGACACCAATATCAGCGCGCAGGGTGAGCGGTTGTATCTCTATATGAACAGCCGCGGGGAGAATTTGTCCTATCAGGAAACAATCAAGTCCATCATCATCGGCAAAGGCGACCAAAAATTGGACTACGGAAGGAAATGGGAGGAATGGCAGGACTTTTTCTGGCAAAACAAAGGACAAGAGAATCCCAATGCAGATAAAGGATTCCAGAACTTTCTGAAATGGGCGGTAATACTGCATATATGTTCTCATGGCGACACGGTCAAAAAAGCACCTAAGATGGTGAATGACAGAAAACAATCGGAGGTGGAAATCATCGAAGATTATATTCGTGTGGAGTCGCCGGAGAGTGACAAATCTACGCAGCAATATCGTGACATCCGCTCGTATATCAAAGAAAACCAATCGTTTAACGCCGTTTGGTTGGAGCAAGTAATGCAGGCTGTATACCAACTGAGTTCGTTGACCGTAAAAGAATTCTTCGTAGATGACTTATGGCTTTCCCGGGAGAAAACAACGATTGAATATGTCGTATTGCTGCCAATCCTTCGTTACCTCATGCGTTTTCCAGAGAAGGAACCTGTTTATCTCAAGCGGCTGGCGTATTTCCTGAAAAACAAGAGTTATAATGACACCCATTACAAGGCGCCGGACAGGGCAGTGTATTTAATGCTGACAATGGTAAACGCCATTCCGGAAAGCGGAGATGTATTTGAAACGCCGACAGAGAAATTCAAAAATGTGTTTGCCGATATCGACAAAGAAGTTGCTGAAATGCTTTTGAATACGCCCCAAAGGCAGGAATGGGAAAGCCAGCTGGCGAAGTTCGTACAGAATGACCTGCTTGAGAAATTTTTGCAGGGCAACTGCAAGTGCCTTCTGAAGATGTCTGAAACTCCGGATGATTTTGCAACGTATTTAGGGGCGTTTGTAACGGAGATTCTGACGAACAAAGATACTCGTGAATTAAGACAGAAACTGCTCCGATACGGCGCATTCCCTGTCGAATCGGAAGGCGGTTCTGGGAACCTGACCAACAAATGGCTGCGCAGATTTAATTTTATATCGAATGATGACGATTGGCGTGAAATACTCAGCAAAGACACATTTATAGAATCGCATTTGAAACCATTCCTGACAGGGCAAACACCTGAAGGTGAACCAGATAAGTGGATGGTACCTTTCTTGGAACACATAGATCTGTTTAAAGGTTCCTTTAAGTATCTGTGGGAGGAGAGTAATATCTCTCCGCGTATCATATTGCTGGACTCCGTGCAGGCTGGTGAACGCAAATCGTGGCATGTGGAAAACATACTGTTGAAAAAACGGTTGAAGCAGGAGCACCTTTGCGCATGGAACTGGAATTATCAAACCACCGTCATCCCGTTTGTGCTTAATGCCGATAACGAAATAGAGGAATATAATGAAAAGGGAACGGATGTACCCGAAAACCCAAGAACCAACTATTTTATGGATGTCATCTTTGAATGGCAGCAGGATGGAGAGAGCAAGTGGTACGTATCGGTAGGAAAAAGGAATTATGATAAGCAGGAGATGCAGCCCGATGAGCATATAAGTGAATTATTCAGACTCACGAAGGACAAGCATTATGTCCGAAAAGAACCCATATACACACATGATCCGTTACTTTCAATGGAAAAGAACATCGAGCAATTGTGTAAGGAACTGATTTCTTTTAGAGCAAAGCTTGTTACCGACCATCTTTCCCGGATGTTTGCGTAGTTATTCTGCTTTCCCTATGTTCTTGCGCATCGGACTTATTCCGATGCGCTTTTTTGCAATAAAAAGTATATATATACATAGTATATATATAGTATAAGTTCATTGTTGTTGATTTTTGGGTCTCATCCTTGGGCAATCCTTGGGGGATCGTTGGGCAATCTTTGGGTCGGATCAGGTCTCGACCTTGTCCGGGGTATTTCCCGCACGCTCTCATCCAGTGGGCAATGTTGCTTGTTGTCCTGGCTGGTTTGATTCTTTGGAATGAGTTTGCACGTCGTACCAAACTCGGCGGTGCCATCACGTTCTTCGCTATCCCGTTAGCCCTGACCGTCTATTTCATAGCGATCGCTGTCGGAGCGCGTATGGGAGCCGAATGGGCAGTGAACAACCAGACCCATGTGTACATGAACGGTTGGTTCCACTATGCCAAACTGTACGCTGCGCTGACCGGATGTATCGGTTTCATGATGATCAAGTACGAGTGGGGTATCGGTGCCAAACGCTGGTTCAAACCCTTCCCGTTCATCATCGTGGCTATCAACATCCTCATCGCCGTGGCTTCCGATTTCGAGTCGGCTATCTTCGGTTGGAACAAATGGTGGCTGTCGAGCGATGTCGGTAATTATCAGGGTGGGGCACACGCCTCACCCTTTTTTTATCCTTTTTGAGCCATTTTAAACAAAAATCTCTCATTTATTTGCATATGTCATTTTTTTTTCGTACCTTTGCACCGCAAAGGTTTATCACTATGAATGACTATCGTTTCATAAACATTGATCAAGAGCCGACAGATGAGCAATTAGCTCAACTGATGCAAGAAGTTGCGGCGGAAGCAAAAGAGCGTCACGACCGAGCACATGAGGCTTTTTTTGCACAAATCCATCAAATGGCACAAACACTATGAGAAAACCTGTTCTGATAGTAATAGCAGGTCCTAACGGTTCAGGAAAAACATCTACAACCCGTCTTGTCATCAAGCACGAATGGGCAGAACAATACCATTTATTGCTTTTATTATGAACAAAATTCAATTTACAACGTACGACAAGAGACACTATAGCAAGGATAAAGATCGCAAGCGCAAACCTAAGATAGAAGTTAGTTTTGCGGTTAATGAAATTATGGCATTAACTACTGCGCGTGGAACAGGGAAATGGCCTTTTTTATACGTGATAGACTACAGCGAGCCACTCGAACTTCCCGAGCAATCTTTTGCCGAAGTAAAAGCTAAACTAATTGAAGCATCATTGAGTGAGTATCAAAATGTTAATATATTCATTCCTGTTGGTCAATGGTGTCTTGTAAACTATGATAGGGTATACCAAGTAAAAAAAATATCCGGAGAGATTGTCTTCTTCGATAATACGATTTTAGACCAATTAGACGAACAGTCTCTGGCAGAATTCGAATCGCAAGTTGAAAGAATAAAACAAAAGGAAAGAGAACAGCATGATAAAAATACACGTTGGTTTTGGGATAATTTGGAGAGATTGAAGAAAGAAGCGGCTTTAAGGAATGATGATAAGTTCACAAAATTATTCGGGACCACGGAGAGAAAAATGGTAATCATTATTTTTTTGATGCTAATTAGCATCACACTAATGCTCATTCTTATCATTATGACTGGAATATTACTCAGTAAGTTGTAAAAAATTTATTCCGTTAAATAGTATTTTTATTCCGTTATTCGGTGAAAAAATTCTCTTGGCGAAAGAGCTATTGCACATCTCTGAAAAAAGCAGTAATTTTGCAGCGTCTTTTCGATTGATCAGATGCCTATATTGCTCAGGCATGGTGAGCAAATAAACACATAATACTATGTCAAGACGTTCATGTCCGGGACCGATGTATCCATCCACCACCGGAAGACCAAGTGGAGGCGGCCGAGTTAATAGCAGCCCCAAAAAGTAAGTGCGATGTCAAGTAAAGGACCCAAAGCGGGAATCTATATACGCATACATTTAACGTCACGTAGTGACCATCTTAACCCTTTAACGAAAAATCCACGGTTTTTCTATATTTATTTGCACATGTCAAATATTTTTTGTACCTTTGCACCCGAAAATTTGAACTAGGATGACAGATAGAAAAATAGGAGTTGTTATTGCAACATCCATGAATAGAATTGAGACTCTTTTCACAATATCCTTACGTTCTGTATTAAAACAAACCGTTTTACCAGATTGTATTGTCGTGGTTGATGATAACAATGATGAATTAGTTTGTCAAGAGATAGAACATAGAATTCAAGACTTGAAAACTGATTGCCGGATTTACTATTCCAGAAACCAAAGAACCAAAAACATGTCCGGAACAGGAGCATGGAATACGGGCATTCAATTGTTATGCGAAGTTTTAGGTGAGGAAAATTACATTGCGATTTTAGATGATGACGACAGTTGGGATCAAAACTATATAGCAACGCTTTATGAGCATGTGGCTGATAATCCGGATGCGATATTTGCATATATTCAACGATCTGATACTGATTATATATCTTCGTTCGCAAAACAGGATTTAACAGTAGAGAAATTCCTCATTAAAGACCCCGGGGTGCAAGGAAGCAATATGTGCTTCAAACTCAAGAGATTAGTGGAGATTGGCGGCTTTGACGAAACATTATGTGCTACTACCGATAGAGATTTAATGATCCGCTTTTTACAGCGGTTTGGTAATGCAAATATCACCATCATAGAGCAAAAACTAATTAATTACTACGCGTCAGCCAATACGGTTACTTCTAATTATGACACCAAACGCGCTGGTCTAAACACATTCTACCATAAGCATCTCACTTTATTTACATGGTCTATTTTAATGCAGTCGCTCAAACGGGCAGAGAAACTCTTTCGTTTTCCTGATTCAGAGGAGATAAAATCAGCATTTCGCAAAAACACTACTGTACTAATTACTGGAGTGTGCGGTTTTATAGGCTCACATGCTGTACGCGCCTTTATCCAATTGGGATATAATGTAGTTGGAGTAGATGATTTGTCAACAGGCGTTTTGGAAAATATAGCAGATTTTTCCCACGCAGGTAATTTCCATTTTGTTAGGATGTCATTAAACAACGAAGTGGAACTTGACAATCTTTTCGCGCACTATCATCCTCAATATGTTTTTCATTTCGCGGCATTGCCAAGAATCAAATTTTCCTTTGATCATCCGAAAAAGAGCTATGAAGCGAATGTAATTGCGACAAAGTTATTAGGCATAGCTGCTGCAAAACATAATGTCCAACTTTTCGTCTTCTCATCATCTTCATCCGTATATGGTCAACAAGAGGGCTGTTTAATGACAGAGGATATGTCGCTCAATCCTCTTTCTCCTTATGCCGAGCAAAAGTTAGAAGCGGAACTATTACTTAAAGATATATTTTCTCAGTCCTTATCTAAATTGCTGATTTTAAGATTCTTTAATGTATATGGTTATTCACATCAACCTGCCAACGAATACTCGACGTTGATTAGCAAATGTATTGAATGTGCCACTAATAATCAGCCATTAATCATTAATGGAAATGGTATGCAAAAACGCGATTTTACATACATTGATGATGTGGTGGATGCTATCATTAAGTGCGCAGAAGAATTTGTTTCTGAGAATCGACAAGAGATTATCAATATCGGAACAGGTAAAAATCATAGCGTCAATGAAATAATAGCAATTACGCAAAATAGTTATGGAGTCCAAATAAATACCAAATTTAATAACCATAATTTTGTCGAACCCGATTATACCATAGCTGATAATTCTAAAGCCAAAATGTTGCTCAATTGGCAACCATCGATACCGGTTAAAAGCGGGATAAACCTCTTTATAAAGCAAAGTATCTCCAACCAAGTCATAGCTATAGGAGTTGCTATGCATAATAACGCTTCAACTATTAGAAGATGCCTTTCCTCTATACTTAAACAAGAAAACATTAAACGAAAACTTCATGTAGTTTTAGCCAATGATAACTCCACTGATAGTTGGCAAAGTGAGATTGAGGATCTGTTAATAGACGAAAGAATTACTATCCTTACATTACAAAACAACAATGTAGTTAAAACGAGGAACGACATCAACCGTTTCATATTAGAAAATATTCCTAATTGTGTGCTAATTGGACGTTTGGATGCTGATGATGAGTATTCCTCATGGCAAGAACTATCCAAAATTGAAAATGTTTTTGATACACATCATCCGGATGTTATCTCTGCAGGCAATTACTTGCGCGAAAATGAAGTAATCATTGAGAGAACGAATATTGCAGACAAGCGCTTGGCTGATATCGGCTACGTTCTATTACGCCTTGAGCAGATGTCGAAATGTTTGCCTGAAGGAGAGTTGCCTTCGTGTAATCTTTTTATCCGTCCTTGCAAACTCTTACCTTTTCCGTCAATGGATAGCGGCGAAGACCATGTATTGTTTGTTGGCTATCTGATGAATCAGGATAAATATAGTATCTTCTTTGCCGAAGATTTACTACCTGTTATTTATAACTTAGGAGGAAGCACAACAGCTCACAACAGATTTTCTGGGAATTATATCCGTTGCAGAAAAGAACTATATCTCAAAACACTCGAATTATGCAAGACATCGAAAGAATAAATAAAGCAGAGTCCATCTTAGTCCAAATTGGCATAAATAATCCTGAATATCTTGGTCTTGGATGTGAGGGAGTGGTGTTCCGTGATAATCAATTTGTGTATAAGGTATATACGATTTGTCTGGATAAATCGGAAATCAAACGACGAGTTTCATTCTTTCTTAACATCAAAAATGGCAAGACACTCTATCGAATAGATAAATGGATAGAAACGAAAGACGCGGTTATTATCAAATATCCTTACGAGCCTTCTGTTCCTTGTGTCAATTTCACCGAACAGGAAGCGATAGATTTTCTTACGGAATGTTTTCAAAACAGAATAGCTATCAGGGATTGTAAGCCTCATAATTTTATTAGAACCGAACATTCTATTCGCCTTGTCGATATGGAGGCTTGTAATTATACGGATAACTTATTCTTGAACATGTGCGTACGGATGTATTTGTATATACATTTCTTTGAAAAATTGCCTCCACACGCATTCCAGAAACTAAAAAGAAGTGCCATCAATAATTTTAACTTGCCCGAATTGGAAGGAGTACGTGATTTCATTAATAAAGTATTCGCACATATTATTTTTGCAGAATCGCAATCCGCTAAAGAGCAGCTGAATAATCCCTTGCCAAATGCCGATGAAATATATAATGCCGCTTCATTACCGAATTTAGAACATCTATTTTATGCTAAAATTAAGGAAAACAAATATTTATCATCCGTCCTATGCGCTGATATTCATCTAAATAATGATTTGTATTTTGAACCTCTAAAGATAGCTCTGTCTTACAAAGAGTTAATTCCATTACAGGATAAAATTACGCTTTTAATCAAAACGTGTGCACAGGACGAAATGACAATTGAATCGAATATCAAGCATATTGTCAAGCAATTATCTTCACCTAATCCATTTTATGAAGTCGTTGTTTCCATTGATACCAAACAAAACCATTTCATTCGGCAATATAATTCCAAAGGAAGCCTTGACAGACTTATTCAAATAATAGACAAACTAAAGGAAAACAAAGTCATAGACCGATATTTTCTATTCGAGGATTCGAAAACACAAGAAATCAATAAAAGGTGGTTTGGATTATCATCGTCATATGCCTATACAGCAAATCAAATACCTGTTACGCCGCAACTTTATGCGTTTGAGCAATGCCACGGAGATTATATATTGCAGATGGATTCGGATGTTATTATCGGCAGAAAAGATCCTTTTCATTCGTATCTT
This sequence comes from Paludibacteraceae bacterium, assembly GCA_905233375.1. Lineage (GTDB taxonomy): Bacteria > Bacteroidota > Bacteroidia > Bacteroidales > Paludibacteraceae > Colicola. Next base: position 8,935 of record CAJOEJ010000011.1, on the reverse strand, counting down.
ACCGATATGATTGATCAGCTGAAAAGCAACGATAAAGTCATTTCTGTCGGCTTTAACATTTACAACTGCGAGTCTAAAGAGTATTTCGGCTTTGAGAACGGTGGTTTTGTCCCGGAAGTTCGTTTAGGGTTGTTTGATAAAAAACGTTTCTTTGCGCTTCGACCATTCCCGAATGAATTAGACGCTGATGGCAAACTGAAATTAGCTTGGCATCGTAGTGTTGAGCAATTCCAAAAACAGACAGGTTATTGCTCTATTCGCGGTGGAGACAACAGGACTTTTTATATTCATCCGCAGAACTATAGAAAGAAATTGCCTTATGCATGGATGACCATGTTGGATAGAGTAGAGCAGCTGCAAATCCCGGAATGCCAATACGGTGGATTTGATTGTGAAGGCTCTTTCTACGATTGGTGTCAGACAGCTAAACGAAACGAGAAAATGGTCATCGTTTCTTGCTTCAGAAATGTTTCTATTCCGCGATTCTTGCGATTCTGGTGTTCTGTTATGAGCCAAACATATCAGGAATTTGGATTGATTTTATATGATGATTGTTCGGATAACGGATTACCGCTATTCATACAGCATCTTATTCAGCCTTATAAGGACAGAATTACATTCATAAGCGCAAAATACCATGACACCCGTATGGCAAATGTATATCGGGCTATTCATTACTATTGCGATAATCCAGATAGTATTATCGTTATGGTAGATGGAGACGATGCACTTATCGGAAAGGATGTCTTATTGAACTTAATTAATCTATACGAGAAAGGGAACCATGATGTAGTGTTAGGACGTGTGCATCAGACATATCGGTTGCAACCATATTATCGCTATCCAGTTGACTTTCACTCGCCGAGAACTCGAAATGGAGGCAATGTATATCAACATCTTAAGTCATTTAAAAAATACCTGTTTGACTCTATTCCTCTTTCATATTTCAAGCATACAATAACAGATAAAGTTCAACTTGGAAATAAGCCATGGATAGAACGATGCGATGATTACGCTATGATGATACCCATTGTAGAAATGAGCGAGAATCCTATACAGATGGACAGGGTCAATTATTTCTATGAAAGAGACTATAGTAAAAGAAACGACGAGCGTAATATAAAGGAACAATGTATTGCTGAAATTATTAATAAATCTCCTCTATCACCTTCATGCGTTTTTAAAAAACGTCAATCTTTCCTACCTGATTTTGAGCATATAGAGATTGACATTACATATTATTGTAACTTGCGATGCGCCGGTTGCAATCGATCATGCGCTCAAGCACCGACAACAGAGCAGATGGAGATCAAAGATATTGAGAACTTCATCAATGAAAGTATTAGTCTTAAAAAGAAATGGAAACAAATAAATGTATTAGGTGGCGAACCAACCTTACATAAAGACTTCATGCAGATCTTACAGCTACTGCAAAATTATGTGAATGACTATTCTCCACAAACCATCATTAAGGTTGTTTCCAACGGCTATACAAAACATTCACGTCAACTCTGCGAAGAAGCGCGAATGAACTTCAAAAATGTTGTGATTGATTACGATTCCTACAAAACAAACAATAAAATCGAATATTTCTCGCCGTTTAATGATGCACCTATAGATGACGAGCACTTTGCGGACTCTGATTTTACTAAAGCTTGTTGGGTAACTGCTTTTTGTGGGATTGGCCTCAATTCCCACGGATATTATGCATGTGCAGTATGTGGTAGTATTGATAGAATTATCCATGCGAACATCGGAGCAAAATCACTTAATGACTTAACAAATGAGTTGTTGTCTAAACAGTATATGACATGCTGCTCCTTGTGTGGCAACTTCAAGCACTACAGCCAGAATGCCGGCAATTTTATTCCTCGTTGCGAAAAAGAACCATTTCGAAACAAAATATCCCCTGCATGGAGGAATCTTTATGATAAATTTGAAAAATAATTGCTGAAAAACTTGCATATACCTCAAGACAAAACTGAAAAAGGATGGGAACGAGTTGGTTAGTGCCACTACCCAACTGACTCTGGAATCTGCAGATGGCAAACGATACATGTCCGATGCCATTGTCCAGGCTGGAGTAGAACCATTCAGCCAAACCTTCCAAAACTCTGCCTAAATCTGCCGATTTTGACCTAAAGAGGTGTATTTCTTCAAATAAATTTGCATATATCATAAAAAAGCTGTATTTTTGCATAACTTTTTTGAATGACATACACAATAAGGATTATTCCGTTGTGAAAACATTCAGGGTGGGGCACAAGCCTCGCCCTTTCTTCATTAACGGCTCCAGGCATCTACATGGAGCAGTTAAACTTCATATGCTCAGAATATTTTAACGCCTTCTGCTCGGAGTATTTTTTCGGTGTCCATTTCGTGCGATACTATCGGACACTTGCGCCCCTTGCTGTCACGTGTTTGCGGATATTCCCGCGAAAAAAATGCCTCTTTCCTTACTTTTTATTCATTATACTTGCATATATCAGAAAAAAGTAGTACCTTTGCAGTCCGCAAAGGTTTTAATCACCTTTACGCAGAACTCAGCTGCGTAAAAAAGTGAGTGCATATGGATTACTATAAACACCTTTTGCAAATAAAATATACTTACCGTTAAATTTTTGAAAGTTTGTGTTTATATTGGGACAAACAAAACTTTTAAGACATGAAAACAATTGACGACATCTGTGCTCTGGTAGAGCAGTTCTTGGCCGACGAGACGTGCGCTGCGCACGCAGTAACTATCTATTTTCAACGGGACGACCGAAAGCCAGAACCGAGCAAACTGCCGCCATTATTCCGCTACAACCGCACTGATATGATGCTTCGCGTGCAGGTATTGCAGTTCAACGATGACCTTATTACTCGCATGTTCCGCGAACTCAAAAGCCGTTTCCCTCAAAAGAAATGGAAAAAACGTTTTGAGGGTGGAATAGACGGAATAGAAACTGATTAAAAATAATAGTCATTATTAATAAAAAAAAATGATAATATGGATTCTTCAAAATTGAATTTAAGTGCAGATGGTAAAACTTTGTACGAAGTGTACGATGTGGATAATTTGATTATTCCGGAGGGTGTAACTAAAATTGACAAATGTGCGGCATCGCAACGCAGTATTGAGACTGTTGAGATTCCTGACAGCGTTGAGGAAATAGGCAAAGAAGCGTTTCGTATTTGCAAATCATTGCAGACCGTTATCATCGGTGCCGGTGTAAAGAAAATGGGCGCAGAAGCATTTGCCGGTTGTGATTGCCTGAATTCTGTAACTATCAAGGAAGGTTGCAAAGTAATTGGTGAATCTGCTTTTTACAAAGATGTTGCTTTAGAGAAGATCACCTTGCCTGAAAGCCTGACAAAAATTGGCAAAGCGGCTTTCCAATCCACGAGTTTGGCGGAAGTTCGAATCCCAGCCAATGTCAAAACAATCGGAGCTGATGCATTTAATGTCCGTAAAATAGAAGGAAAGACAGGACCTTCTGTACTGAAAACCATTGAGTTTGCACTGGGATCTAAACTGACTGCTATCGAAGAGAATGCTTTTAAGGATGCTTCAATAGAAACACTTGTTTTGCCTGATAAGCTTCAAACAATCGGCGATTTTGCTTTTGCCGGTTGCAAGAATCTAAAGTCCATTCACATTCCGGCAAGCCTCATTGAAATGGGAATCAAGCCGTTTGATGGTTGTACGGCACTGACTGAAATCACAATCGACCCTGCCAATCCCGCATTTGTATTGCAAGACGGCAAACTGTTTACCAAAGACATGAAGAAACAGAAAATATAATTTCACATGACCGATAACTGGAAAAACTACTTCAAAGGCTTTGTGTTTTCCTTTCTCCCTGTTCTATTGCGTCCATGCGCGCACATCCATGTGCGCGTTCTTCCCTCCTTGCCTCTATGTCCATTCCCGCCGGATTTCATCCGGCATTGAAAATCCTCTATGTCCATTGTGCCGGATAGTATCCGGCATTATATACCTCTTCTTTGTATTTCAGGCGGATGTCATCCGCCGCCTCTATCCTCTTTTGTACTTTGTACTTTATCCCTTTGTACTTGGTACTTGGTCACTTGGTACTTAAATTGTTCCTTTGTACATTAACTTGTTTTTCATGTGTATTTCTTTGGAATGATTGAACTCGAAGAGAAAAGCGCAGCTTTAAATCATTCAAAAGGGTTTTGTGTGTTTTTTTCTAAAAAATTTGCATATATCAAATATTTTTCGTATCTTTGCACCGAATTTTAAAAACGACTCAAAGAGTAGGGTACTTTCCTGTTGAAATTACCATCCGCCACAAGTCCGCCACCAAAACGCCACGTACTAAATACGTGGTTTTACCGACCCTTAAACGATAAAAAAGGGGGTGATTACGGGGTTATTACGGAGTGATTACCGGGTGATAACGGGGATATTGCCTATACGACAAGCCAAGAAAAGCATAAGAACTGCCAAATTGGCAGACATCATAAAGAATCATAATATTAATAACAAAAACCATGCCAACATATGAGCCAAATTGATTTTTATGTCCCCGTCAAAAACATGCGCGGGGAATTTGAAAAAGGAAGCAAAATCATCATGCGCCAGAAGAAGTATCGTGCCCCCAACGGAGCCGTACTCAAGGAAGGCGTTCAGGAGTCCTATAAGATCGTTAACCCGCGTGATTACACAAAAAATCCGCCCAAAGGAGCCGAACTTGCCAGCATTAGTCTTTTCGGTGAATCCAAGCATCTGGCATCTGAAATCATCAACTCCGAGAAAATCTCGGACGACGAACTCGCTAATATGACGCCCGAACAACGCGAGCAGATTATGGTTCTGCGTGCATTGTTGGCTGATTTCCGCAAACGCTTTTACGCGCAGTTCAAACGTCCGGACAAAGAAGCGCCCTTCGAAAAGAAACCTCAACCGGGCTCAACCAAACTCAAACGCAAACAATACGCCAAACTCGACAACTTCATCCAAGCCATTCTCCGTGAGCGACTCAAACAGCAATCTGCCAATATGGCAGAATAAATACTGACGTAGGTTAATGGTACAATAATTGTACACTATATAACAGACAAGCAATATATAGATGAATACAAAATGGATATTTGGCGGTTTGGGCTTTGTGTTGGGAGGTCCGATAGGCACGATAATAGGCTTTGTTATCGGCTCGTTCGTGGATGCTATTTCCTCCGGTCTACAGGCACTTCCCGGGGACTCTGAGAGTAATGGTCCGACCGCTGGCGCAAGCTCGTCCAAGCGCGTCACAGAAGGAGACATCAGCGTTTCACTATTAGTCCTCATCGCCTGTGTGATGAAGGCTGACGGCCGTGTTCTCAAATCGGAAGTGAACTATATCAAGCCGTTTTTGCTGAAGACTTACGGCGAAGAGGGCGGGAAAGAGGCCTTGCAGATTTTGAAGAAATTGCTTGACCAGCACATCGATGTGGCGGCCGTTTCTCGTCAAATAGGTCAGAATGTCAATTACTCGACACGACTTGAGATTATCCACTTGTTGTTAGAGCTCGCCAATGCTGACGGCGAGTTCGCACAGCAAGAACAGACCGTTATCGAGCAGATTGCTGCCGGCATGGGTGTCCGAACCAAAGACTATGAGTCGCTGGCTGCGATGTACCAAAAAGCGAAAGAACCCAACTGGGCGTACACGGTGCTGGAGATCGAGCCGTCGGCTACGGATGAAGAAGTCAAGAAAGCGTACCGGCGCATGGCGATGAAATACCATCCGGACAAAGTGAACAATGTTAGCGAGGAGATCAAACAGAAAGCTACAGAGAAATTCCGAACCATCAATGAAGCCTACGAACATATCAAATTACTACGAGGTATGAAGTGATACAGGTTTCAAACCTAATCACGATTATGTAAAATAGCATATTTACGCAAACTACGTTTACAACATATGGAAGACAATTATCAGATAGAAAACAGATTGTATGAAGTGCTGCCAATTAGAAACCAGGTGGTGTATCCGGGCGTGATGCTCCCTATCGCCATCTCGAAGAAAAGCAGCCTCAAGTTACTCAAAGATGCGGAGAAAGACGGTCGGACGATCATCCTGCTCACGCAAAAGAACAACGAAGCCAAAGAGCCAACCGAACAAGACCTCTACACAATAGGCGTGCTTGCCCGGGTGATACAGATGTTGCCTGTTCCCGAAATGGGAAAAGACACCCAGATGGCTGTCTTTGAAGGCTTGAACCGTATTCAGGCGGTTGATTTTGTGGAGGAAAACAGCAAACTGTTTGCTCATGCCGTCGAAATGGCGGAACAGATGCCTCTCAAGACCGACAAGCAGTTCAAAGTGACCGTGGACACCATCAAGGACACGATGCAGAAGGTCATGAGCGAGAGGGACGATGCGCCGGCGGGATTACAGACAGCCATCCGGAACATCAACAGTTCCCCTACTCTGGTGAACTATATCTGCGCCATCTACCACATGCCCACCAACACCAAACAGGGGTTGTTGGAGATTCATTCGCTCACGGAGCGAGCCGAAGCGCTGCTCAATGTGCTGGAGAAAGATCTGGAGGAGTTAAATATCAAAGCGGATATCCGTCGCAGAACGCAGGAAACGATGGACAAGCAGCAACGGGATTATTTCTTGCAACAAGAGCTGGAAACGATCAAGAAAGACCTGGGTGATACGGGTGCGCAGACCATCAAAGAGTTGCGTGAGAAAGCGGCGATGAAACAATGGAAGGAGTATGTCGGAGCGGCGTTTGAGAAAGAACTCCAGCGCCTCGAGCATATGCCGACCCACTCGCCTGACTACCCTACGCAACTCAATTATCTGGAGACGTTCCTCGAGCTGCCTTGGGGCGTTTATTCCGAGGATAACTACGACATGAACCATGCGCAGGCCATCCTTAACCGCGACCATTACGGATTGGACAAAGTGAAGGAGCGCGTGGTCGAATACCTTGCCGTGCAACGCCAACTAAGTCTTCGCAGCGCCAAGGAGAAAGCCAAACACCCTGTCAAATCGCCTATCCTCTGCCTATTCGGTCCTCCGGGAGTCGGCAAAACGAGCCTCGGAAAGAGCATCGCAGAAGCGCTCGGACGCAAGTATGCACGCGTCTCGTTGGGCGGCTTGCACGACGAGGCGGAGATACGCGGACACAGACGGACTTATATCGGAGCTCTGCCTGGACGCATCATTGACGGCATTCTCAAATGCGGTACTTCCAATCCCGTTTTTGTGTTGGATGAGATAGACAAAATCGGCGTGGACTATAAAGGCGACCCGACGGCGGCACTACTCGAAGTGCTCGACCCGGAGCAGAACAGCACCTTCCATGATAACTATCTTGACGTGGACTACGACCTAAGCCAGGTGCTGTTCATTGCTACCGCCAACAGTCTGGACTCGATTCCAAGACCCCTGCTCGACAGAATGGAACTGATCGAGATGACCGGATACCTGCAGGAGGAGAAAGAAGAGATTGCCAAGCGGCATCTGATCCCCAAGGAATTGGCGAACCACGGGCTCAAAGCGACTCAGTTGAAGTTCAAGAAAGAGATCTTGGGACATATAATAGATGATTACACGCGCGAGTCGGGTGTGCGTTCGCTGGAGCGTCAGATAGCAACCATCTGCCGCAAGGTGGATACCAAAATCGCACTCGGCGAGGAATATAACGTGACCGTCACGCTGGAGGATGTCCGCGCGTACCTCGGGCAGGCACGATTCTCCAGAGACGCTTGGGAGACAAACAAGTACGTTGGTGTCGTGACAGGTCTCGCTTGGACGCAGGTCGGCGGCGAGATCCTCTTCATCGAGACCAGCCTCTCAGCCTCCAAAGCCCCTACTCTCACGCTCACCGGAAATCTGGGCGACGTAATGAAAGAGAGCGCCACCTTGGCATTGGGCTACGTCAAAGCGCACGCTTCCGACTTAGGCATTGATCCGGAAGTGTTTGAGTCCACTTCGGTACATATCCATGTGCCCGAAGGAGCCATTCCGAAAGATGGTCCATCTGCCGGTATCACCATGACAACGGCACTCGTGAGTGCGTTCACAAAACGGCTTGTCAAACCGCGTATAGCCATGACCGGAGAGATGACGCTGCGTGGCAAAGTGCTGCCGATCGGAGGTGTCAAAGAAAAACTGCTCGCCGCCAAACGTGCCGGTATCACAGACATCATCCTTTGTGAAGACAACCGCAAAGATGTCGCCGAAATCAATGAAATCTACCTAAAAGGACTCAACCTCCACTTCGTTCACGATATCAGCGAAGTAATTGAAAAGGCACTGCAATAAGCAGCGCCTTTTTTGTTCGTCTTAAGGTCATAATAATTCTTACTGTTGTTTTCTAAACGCTGCGGGGCTAACACCTTCGTGGCGTTTGAAGAAGGTGCCGAAGTGGCTTTGGTTCTGGAACCCGAGCTGATCGGCTATTTCCTGAATGGATTTAGTTGTGGTAAAAAGCAATGTTTTTGCGCGCTGGACAAGGACATGCTCAATACAAGCACTGGCAGTTACGCCGAGTGTCTGTTTGATCGTGTTTGCCACATAACGCGTGGAGAGGCAAAGCTGGTCGGCATACCAATCGAGTGAGTGCTGTTGCTCACAATGGGTATCTACCAGATGCATGAAACGACCTGTTATCTCTTCGTTGCGGGACATTTCTCTGGAGCTCTGCTGCGGGAAATTATTGGCTTCTTCCTCCGCCAGATAGTATAAAAACGACTTTATAAGATGGATTGCCGCTTTGCGGTCTTTTTCTGCTATTACCTCACGCATAAGGTCAAAATAATGAATCAAGAGCTGCATCTTCTTAGGACTAATATTCCAAACCGGGTGTACGTAAATATAGGCTGTGTATGCAAGCGGGAAATTCAAATTGAGTTCCTGTATAAACTCGCGGGACATAGATAACACCAGCATCTCCACATAATTATCCATTTTATCCGGTTTCT